>NZ_AZDW01000001.1 GCF_001434115.1 Levilactobacillus zymae DSM 19395
CACTTGAATCATGTGTTTGATGGGGATTTTGGAGTTTCTGGTGAATAATTCAGGTGAAGTATACCTTATTAATTTTTTTAGCAAAGAGGTTGGCTTAGGGTAACTAAAGCACTTTGATTTAAAAAGCTCTATTATCTCGTTAGTACCGTCTTTGGTAGTTCCAACATTCTTCAATATTGAACTAGGAGTTTTTGAATCGCCTTTAGAAATACGTTCTTTAAGAAACAATTTTCTTTTAGGAGAAGAATCATCATTCATCCCAAACTTTATTCTCCCGTCATCCATCAATCTTTTAATACCATCTCTATTAAAAGCCCAGATTCTATTATGAGGAGGAAAATATTCTTTACCAGTATTGGGGTTAGTAATTCCAAAAACAGTATCGCCTCCGGCTTTATTAGCATCCAACGGAGTTAATTTCCAAGGACCTCTTGGGTCATTGTCTGGGTTCTTATATTCTTTTGAACTCAATGGATCTCCATACCATTGCAATTGTTGAATATTCTTTGCGTAAACCAAAATGTAATTATGATTTAGAGATATCGGCGAATCATTAGATATAGATGCCCTTGACTTCCATACAAATGCATCAACATAATTCGCTTCACCAAAAATCTCATCACAAATATTTTTAAGATTGGAGAATTCATTGTCATCTATGGAAATAAAAATTGTGCCCTTAGAAGATAAAATTCGTTTTGCAATAACCAACCTTGGATACATAAACGTTAGCCAGGCCGAATGACTTGAGCTACCTTGTATTGATTTAAGCCTTTCTACTTGTTCGTCCTCTAAGCCAAACATATTCTTTATCTGATCATCTGAATGTTCAAACGAATCCGGGTATTCAAAATCATTACTTCCAGTATTGTATGGTGGGTCGATAAATATAGTATTTATTTTATTCAAATACCCTACCTCTAGATGACGCAATACCTCCAAGTTATCACCAGTAAAGAATAGGTTCTTACTCTCTTTTCCTTCACCTTGATTTTGTTTTTCATCAGGAACAATAACAGTAGTAGGCATTTCACCAGCTTGTCGACGTGCATAATCTTTACCAATAAAGTCCAGTTGATACCCTTCACTCAACTCGTTGATGTTCTTGTCTTTCAATTGAGCCTTGAACTTATCTAAATCAAAGGACCCGTCTTCTGTAAAGAATTCCGGCAGTTTGTCCTTAAGTTCATTTAAGAAAGCCGTATTAGGTCGCACAATTTCATTGTATTTTTCGTTATCTGTTTGCATTAATTATTCTCCTGTCAACCATACTCCTATGAACTAGTCCCCATTCGAAGTAACAATTTGTTATAACTAATCATACCAGCCTTGAGAAAAATTAATACCTCCAAGGCTTATTTAGTTGGCTCTAAATTAAGAAATAAGGTTCTATGATATTTGGTGTTGATGGATTAAATCTATCAACATTATTTTAAAAGGACATCCCCAAATCGAGAATGTCCTTCCTGCTTTTATCGAATTCACTGGATTAATCAATACTTAAGCGCGTTCGTAGTCCTTGATCCAGGCTAACGCTAACGCCTTTTCGCCCAGATGCGCCCCGATGACCGGTCCAAAGTAGGAACGTTCCACGGGAATATCCGGGTACTGCTGGGTAATCTTAGCCGCCCAGGCCGCCCCACCGTCGGGATCGTTGGCATCGATCACCAACGCCTTTAGGGGGTAGTCGACCTTGGCCTGCGCCTCGACGAAGAGGTCTTCCACGCGGGCTAAGGCCTTCTTGCGCGACCGCACCTTTTCGAAGGCCACGATTTCGTGGGTCTGGTCGTCAAAGGTCAGTAACGGCTTGATCCGTAAGACACTGCCGATAAAGGCCGAGGCATTGGACAAACGTCCGCCCCGCACCAGGTTTTGCAAATCATCGACCACGAAATATTCCCCAATGGTCGACCGTAAGTCGTCCAGGCGCGCCAAAATCTCTTCGGGCGTCGCCCCCTTAGCCGCCATGCGGGACGCCTCAATGGCCAAATAGCCCATGAGTTTGACCGTAATCTGTGAATCGTAAGGAATCACCCTGATGTTATCGATCGTGGGTGCTAAGTTCTTTAATTGGTTAACGAAGCCGGAAATCGTGCTGGCTAGGTGAATACTAATCACCGTATCGTAGCCTTCATCCGCCAATTGGTTGTAGAGATTAATCATCTCACCCAACGGTGGTTGAGAAGTACTGGGGAATGACTTGGAGTTACGCAGCCAGTCATAGAATTCCTCAGTGGTGATATCGACGCCTTCATCGTAGGAACGGCCGTCAATGATCACCGGAATCGGAACGACGTGAATATTGTATCGTTTCGCCTCTTCTGCGGACAAATAGCTGGTACTATCGGTGACCACAGCAATCTTCATGTTCTTACACCTACTTTTACTTTCGTTTATCCCCTAGAATACCATAAAACCCATACAAGGACTAGGAATTGTCCGCCGCGAGCTTGGGCAGCGCCAGAAAAATACCTAGGCCGGCCAAGAACAACAGGGACAACGAAGCCGCCCCAATCCGGGATTGACCGGTGAATTGGGTGACCACCCCGACTAAGATGGGCCCCAAGACCGCGGAGAACTTACCCAAGATGTTGTAGAAGCCAAAAAACTCACTGGACTGTTCCTTAGGGACCAAGCGGCCAAAGTACGACCGCGAGAGCGCCTGAATGCCCCCCTGACTGGTTCCAACCAGAATCGCCAACAACCAGAAGTCGTTGACCGTATGCAGGTGTAAGGCGTCCACACAGATAATTAAATAAACAATAATGGCAATCAAAATTCCCGTGCGGGCGCTGGTCTTTTGGGCCAACCAGCCGTAGAAGATGGAACACGGAAAGGCGACCAGCTGAACGGCCAGTAACACCATGATCAGCGTGGTGCTGGTGATCCCGATATCCAGGCCGATCGACGTGGCCATGGTAAAGATGGTGTCGACCCCGTCAATGTAGCAAAAGTACGCCACCAAAAACCACGCCAACTGGCGGTGTTGTCGCAAGTGCCGCACGGTCTGCCAGACCCGCGCCCAACTCTGTTTCAAGGGCGCCGGGGTGGCGGACAAGGCGTGACGCTGGCGCACGTTTCTCAGTAGCGGAATGAAGAAGATCACCCACCACACGGCCGCCAGCGCAAAGCCCCAGCGGGCCACCGCCGTACTCGACAACTGACCAAACCCGTGGGTAAACTCGAGGATCATAAATAAAATAAAGGCTAACACCCCACCGAGATACCCAAAGCCGTAACCCACACTCGAAATCTGGTCCATCTGCCGGTCGTCACTGACGTCGGTCAAGAAGCTGTCGTAAAACAGGTTCCCTCCTGAATACCCCAGCACCGACAACACGTAGATCACTAACAACCACTGCCACAGCGTTGGCGGCAGCAGGGCTAATCCCAGCGTCATCACCATCCCCAGCGTGGTGAAGCCCGTTAAGAGGCGTTTCTTAAATCCGGGATAGTCGGCTAACGCCCCCAGGAACGGGGCCAGTACGGCAACCAGCAACGTCCCCAAACTGTTGGCGTACCCCCAGAAGGCCGTGGCGTTGGCCGCGGTGACTCCGTTGGCCTGGGCCACCCCCTTGAAGTAGATCGGTAACACGGCGGTGGTCACGATGATGCCATACCCGGAATTGGCCCAATCGTAGAAGACCCAACTCCACTGTTCTTTAGTCAGCTTCATGGTGGCCCCCCTTGAACGCCGCGGTCAAGGCGTGACCCGGCAACGGCTCGGGGAAGTGGACCCCCAGTAGCCGTGCGAACGTCGGCGCCTCGTCCACTAACGCCGCGTCGTCGATGGTTTGGCCCGCCTTGATGGCCGGACCGGATAAGACCAGCGTGGTCCGATAATCCGGTTTGTCCGGGTCGTAACCGTGGACCCCGTGATAGCGGTCCGGCGTCCCCAGGCTGGCAGGGTCGACGGCCTCCACCACGGCCGGGCGGTTGGTCTCGTCGGTAAAGTAGTAGCCGGCCTTAGCTTCGACCAACCACTGGCAGTGCGGGTCGGCCCCGCGTTGTGCCGCTTCGGCGCCGCTGTAGATTGCTTGGACTCCCGGCGTTGTGGCCAGAAGTTCCTTTAAATGTTGGCCGTCCGCGAAGTTGCGGGTGTAGACGTAGGTGCACCCGTCACAGGACTTGGCCCAGACGTGCCAGTCGTTTTTGACCGTGCCCTCCTTGGTCGGCGTCAACCAGCCCCGTTGCGCGAAGGCCTGGTTCAAATGGATCATGTGATCGACGTTGATCTGGTAATGGTCCCCCAAGACCGCGAAGTTGGTCTCGCTAAAGGTCCCGGCCGCGATTGTGGCGTCGATCAACTTACCGACGCGCGCGTCTAAGCGTTTCAACGCCGCCATGGCTTCGGTCGAACGCACCCCGTACCGGTGGCGCATGCTATCCATGTCGACCAAGTGGATCAACGTGAGGGCTGGCTGCTTGTGATACAGCGTGTCGACCGCACAGGCGGTGATGAAATCGTCGAGCTCGGGTTGCTGGATACCGCGGCGCAAGTGACCGTATTTCTGGTTCATTCGCAACAGGAAGGCCGGACTGCTGGCCTTCAGTGACACCAGGACTTGGTTGGTCCAAATCCGGTTGGGAAAGATCTCGGCCAGGTTATAACTGATACGACTGCCCGCGGTGACCGGCCACAAAAAGGCCGCCGTCTTGCGGTGCTGTTGGCGCACCAGGTCGTATAAGGTCGGCACCTTGACGTCGCGTTGGTACCAGTACCAATCCGGCGAGCGCCGTTGCGGTTGTAATTTAGTGTTATTGATGATGCCGTGTTCTCGCGGGTACTGGCCCGTAATAATGGTGGTATGGGACGGGTAGGTCAGCGTGGGGTAGATGCCCCGCACCCGCTTGACCCGCGTACCGGTGACCACTAACCGCCGTAAGTTCGGCAATTCGTCGAGGTGCTCATCGAGATCCCGACTGCCCATCGCGTCTAACGAAATGACGACTAATCGTTGCTGAATATGACTTCACTCCTTACTTCACAGACATGGTCCGTTGCCGGTCCATGCTTTTGGCTAACCGGTTCAATAAGATCTGTAACAGGTTCCGCTCGTCGGCCGACCAGTGCTCGAAAACCTGATCCGCCAACGCTTCAAAGGCGGTGTTGATGGCCGCCGCGGTCTCGGTCCCCGTGGCGGTAATGGTGTACACCAATTGGCGTTTGTCCCGCCCGATGGCTTCCTTGGTGACCATCTCCTTGGTCACCAAGCCCTTGAGTTGCCGACTGAGCGTCGACGTGTCTAAGCGGGTCTGTTGGGCGAGGATCTCTTGGGTGTTGGCCCCTTCACCGATCTGGTCCAAAAGTTGCCACTCCGACACCGTTAAATGGTATTGCTTGGCCATCCGCTGCAACAGGGTCTGCTGCGCCTTGGTGACCGTCATTAAGGCTGCTAGACTGGATTTCAACTGCCCTCACTCCTTTGGTTGCATTATACAACGGACTGATTGGCCGTCACAAGCACTAATTCGGCCAGTCCTGAGGAAAGTTTTTGGCGAGGAAACTTCTTTGCGCTTTAGGGCCACAATCGCTATACTTTAAGATGTATTGCTTTTTTGAACGTCTATGGACCGCGGCATTGCGCAGCGTCGCTCGGGGGGATCACGCCGGGGAAAGTTTCTCGCCGCTCAACCTCGCCAACCGACTGCCGTGAGCCGCCCCCTTTAACCCAAAATCAACTCTCTAGAAAGGTGTGATTCGATGTCCTTTGATGGGTCCTTCACCCACGCCATGGTCCACGAGCTCCAACAAACCGTGACCACTGGCCGGGTCAGCAAAATTAACCAACCCTACGCCAACGAGGTGGTCCTGACCATTCGGGCCAACGGGCATAATTACCCGATCCTTTTGTCGGCCAACCCGACTTACGCGCGGATCCAAGTCACCGAAATTCCGTACGTTAATCCCCCGGTTCCCACGAACTTTACCATGATCCTGCGTAAATACCTGCAGGGCGCGATCTTAAAGGGCGTCACCCAGGCCGCTAACGACCGGGTGGTCCACCTGAACTTCACATCCCGTAACGAATTAGGGGATCAACAGGAACTGCATTTAATCATTGAAATCATGGCCCGTCACAGTAACGTAATCTTAGTCGACCAGGCCAGCGGCAAGATCCTCGACGCCATCAAACACGTCGGCTCCGACCAGAACCGTTACCGGCTACTGCTTCCCGGCGCCCAGTACATCACCCCGCCCAAGCAAGACCTCGACGATCCGTTCGCCGGACCACGGGCCGACTTAGCGGCGACCATCCGTGAATTTCCCAACCGCGACGTGTTAGCCGGTACCCTGCAGCATCAGTACCAGGGCCTCGGCAAGGACACCGCCGCCGCACTGGCCAGCGCCCTACACCAACCCGGCGACGCCAACGCGCACTTCACGGCGTTCTTCGCGCACTTCGATGCCCCGCAACCCACGCTGACCATCTCGCCGAAGGGCAAGACCAGTTTCACGGCCTTCCCGTACCCGACCGAGGGTCAGCAGCAGACCGCCACGACCCTCAGCCAATTGCTCGACACCTACTACCAGGACAAGGCCGAACGGGACCGGGTCCAGCAACAAGGCAGCGTCCTGATCCGGGTGGTCCGCAACGAGTTGAAGAAGAACCGCAACAAGTTGAAGAAGTTACAACGCACCCTAGCCGAAACGGAAAACGCCGACGAATACCGGGTCAAGGGTGAAATCCTGACCACCTACCTGTACCAGGTGAAGCGCGGTGACACATCTGTGACACTGCCGAACTTCTACGACCAAGAAAAGCCACTGAAAATCGCCCTGTCGAACCAGCTATCGCCCAATCAAAACGCCCAGAAGTATTTTAAACGGTACCAAAAGGCCAAAAACGCGGTCAGTTACGTGACCACGCAGATTGAGCAGACCCAGGCCAACGTCGACTACTTCGACAACATCATGGCCCAGATCGAACTGGCCGCCCCCAAAGACCTGATCGATATTCGCTTGGAACTCCAACAAGGGGGTTACCTGCGCGATCACGACCACCAAAAGAAGGCCAAGAAGCGGCGGAAGCAGCAGATCAGTAAGCCCGACCAATTCACGGCCAGCGACGGCACCAAGATTTCCGTGGGGAAAAACAACCTGCAAAACGACAAGTTGACCCTGCACACGGCCAAGCGCACCGATATCTGGTTGCACGTCAAGGACATGCCGGGCTCCCACGTGATCGTTCACGCCGCCGACCCCAGCGAGCAGACCATTCTGGAAGCGGCGAACCTGGCCGCTTACTTCAGTAAGGCCCGCGCGTCCAGCACCGTGCCGGTGGATTACGTGCCGGTCAAGCGCATCCATAAACCCAACGGCGCCAAACCCGGTTTCGTGATTTTCACCGGGCAAAAGACGGTCTTCGTGACCCCCGAAAGCGCCCTGGTCGACCAATTAACGGCGAACAATACGAAGTAAACCGACAGCAACGTTAAAAGGCATCAACCCGCTCAAGTGCGAGTTGATGCCTTTTTGTATTTAGCAATTAAATCGTGCGGTTGATAATTCGGTCGAGTTCGGCCGTATCACTCAGGTTGTTGAGCTTTAAGGCCTCGCTGGAGCCAAAGGCGATCGTCGCGCCCACTTCCTGGTCCGTGGTGCCGGGCCGGTTCAAGACGTGCAACTGCTGGAACGGAAAGGCCGCGTTCATCAAAGCGACCCGTTTACTATTCAGGTCGATCTTGATGGTCGCCAGTTCGGCAGCGTCCAACGTTTCGATGTGTTGCCGCGTTAGCATCCGCACCCAGTTGATCCCGGTGACCTTACTGAGAAAGGCCATCTCGGTCAGCCGCGTGGGCCGCGTCCCGACGCAGACTAACTGCTTGGACGTGGCGCTCTTGGGCGCGAACAGGACCTGGACCATCCCGCGGACCTGGCGTTCGCTGACGGCCTTTTTCGCCGCCTCGACCAGGTTCAGTCGCTGGGCCTTGGGGAGTTCCGCCGGCATCCGGAAGGCCGTGATCTGGGCTAAGTTCTGGGTCATCCCCGGGGCGATCAGGTCCATCACCCCGATGGCGACCTTCTCCTGCTCGTGGACGAACAGGCTGACCCCAATGGTGGCCATCTTAGGCAGCTGATCGGCGGTCTCCTGGTCCGGCGGCAGGACGTGCAGGTTCAAGTCGAGTTTCTTAAGCTCGCGCGTCAGGTAGTGCCGGTTCCCCGGTACGATGACGATGTCGGGGTGTTCCACGTGGATGACGTTGAGCACGTCGCCGAGTTGAATCGGGTCGACGTACTGTTTGTCGGAAAACTCGGGCGCCACCCCGACCGCATTGGGGTTGGTGTTCATCAAAATGGTGTGGTAGCCCGCGCGCTTCAGCTGTTTGAGCATCTCGGTGGTGAAGTACTCGGCCGCCGAGTTGGGCCCCAGCTGGTTACCGCCCCGGCCCAAGACCAGCGCGGTCCGGTCGCCGAGCGGTTGACTTTCGTTTTCGTATTCAAACGTACTGTAGTACCCGCTGGCGTCCTCGGGGAATTCCCCCGCCGTGGGTTCGATCATCTTGTAGGTCGGTTGAATCTTGGCCTGCGTCGACAGCCGCCGAATCTCAGCGGTATCGGTCTGCCAGATGCGGGCAATCATCCCGTCCCCGAAACCGTAATACCGCGCTCGTTTCAGCGTCGCCACGTCCAAGGGATTCTCCTGAATCTGCTTTTCGATGGTCAACAGGTGTTGGAGTTTAACGAAATAAAACGGATCGATTTTGGTCAGTTCGCTGAGCTCGGCCGGGGAATACCCGCGCCGCAGCGCTTCGATCAGAACCAAGATGCGGTTGGCCAACGGGTGGATCAGCTGGCTGATCATTTCGCCGTCGGTTAGATTGCTGACGGACGGCAAAACGTCTCGCGGTGAGAACTGCGAACTGCGGACCGACTTGAGCATGGCCTCTTCGACCGAGCGCCCGATGCCCACGGTCGAGCCGACCGCCTTCATCGCCGTGTCCAGGTGCTGGTCCGCATCGGGGACCTCCTGGAACGGCCAGAGCGGGATGCGCACGCTGATGTGGTCGTTCATGGGTTCCATGATGGCCGTTTGCTTGACGTACCGGCTGGGGAGCTTGACGTCGACCAGCCGTTGGCCCAACAAGAGTTCCCCGGTCACGATGGCCACGGGATAGCCCACGGTCCGGGCCGCTAACGCCACGCCGCGCGTGAAGTACGGCGCGACCTTGGTCACGTAGAAGTGCTGGTTAGCCGGATTCAACGCGAAATGCACGTGTAAGATGCCCACCACGTTGAGTTCCGTGGCGATCCGAAAAGTCGCATCCCGCAAGTCCTGGTACTCCCGGTCGTTTAAGGTCTGCGGCGGACTCAAGACGATGGAGTCGCCGGAATGGATCCCAATGGGGTCGACGTTTTCCAGCCCGCTGATCAGCAGTTCCGTGTCGACGCGGTCGCGAATGGCGACCATTTCGATTTCCTTATAGCCGACCACGCTGCGTTCCAGGGTACACTGGTCGAAGCGCGACTGCTGGAAACCCTGACTCAGCGCCGTCAACATGTCGTCGACGTTTTCGCAGATGGTCCGGTTGGTATCCACGCGCGGGGCGACCGGTTTGACGATCAGCGGAAAGCCGATTGCCTCGACTAGGCCCAACGCCTCGTCTTCGGTCTGGACGACCTGCGCTTCGATGACCGGTTCGTGAATTTCTTTTAAGGTGGCGTTTAACGCCGCCGGATTATTGATTTGTTCTAAGGTACTGGTGGGCATGCCCAAGACGGCGACTTCGTAGCGGCCCAAATCCCCGTTTTCCTGGAGCTCCTGGGCGATCCGTAGCCCCCGTAGGCCCCCCAACGTGGGTAAAATCGCGTCGGGATGGTCCTTTTCCAAGATGTGGCGCACGTTAGCCGTGGTGACGGCCTGGACGTACATGTTGGTGGGTTGGATCTCCTCTAAGGCGACCGAGAAGGGATTGTTATCGATGACTAGTGTACGGACCCCGTGCTTCTTAAACTCGGTCAAAATCTGCACGGTGGCACTATCTAGCTCGGTCTCGTGACCAATCTCGGTCGGCCCACTGCCAATAATTAAGACTTTTTGTAACTGATCCCAGTTTTGCAACTCTATCCCTCCCGTGAGGTCATCGCTTCCATAAATTCATCGAAGAGGTCGCGACTTTCGTGGGGACCCGGGGCCCCGTCCGCAAAAAACTGTACGGAGAAGGCCGGAAAATCCCGGTGACGCAAGCCCTGCACGGTCCCGTCGATCAGATCCACGTAGGTGGTGATCAACCGGTCGCGGTCGATGGACTTCGCTAGCACCGCGTACCCCTGTCCCTGGGTCGCGTAGATGACGTCGTTGGTGATGATGCGGCGAATCGGGTGGCTACTGCCGTGGTATTCCACCGGTAGCGCCGTTAATTCCGCGCCGTTGGCCAGGGCGAACAACTCGTGGCCCAGGCCGATCGCAAATAGCGGAATCTCGGCTTGGACCTCGCGAATCATGTCTAAGACCCCGGTCCCCAGGTCTAACGGCGACCCCGGTCCCGTGGACAGCAGTACACCATCCGGGTCCAGGTTCAAGACGTCCTGGGCGCTGGCCGTCCACGGTAAGACCGTGACGTTGCAGCGCCGTTCGGACAATTGACGCAAGATTCCGTGTTTCAACCCAAAATCGATGACCACCACGTTCTTCCCGGTATCCGGGTTGGGATACGGCTTGGGCGTGGCGACCTGGTCGACTTGGCGGTTGGTCAGCACCGTGGCGTTCAACTGGTCGAACGCGTGCGCGTCGGCCACGTCGACGATACTGCCCTTCATCGGCCCCGCCTGGCGGAGCTTGCGAATCAGGTGGCGCGTATCGATGCCGCTGATGCCGGGGATGTTGTGCTGCTGGAGAAATTCGTCGAGCGACAGCCGGGATAACCGGTTCGTCGAGATATTGGTCAAGTCGCGCACGACCATCCCCTTAGCCGTGGGCAGGATGGATTCGTAACTATCGTGGTTGATGCCCACGTTGCCGATGGCCGGCTGCGCAAAGATGATGATCTGGTTGTGGTAAATCTGGTCGGTGATGGTTTCTTGATAGCCCAAAAGGTTCAGGTTAAAAATGACTTCACCGCTCGTGGTTGCCCCGGCGCCGAACCCTTCACCCGCGTAAGCCGAACCGTCTTCTAAAATTAAATAACGTTTTGCCATGCAAAATCGGCCCCTTTGTCTAGCTAGGTGCTTACGCCTTTAAAATTTCTACCGCGTCGCGATTGTCAATTTCGCTGACGGAGACCTTGATCCGTTCGCGTTGGGAACTCGGAATATTTTTGCCCACAAAGTCGGCGCGAATCGGCAATTCCCGGTGGCCCCGGTCGACCAGCACGGCGAGGTTGATACTCTTGGGCCGTCCTAAGGCCATCACGGCGCTCATGGCCGCACGGATCGTCCGCCCGGTATACAACACGTCGTCTACTAAGATGACCTTCTTGCCGGCCACGGGAAAATCGATGTTGGTCGCCGTGACCTCGGGTTCACTTTGTGCATCGTGGTCGATGTCGTCGCGGTACGGCGTGACGTCGAGATCACCGACCGGGACCGTCACGTTTTCCAATTGTTGTAACCGACTCGCAATCCGCCGCGCCAAATAGACGCCTCTGGTCTTGATTCCTAGAATGACCAGGTCGTCTACCCCTTTGTTTCGCTCGATAATCTCGTATGTAATCCGGGTTAAGGCCCGTTGCATGGCCATTGCGTCGACAACTACCTTTGGCATTATATTGTCCTCCTCGAAAAGTTTCGGGCACCAGGTAAGGAAACGGACGGGCTTCTTCGGCAAAATTGGTGAAGAAACCCGCCCGCCTAACTACCGGCAAACCCTTTTGATATTAAGTTTAGCATAAAAAAACTAAATGGCTTTGTCAACCGGCAATCCCGCTTGGCGCCGTAAGCGTTGAACGGTGTCGTGGAAAATCGGCGGCACCGGGCAGGTAAAGTCCAGTTGTTCGCCCGTACTAGGCTGCTTAAATCCCAGTTCGCGCGCGTGTAAGAATTGGCCGTGGCCCTTCAGGGTCTTCTTGGGCCCGTACAGCGGATCGCCGGCGACCGGATGGCCGATGTAGGCCAAATGAACGCGAATCTGGTGGGTCCGGCCGGTCTCTAGCCGACAGGCGATCAGGGTGTAGTCGCCGTAGCGTTCCAGCACCCGAAAATGGGTCACGGCGGGCCGCCCATCGGCCACGACGGCCTGCTTCTTGCGGTCCTTGGGCGACCGGCCGAGCGGCGCGCGAATCACCCCTTCGTCTTCCTTAAAGTTCCCGTGGACGATGGCTAGATACTCGCGCAGGTTGGTCTTGGCGTGCAGTTGGTCGGAGAGGCTGTGGTGAGCGTGGTCGTTTTTGGCCACCATCAACAGGCCCGACGTGTCCTTGTCGATGCGGTGCACGATGCCGGGCCGCAGTTCCCCGTTGATTTGCGACAAGGGACTGTGGTACAGCAGGGCGTTGACCAGCGTGTGGTTGGGGTGCCCCGGCGCGGGGTGGACCACCATCCCCTGGGGCTTATTGACCACGATCACGTCGTCGTCTTCGTAGACGATGTCTAAGGGGATGTTCTCGGGCGTCAAATCGATCGGCTGCGGGTCCGGTAAGGCGATGTGGACCACCGCCCCCACAGCTGCCACGTCCTTAGGCCGCACCGTTTGGCCGTCGACCGTGATCTGCCCGGCTTCGATGGCTGATTTAGCCTGCGACCGGGAAATCTCGGGTTCCTTGACCGCCACCAGCTTATCGAGCCGTAATTTTTGATCCACCGTAAACTCTTTAATGTCCATGTTTATTGGTTAGCCTCCCGTCGATCGGCCAGAAAGACGCCGATCATAATCAAGATGACCCCCACCGTCAGGCAGGAATCCGCAAAGTTAAAGATTGGAAAATTCACAAAGTCGAGTTGAAACATGTCGACCACGTAGCCCTGGGTCAGACGGTCGATGAAGTTACCGACCGTGCCGGCCATCATGCAGGCCAAGCCCAGTTCGTCGATCCAGTGGTCTTTTTGGTGCCGGTAGCGCCAGAAGAACCAGCCCATGACGCCTAGGGCCACGATGGCGATCACGGTAAAGAACCACATTTGGCCCTGTAAGATGCTCCAAGCCGCCCCGTCGTTACGCAAATGGGTCAGCGAGAAGACCCCGTCGATGACCGGGTGCTGGCCCCCCAACGCAATGTTGGCCACCACCGCGTGCTTGATCAGTTGGTCGATCACGATCAACACGATGATCAGAATGGAATCAAAAATTAGCATGGGACCGAATCCCCCCTTTTTGAGTTTAGTCATTGGCTAAAAGTATACCAGAAAAACCGCCCCACCGCGGCCTTAACCTGGTAATTTTGTGGCTTAACTGGTCAATCGGTCCCCCGACGTGGCCGCCAGACCCGCCCGGCAGACCGGGGCCCGTTACCAAAGACGACTTTCACGACTGGCCGCACGACCGTATCCCCGGTGAAAACCGCTCACGCCGGGACCTGACGCGGTGTGCCCCGGTAAGCCCTGACCGACGATGTTCCCGGCAACGTCCCCGTAAAAGTGAAAATTCTTGCAAGATGGCTTTATAATGTAAGCGCTTACTGTTATAATTAACTTATCGTTAAGAAAAGAGGAGTTATTAATGACTAAAGTATTAGTAATTTATGCTCACCCTGAAACGAAGACCTATTCAACGACTGATAAGTTCTACCAACAATTTATCACGGCGTACCGGACCGCCCACCCCGAAGACGAGATCGTCGAACACAACGTCTCGGAATACATGCCGTTCCCGTTGGATAAAATTGCCGTGGCCATCTATAACAAGGCCCTGGTCAACCAACCGTTGAACCCCGACGAAGAACGCTTCAAAGCTTCCCGGCAGGCCTGGATCGACGAATTCGTGTCCGCCGACAAATACGTCTTCGCCAACCCGATGTATAACCTATTCGTGCCGACCGAAATGAAGAGCTACCTCGACATGGTCATGCAGATTCCCGACACCTTCCACTACACCAAGGAAGGCACCATGGCCGGCGCGTTAGCGGGCAAGAAGGCCATTCACCTGCAAACGTCTGGTGGCGACTACCACGGCACAGCGGGCGGCCCCGACATGAGTCAACTCGACTTAGGGCACCAGTACTTACAGGCCGTCTTACACGTGATGGGCATCACCGACTTCACCGGCGTCTACGCCGAGGGGATGGACCACGACCCAGCCAACGCCCCCGACATCATGGCCAAGGCCTTTGCCCGCGCCGAGGATGCGGGTCGCAACTTCTAAGCTTAACCAATGAAAAACACGTTTTTCGACCGTCACCAACGGTTGCGAAAAACGTGTTTTTTTTCATCTCTTTTAGTGAGTGGAACGTTGGCCGCGTTCCAAGAACCAGTAAAACGGCATGGCGATCACCAGACACCCCAGCCCCATGACCAGCTGGAAGACCGAGGCCTTCGACAACAGCCAGAGACTGACCAGCACCGCCAGAATCGGTAAGACCGGCCCGAACGGCACCCGGAAGTGGCTGCCCTGTTGGACCTTACGCCGCCGAAAGATCAACACGGCCAAGATGGTCGGGATGTACTGGGCGAACCGCGACACCACCGAAATGGCCGCTAACGTCTGGAACGTCCCGGAAATGGCTAACGGGTAGGCGATCACAAACGAGATCAGCATGGCCACGGCGGGCACGTTTTGCCGGTTGCGGTAGCCGACGACCTTGGGCATCACGCCGTTATCGGCCATCGACGCCCCGATACGTGGCAGGTAGAAGGACTGCGCCGTGGCGATCCCTAAGATCGACACGATGGTCCCCACGGCCACCAACGTTTTGCCGGCCGGCCCAATCATCCGTTCCAGGCCGTCTTGAATCGGCGCGCTACTGGTGGCCAGCTGCGGCCCCAGAACCCCGATAGAGACCACCTGAATCAGGATGTAGAGTAACGCCACGACCGCTAAGACCACGATAATGGCCAACGGAATCGTGCGTTGCGGGTTCCGAAATTCCTGCGCCGCAATCGCCAGGGCTTCAAAGCCGGTGAAGGCGTAGAAAATCAGAATGGCCGCGGAGCCAAACGAACCGCCAAAGCTGCCGGTGGTCACCACGAACGGCGTAAAGTGCGCGCCGTTAATGAAGAAGACCCCGACGCCCACGAAGATCAGTAACGGGATCAACTTGGCAATCGTGACCACGTTATTGACCAGCTTGGTCAGCGTGATCCCCGAAATGTTGATCAGCGTCAAGGTCCCCAGGAGCACCAAGATCATCAGGTCCTTCCACAGTGGTTGGGTGAGGACCGGAAAGATGGCCCCCAGCGCCGTGGTAAAGGCGTTAGACATGGTCGCCCAGGCGATGATACTGATGGCCCAGACGCTAAAACCGACCTCGTAGCCCACGAAATTGCCGAAGGCTTCCTTGGCGTAGAGGTACGGCCCCCCGTTTTCCTGAAAATAGGTCGCGTCTTCGGCGTAGCACAACGCGATGGAGATGATCAGTAACATATCGAAAATAAAGACTAAAATGCTGGCCGGTCCAATCAGTTTTTCCGCTTGACCCGGCAATAAAAAGATTCCTGACCCAATAATTGAATTGATGCCCAGTAAGATCACACTGAGCATCCCAAACTTAGCTTTCACCATACCATCTCCCAAATTAATCAACTCCCATCACCGGCCAAACCGGTGACGAAATCAATTATTGTCCAGGAAAGGCCTGGCGTCAACTTGGACGATTGGATTGCGCCCCATCACGCCCGTTAATTCGTGCTAACCGGGTCGCCGTTGCCGCATCCCCTGGCGTTTGAATCATGACGATTTGCTGGGTGGTCGGCACGATCAAGGGTGTTTCTACAAGATATAGGTTCCCCCATTGACTGTTTAATAACAGGCGTTGAGGTGTCAAATCCGCAACGGTCAGCCGTTGCCAGGGTTTCTGAAAGGCCGGGTCAGTTTGGACGGCTTGAAAGACTTGGTACAGGTCGACCGCCGCCGCATCTTGACTGTAGACCTGCCGAAAACGAGCCACCTGAGTCGCAACCACTTGGTCCCAATCTTGAAAAAGTTGCCGCCAGGCGCGCTGATGAAACAAACGCCAAATCAGATTATTTTCGAGGGCCGTTACTGCCGGCGTAAATTGATACAACCGGGCATAACTTGGATTGGTCTGTTCAATTTGAAAATGCGCGCCCAACACGTAAGCCGGTCGGGGGAGCTGCGCCATTAATAAATCCGTTAAGTCCTTAGCCGTGGTCGCCAGCGCCGGTGGTAACTGCCCCGCTAAATGAAAGACATAGTGCGTCTCGGCGTTCGAAAGTCGCAGGGCCTGACAGAGGGCTAGTAGGACCTCGCGGGATACCTGACTTTTAGCCCGCCCCTGCTCGATTCTAGTGTACCAGTCGCTACTAACGTGAGCTAACGCGGCCACCTCATCGCGCGTCAATCCCGGCGTTCTTCGCCGGGAGGTGGGCGTAATGTCAAACTCATTCAGCGTTGCCGTGGTGCGTTTATACCGTAAAAAGTGGCCTAAAACCTGTTCATTCATGCGCAAACTCCTTTCAGCCTAGGACAACTGATCCTAGGATCACCTCGCTCTACCTAATCGTGCCTCCAGCGACGATACTATAACCGTACTTAAATTTTAGGAGGTCATTACGATGACAATTAAAATCGGAATCAACGGTTTTGGCCGCATTGGTCGGTTGGCTTTCCGGCGGCTTTGGGAATTACGCGACACCCACGATGTTCAGGTCGTGGCGATTAACGACCTGAGCGAGCCGGCCATGCTAGCTTATCTTCTACAATACGACTCGACACACGGCCGTTTCCCCGGAACCGTCACGGCCACAGCTACGGCGATTTGGGTCGATGGCCAGGAAATCCCCGTCTACGCACAGGCCGATGCGCGCCACCTTCCCTGGGTCGCCCAGGACGGCGTGACCATCGTTCTGGAATGTACCGGGTTTTATACCTCGGCACGCAAGGCCCAAGCCCATCTCGATGCTGGTGCCCAACGGGTCTTGATCTCGGCTCCCGCCGGTGACGATGTGAAAACTATCGTGGCGGGCGTCAACGATCAAGCGTTAACGGCGAACGATCATCTGGTCTCGGCGGGGTCGTGTACCACCAACTGTCTCGCCCCCATGGCCGCGGCACTCGACGCCGAATTTAAGCTGATTGCGGGAACCATGACCACCGTTCATGCCTTCACCGCATCACAAACGATTCTGGACGGTCCTCACAGCCGGAATCGCCGGGCAAATCGTACCGCTTCCACCAATATTATCCCCCATTCTTCGGGTGCCGCTAAGGCCATTGGGTTAGTGCTCCCACAGCTAGCTGGTAAACTCACCGGCCACGCACAACGGGTACCGGTGGTTGACGGGTCGTTGACCGAGCTGGTGAGCGCCGTCCAGACGCCCCACCTCACCGCGGAACAAGTCAACCAACACCTCTACCCGTATACCCAGACCAATCCGGGATTTTCCTGGACTTCTGACGAAATTGTATCGAGCGATATTTTGGGCAACCCGGCCGGTTCCATCTTCGACGCCACGCAAACCACCGTCGTAACAGCCAGGACGACTCAGTTGATCAAAACCGTGGCTTGGTACGATAACGAATACGGGTTTACTTGCCAGTTGATTCGAACGTTACTGCACTTAGCCCAACTTTAACCATATTTACTATAAAAGGGTGCTCAACCGGCACCCTTTTTTCAACTTATCATTTCCCCTAAGGACTAATCAATTTACCAGAGAACCAGATTTTATGAACGATCCCGTCGCAGGTAGCCCCAGAGTTGCTTCAACGTCTGGTAAAGAATGCCCAGCGTCACCAGGGCGGATCCCCCGCCCAGGCCTAGGGCCACGTAAACGTTGCGGGTCCGCTGCGCCCAGCCAAAGCTTTCGACGTTTAACGCCCACAGGCCCAACGACGCGAGAATCAGCACGGCCCCGTCCAGTCCGATGAGCCCGATGGTCAGCACCAACGCCGTTAACGAATTCGGGTCCAGGTCGCGTTGGGCAATCAGCTGGCGAGCGAACTTCTCGCAGGCCATAATCGTGACCATGGTAAACGCCCCACCGAACACCGCCACTAAAATGGCGCCTATGATTTTCAGTCCCATCGGCTTTCGACTCCTTTACGCTAGTTTCATTACCCCTAGTTTACCCGGAAACGTGGCGTTTGTCTGGTCTTCCGAGGAAAAATCGCTAGTTCGCCCGAAATTCGATGGGCCTCGCCGAATTGACCTCGTACAAGTACGTGATCGACGGCGACGGTCAGGTCCGCGCCTGATGCGTGGCAACCCGAACTAAAAATGGCACCGTCACCCTGTTTACGGTTGACGGTGCCATTTTCGTTTAACGCCTTAATCCTGCGGTCGGCCTCAGGGTTTCCCAATAATCGTGACCAGGGTCTTACCGCCCACCGTGTACCGGCTCCAAAAAAGCGTGTTCGGGTCATCCGGGTCGCCGTCCGTTCGGAATGGGCGGTGCTGATTAACGACGGTCAACCGATACTTCAGCTTGCCGCTCTGATGGACCCGCTGCATCCCCCAACCGGGGACCTTTTGAGCAAAGTAGAGCTGACGCGTGTTGCCCCGATTGGTGGCCTTTTGAATCTTAACTTGAAACTGTGGCCGTTGGTCCCCATTAACGGCGTTCGGGTTTTTAAAACGGGTGAACTCGGCGAAACCATTACTGGTAATCTTCAACTGAGAATAAACCTTGTTATCTTGATTGGGGTTGGTCGTAAATTTCATCTGCCGCAAGGTCCCCAGACTCAGTGCCGGCAAGTAAGCCGGTCTGGCAATGCGTTGGTAATCCTGTGGCCGCCTTGACCCAATCGCGTCACTGGTGGACAAAAGCTCGACGTGTTTCGGCCGCCCTTTATTTAGAAACTTATAATCAAGCTGACCTAAATAAAAGCTAATAGTGGGCTTTTCGACGGCCGACCCTTTGAACTTATTCCCAATGACGACGGTGCCTTTGGGGAGTTGCCGCGTCTTCTTGGTATTGTTGGCGTAAAGAAACACCACCGGGGTTGGGCGTTTGACCTTATAATATTTATAATCGTTAAGGTCATAGTCTTGAACCACCTGGCCGCCAATCTGGTAACTTTTGGCCTGGGCCTGACTGGGCAACATGCCACCCAGGGTCACTAACAGGGACGCCAGGGCGATGACTTTGAGCATTACTTTGGGGGTTATATCTTCTATTCTCCTCATCTCTAATGTTTTGACAACATTAGTTTAGCCGTTAATCGCTAACCAACTCACGAAAAAGCAAAATTAGTTTGGCTGGGGGTCATAATTGAGTCGGATTTCAGCGTTGTTACCGCTCAGTCCCCCTCAAAACCATCTGTCAACTCGACAACCTAAAAAAGTGGCATCCCCAACAGGATGCCACTTTTTCAATCACTCTAAATTTTAGAACAGTCCCGTAATCGTCCCATCGGCCGCGATGTCCATGTCGAGCGCCGCCGGATGCTTCGGCAAGCCCGGCATAGTCAACACGTTCCCGGTCAAGGCGACCACGAAGCCGGCCCCCAGACGTGGCGAGAATTCGCGCACGTGAATGGTGAAGTCCGTCGGGGCCCCCAACTGGTGGGCGTCGTCGGTCAGCGAGTACTGGGTCTTGGCCATGCAGACCGGTAAGTGGTCCCAGCCGCGCTTGGCAAAGGTCTTCAATTGCCGTTGCGCCTTACTCGACAGTTCCACCTTGGCGCCCCCGTAAATCTTCTGGGTGATGGTCTTGACCTGCGTTAACAGGTCCGTGCCCGGTTCAACCAATGGCGTAAAGTGACTTTCCTGGTTGGCCGCTTTGACCACGGCTTCGGCCAGGTCGGTGGTCCCGGCCCCGCCATCGGCCCATTCGGTCGTGGTGGCCACGGCCACGTTTTGGGCCTTGACGATGTCGGTCAACGTTTGGATCTCCGCGTCGGTATCGCTAGTGAAACGGTTGATGGCTACGACCACCGGCACACCGTACTGCTGCATGCTGTGGATGTGCCGTAAGAGGTTGGCACTCCCCTGCTTTAAGGCCGCTAAGTTCTCGGTCTCTAAATCGGCGCGCTTAACGCCGCCATTGTACTTCAACGCCCGGACCGTGGCGACGATGACCACGGCATCCGGCGTTTTGCCTAAGACGGGGGTCTTGATGTCCATGAACTTTTCGCCCCCGAGGTCGGCTCCGAAGCCGGCTTCCGTAACGGCGTAGTCGCCCAACTTCAGCGCCGTTTGGGTCGCTAGAACCGAGTTACAGCCGTGCGCGATGTTGGCGAACGGGCCCCCGTGAATGATGGCCGGGTTGTGTTCCAGCGTTTGGACCAGGTTCGGCTTGATGGCGTCCTTGAGGAGTAAGGTGATCGCCCCGCCAACCTTCAAGTCACCGACCGTAACGGGTTCCTTGTCGGTGTTATACCCGATCAGGATGCGGTTGACCCGGCGCTTCAAGTCGGTCAGGTCTTCACTCAGACACAGCACCGCCATCAGTTCGCTGGCCACGGTGATGTCGAAGCCGTCTTGACGCGGCACACCGGACGTCCGGCCACCCAAGCCGATCACGGTTTGGCGCAAGGCCCGGTCGTTGATGTCGAGCACGCGTTTCCACACGATCTGCCGCGGGTCTAAATGTAATTCGTTCCCTTGTTGGATGTGGTTATCAATCAGAGCCGCTAGGGTATCGTGGGCCTCGGTTAGCGCGTGCATGTCGCCCGTAAAGTGCAGGTTGATGTCTTCCATCGGCACCACCTGGGCGTGGCCACCCCCGGTCGCGCCCCCCTTTAAGCCCATCACGGGGCCTAAGGACGGTTCCCGTAAGGCTAAGACGGTCTTGTGGCCGATCAGGTTCAAGGCATCCCCCAACCCGATGGCGACCGTGGACTTGCCTTCACCGGCCGGCGTGGGGTTGATCGAGGTGACCAAGACCAGCTTGCCTAATTGGTGTTGCCCGGTCAACGGCAGATTGATTTTGGCCTTGGTGTGGCCGTAAGGTTCAATCTGGTCGGGCGTTAAGCCGACCTTGGCGGCAATCTTTTCGATGGGGTCTAGGGGTGTAGCTTGGGAAATAGCAATATCTGTGTTTAAGGTCATTAAACGGATTCCTCCTCAGAATTTGAATGATCGATGGCGGTCTGAATCAGGCTCGCCAATTCGATAGCCGAATTACGCGGTAATAAGAACTGGTAAATGCGACCCTGGGCGACCAGGCCTAAACGGTACCGGGCCAGGTGCACACTACTGATTTGATGCAACGGGATGACCAGGTGGCGGTGGTTTAAGACCGTGCTAACGGTCAAGACGTTATGGGCCATGGTGATGTTTCGAAAGTGGATTTCTAGCCAGCACAGCCCGGCAAAGGCCGCAAAAAAGGCCAACGTGATCCAGTTGAAATGGGTGACCTCGAGCCAAAAAATGGCCCCGATCAGCAGTACGATAAACGTCCAACTCCAGTTGATGACACTGCTAATCGGGTTCGGTTGGTACAAAAAGCGCCGTTCCTGGGTTATCATTACTTACAACACCTCACAAAAAGGAGTGATTCCTTTGTATTCATTATATACGGATGCCGCCACCCAACCGCAAAGCGGCCTGAGCGCCGGGGGCATCCTCTTGATTCACAACCATCAACAAGTTCAACACGGCGTGGCGTTGACCGCCACGACCAACCATTTAGCCGAGTTTGAAGTGGCGACCATCGCCTTCACGCGACTGGCCCACGATTTAGGCGCGCAGTGCGCCACAACCACCGTGCTCTTTTACACGGATAGTCAAATCGTGAGCCAGAGTCTGGAGAAACGGTACGCCAAACACTATCAAGCGCAGGTCGACGCCCTGTTGGCCGCGCAACAGCCCTTCCAGTTGGTCTTAACGCAGTGGGTCCCCGAGAAACAAAACATGGGCGCCCACACGTTAGCCAATCAGGCCCTTCACGCCAGAGAAGACGTCAAGTAGGTGGTCAGGGGCTTTTCGTACTCGCTCCAATCGGGCGTACCGCCGTACAACGCGGAACCGGCCAGGAAACGACCGATTTGCGGTCCGGTGGTCAAGCCCGACGAGCCCAGCCCGGAGGCCACTAAGAAACGCTCGTGTTCCGGTAACGGGCCGAAGAACGGCGCAAAGTCGCTGGTGTAGGCCCGCGTGCCGACTCGCACGCCGGTAATGCTTTGATCCGTCAAGCCGCTCATCAGGCGTTGGGCACTGGCCAAGAGGTCGGCCGTGACCACGGCGTCTAGGCTGAGGTCAAAGTGCTTGTCGTCTTCGTGGGTGGCTCCCACGATCAATTTTCCGTGACCGAACGGCACAAAGTCCCGTTCGCCTTCGGGCATCAACACGGGCAGGTTTTCCTGTACGGGGTAATCCTTGACCGCTAATTCGATCAGTTGCCCCTTTTGGGCCCGCACGTCGGTCCGCACGTGAAGCGGCACCAGTAATTCGGGTAGCCAGGCACCGGCCGCGACGATGACTCTGTCGAAGCGTTGCGCGCCTAACGACGTCACCACGTTTTCGTCCTGATCCAATTTAACGCGTTCGCGCCGCACGGTCAGGTTACGTTGACTGGCCTGAGCTAACAGCGCCTCGACTAAGGCGCCCCCGTCGACGCGGGCCCCACCGCTGAGGAAGACCCCGGCTTGCGGGTTGGTCAGTAACGGTAACTTGGCCTGTACTTCTTGGGCCGTTAACTGTTGGACCGTTCCCATCGTGGGGGCGGTCTTTTGGCGTTCCTGCGCTAAGGCGTCTAGGGCCTCTAGGTCTGGTAACGCGGCGCGCGTCACGATGGTCCCGGTCTGTTGATAGACCTCGGTCCCCAGTTGCGCGTCGTGGACCAGTTGCGGATACAGATCCGCCCCGGCCTTGGCCAGGCGATACCACCGTTGGTTCCGGCGTTTCGAGAGCCACGGGGAGATGATCCCGGCCGCCGCTTTGCTGGCTTGGCCGTTCCCGTCGTCATACAGCGTCACTTTCACGTGTTGTGCGCCCGGTAACGTACTGAGATAGTACGCTGCGGTCGCCCCGACGATGCCGCCACCAATGATTGCAATTCGTTTTTGCATGTAAATTCCGACCTCCTTATACCACCAATCTTGCACTCGGTTTCATTCTAGCATAACTTCTTTGGGGGCGACGATGATTCTGCCCGGTGTTTCGGAAAAAAGCGGTCAAAACCGCATGACTGGTCAGTCAGACGGCTTCGTAAGTTTGTTTAAAACCCGCGCGATTTCGGGGGTAGCGGGCCGCTCGCTACCCGTTTGCGGATTAAAACCTTCCTATCATAGTTTCATTCAATAAACGTGTTAGACTAAAAGTAAAACCAAATCACGTTAAAAGGAAGTGTCTAGCCATGACCGAAGCCGATTCCGCCAAGTATTCGATTACCGTGACGGCCGATGACGACGGCAACGTCAAATTGGCGTCCACCCTCGATGAGGGCCGCACCGTAAGCGCATTGATGTTGTCGGCGCTGAGCACCATCAAGAAGAGCCAACCGCAATTGACCCAAAAGCAGTTTCTCGCCATCTGTAACGGTATCTGGGACTACGATCAAAAGTATTGAGTCCACGCAAAAGGGACGCCACCTTCACGTTTTCGTGAGGGTGACGTCCCTTTTTGACTGACTTTAAGTTACTTGAAAACCTTGAACCGGTCGGCATCGGCCATGAAGTCCTTGTCGCCCGCCGGTGCTTCGATGGACCCAAAGTCCATTTCGGCCCGTAATTCCCAGCTGGCCGGCACGTCAAAGGCGGCCCGCACCTGATCATCGATCAGTGGGTTGTAGTGTTGGATGTTCGCGCCCAAACCATTTTCCGCTAAGGACGTCCAGACCGCGAATTGCGCGTTTCCCTGTGCCTGTTCCGACCAGTCGCGGAAGTTGTCGGCGTACAGTGGGAAATTATCCTCAAATTGCTTGACCACGGCGGTATCCGTAAAGAACAACACCGTCCCAAACGCGGCCTTGAAGCCGTTGACCTTGTCCGCCGTCTTGGCGAAGGCGTCATCGTCCTTGACCACCTTGCGCAGTTCGTCGTGCACGATGTCCCAGAGTTGGTCGTGGGCCTGGTTGAACAGGATCACGGCTCGCGTGGTCTGGTTGTTAAACGGCGTTGGCGCCAACTTGATGTTGGTTTTGATCAACTCCGTTAAATCGTCCGGCGTGGCGGTCACGTTACGGCCTAAGGCGTAGATACTTCGACGTTGTTTGGCTAAATCGATTAATTGCGTTTTCATGTAGGTTAAGTCCTCACTTTTTAGATTTAAGGTTTAGTTTAACCAGCAGAACATCTCTGGTGTGAACCTAGCATATCAACTTACTTTTTGAAAGTAAAGGATTTTAACTTGAGGGTCGTAAAAGTTGGGTGACCTGTCGTTGGACCCACTCGCCGGGATAGGTCGCGGGCGGTTGGCACAACACGCCCAGTAAGAAGGTCCACACCGCCGTCACTTGATCGGACACCACGGTCACCTGCGCCTGGGCGCCCCACAGCGTCAAGACTGTGTTGAGACTCTGTGGCAGCGGCCAGGGCGCCGTCAACACGAAGGCCACCGCACGGGGATGGTCCTGCTGATAGGTCAACAGGTTGGCGATCAAGCGCTGGAGCATGGTGGTCGCGTCCGGCGAGTCCAGCACCCCCGCTCGCAGCGCCGCCCCCACCTCGTCTAAGATCTCCGCCCGTAACGTCGCCAGTAGACTGGCCTTGTCGGGAAAATGCCGATAAATCGCCGCGGGTGTCACCGCCAAGAAACGGGCCAACTGGCGGAGCGATAATTGGTCCGCGCCAGCAGTCTCGAGTTCTTGCCGGGCGCGCTGTTGAATCGCCGCGGCTAAATTTTCACGATGGTAGGGCAGGTTCGTCATGACAAGGCCTCCTTAGGGTCATTCTAGGCACACACTACTATTGGCTCCTATGTTATCATCGTTTACATTAAATGTAAACAGTGATAACATCTAGCCTTTTTCACTAACCTTTACGTTTTTTTTACACGTTAAACCACTGAATGGGCTTACAATGAAGGTAATCATCCTATTAGAAAAGAGTCGTCCTTATGTCTGAAACCGTTTCTCGTCGCCGTTTAACCTGGCAATTCGTGGGCTTCTGGCTCACTTGGTTAGTGGTCCAGGTCGTCATCAATTCCCCCATCGAGCACCACCTGTCCGGGTGGCCCCAAGAGCTGACCCTCGATGCCATCAAATTAGTCGTCTGGCTGGGTGGTGGCTGGTGGTTCATCCACCAAGCCCAGCCCCAAACGCTCGCTATCGCCCCGCGTGACCAGTGGCGGCCCAACTGGCACTTCACGGCCGGTTACCTCGTCTGGGGCATCGTCGTGATCTACCTGCTCGGCCAATTCTGGTTGACCCATCACGGTCTGCGCATCAGTCACAGCTTTCTGCCCGAGTACTGGGGCCGTTACTTCGTGGTCGTGGGGATCACCGAGGAGTTCGTTTTCCGGGGGTACTTCTTAAACGCCCTGCTGAAGCACACCAGCTTCGTTTGGGCCAACACCATTCAGGCCATCGCCTTCACCGCGATGCACATCCCCCGTTACCTCACCACCATTCCGCCGATGAGTCCCACGGTCTGGCTCAGTAATCTGGTCTCCGTGGCCCTACTGGGTGCCCTCTTCGGCTGGTTATACGCCAAGAGTCGGTCACTCTGGCCCGGCATCATCGTCCACATGACCTGGGATATTCTGGTCACGTTATTCGCGTAAGCTGGCACCCATTATCGAAGTCAATCAAAAAAGAATTGTCCCGCTAAACGATTTCAATCATTTAGCGGGACAATTCTTTTTACAGCTAAGTCTTATCGGTTAACCAAATACAAATCTGAGAAGGATGGTTAGATAAATCCCACAGATTTGTGAGTCCTTCTTCCTGTTATTTTTCTGGATTTTTGGTGCTAATCATTATATACTCAACGTAAGATGTAGGAAGTAAGACGTAAAACAAAACAGGAGGTTGGCACTATGTTAAACAAACCAATCAGTTATCGTATTAAGCTGTCTAGCAAAGGTCAGATGGTCCTCCCTGCCCAGCTGCGACATGATCTAGACTTAAAATCAGGTGACGAACTACAGCTAACCGTTGCTGCCGATGGTTCCATGACTTTAGAAGCAAAGCCTAATGCGCTTGATTGGAGTGACTTAATCAAAGGGTTGCCCACCGAGAACGTTGACATTGACGAAAATGGTAATTTTGATAAAAGTCAATCTCCGGAGTTCTATAAGTGGATGAAGGGCGATGATCCCGATTAACCCCGAGTCCTTTGGTAACTTAGAACTAAACGATTTGATCATGATTCACCTGCCCTACACCATGACCTCAAAAGGCCAAGTTAAGCATTTTAATCGACCGGCATTGGTACTACTACTCAAGAATAACCGAGCAATCGTTTTTCGCTGTACGAGTAGGTTTTCCACTAAAACGCCCGCCATTCAAGCGCGTTACTACAAAATCAATGATTGGCTGGCTGCCGGACTGAAAAAACAGTCATACATTGATGTCGGTCGTGCCTACTCCATTAATATTTCAGCAATTTTGCGACAACATCCTATTGGGAAACTCACTCTAAATGATCAATTAGGTCTACAGGAGTTCTTAGCAACTTGGCGTAACCAACAAAAGTGACGAAAAAACGACCTTAGAAATCAAAAAGGATTTCTAAGGCCGTTTTAATTGGCAGATTCAAAAAATAAGTTCAGTCTTCAATAACTACTCTGCGGCCGTAGCGTAAACACAAGCATTGTCTTGGCACGCATCGGTGTCAAGGGCGGTTTAAAAATGTTGGTTTTGGGCGGTCAACCGACGCCTTTTAGTCGATATTTAATCTTCCTAAAAGTTGGCCCTAGAAACCGTTAAACGATTTCTAGGGCCAACTTTTAATGATCAATATTTAGGAATCAATGTCTCCCAATGCCTGAATAGGTTATTTAAGCACCGTCAGAGTATCCCCGTATCTCAGTAGCGGGTCGTCCCCGCATCCACGTGCAGTTCGCCGTCCCACTGCTCACTGACCACGGCCGCCGTCTCGTGGTGAAAGACCCGCAGTAACGTCAACAAACTTTCGGCACTGTTTTCGACCGTCAGCTCATTTTCGGGCAACCAGTACACCCGGCCCTCCGCGCTAGCGTGCAACTCCCCGGTGAATTGGTCGCTTTGGTACAGCAAGCCCAACTTGCG
Organism: Levilactobacillus zymae DSM 19395; assembly: GCF_001434115.1. GTDB lineage: Bacteria > Bacillota > Bacilli > Lactobacillales > Lactobacillaceae > Levilactobacillus > Levilactobacillus zymae. The sequence continues at coordinate 27,128 of NZ_AZDW01000001.1, forward strand.
CCGACCCCCGGCCACGTCGAACCATTCGCAGGTCCCGCAGAATTCGGCGGTGGTCAAGACCAAACCGGTTTCTTCGCGGACCTCGCGGATGGCGGCGCTCAGGCCACTTTCGCCGACCTCGACGTGTCCCCCGGGAAAACTATGCCCGGCCTTCCAGGGCACGTTGACCTTATCTTCGACCAGCACTTGTTTGGTTTGGGGATCACGCACCAAGACCATGGTGACTAATTCGACGGGTTGCGTTCGGGACATCTGAACCACTCCTCTAAGCTTTTTCTTCCATTATATCAGTTTCCGGGTAAACAAAAAGGAGGCTCACGGGCCTCCCTTATTTCTCGATTAAACCGTTCTAGGCTTGACGTTGATTATTTTTAGACTTCATGAGCAAGGCCTCGCCGCCGTAGCACAGCACACCCAGTGCAGCGAACGCGGCTGGAAAACCAACGGCCCAGAGAAGTGACTTCATCAGTACCAAACTCAATAACAGGACTGACAGTACCACCATCACGATTAAAACCAAAGTATCTTTTTTCATGTTAATTCCCCCAATTCCCCGAAATATTTGTGGCCCCAACCACATTTACAGGTTAGCAAATTCTCCGGAGAGTTGCAAACTTTCGTCCCAATCTTAACCAAACCTAAACTAACATTTTACGAATGGTCGTTGAGACTTGACCCCGATGGTTGGCTTGGCCGCTGGAGCCGTTGTAATTGTCCCTTGAACTCCGGCGCGTACTTTTCTTGATCGGAGGTAAAGGCGCTCAACTTGGCGTTTAGGCTGATGGTGTAATCGGCGTGTTCCCCGTGTTCGCCTTCATCCAGGCCTTGCCGTTCCTCGACGGCGTTGACCCGCATCGGAATGAACTGCTTCAAAACCCAGATCAACAGGCTACCCACGATTGCGACAAAGGCAATCGTGAAGACCGTGGCCAGAATCTGAATCCCCAACAGGTGCCAGCCACCACCATAAGCTAAACCGTTGGTGGTCACGGCCGAGTTGACGGACTTCGTGGCGAAGACCCCGGTCAAGATACTGCCGACGATGCCGCTGACCCCGTGACACCCGAAGGCATCCAGCGCATCGTCCACGCCCAACCGTGGCTTAAGCAACGTGATAAAGCTGTAGCTGGCTAACGTGGCAATCGCGCCGATGGCCACGGAGCCTAGAATCGTGACGTAGCCGGCCGCCGGGGTGATCCCGACTAACCCGCATAACGTCCCGGTGCAGACCCCGACCAGCGTCGGCTTACCGGTGGTCCAGATATCCAAGATCATCCAAACCACCATCGCGGTCCCGGTCGCCACCGTGGTAGTGATAGCCGCCTGCATGGCCACGTTGTTCACGGCCAGCGCACTGCCGGCGTTAAAGCCGTACCAACCGATCCACAGAATGGTCGTGCCCAGCAAGACCCACGGCAAGTTGTAGTGGTTCTTGCTGTCGACCTTGAGGCGCGGTCCCAACCAGATGGATAAGATCAGCGCCGTGACCCCGGCGTTGATGTGGACGACGGTCCCGCCGGCAAAGTCTAGCACACCCAAGTTGGCTAACCAGCCGTTGGGACTCCAAACCAAGTGGACCATCGGGTAGTAGATAAAGATGGACCAGACGATCAGAAACGCCAGTAAGAACTTAAAGTGCGTCCGGCCAACAATCGCCCCGACGAACAACGCCGGCGTGATGATCGCAAACATCATTTGAAACAAGGAATAATCGCCGATCGGAATCTTCGTGGCGGTCAACCCGCCCAGATTGACGCCGGCCATGAAGACGTGTTTCAGGTTACCCACGACGCCCAAGATGTTCCCGGAAAACGCCATCGTGTACCCTAAGGCGATCCACAAGACAATCGCGACCCCCGTCATGATAAAGACGGACAACATGGTGTTGACCACGTTCTTTTCGGTGACCAGGCCACCGTAGAAGAAGGCCAACCCGGGAGTCATAAATAAGACCAAGATACTCGCAATTAACACAAATGCCGTATTTGCCAGATTCATTCGCAACGCCCTCTCTGCTCTTTATGTAATAAGTTCTAACACCAGAATTGACATTTGTCATGACTTTTTGTGTTTTTATCCCGGATTCGATAGATGATTTAACAAAGAAAGGGGCCACAACTGCTAAAATATCAGTAGTTGTGGCCCCTTCATCATTTTATGTAATTTTTTCTCACATACCAGTCATTGGCCTAGGCCGATTCCCAGCAAGCTTGTTGGTACTTTTCCTCGTAGATGGCCACGACGTTGCGCACCGCGCACAGCTTTTCGGCCTGCGCCAAGGTCAGACTCGCGACCGCGACGTCGTGCTCGCGTAACTGCTTGAGTAACGACGCCGGGATCCCCGTCAACCGGCTCAACTCCGTATTCAACAACGAACTCTCCAAAATAAAGCGAATATCCCCATAAACGCCAGTCATGCCATTTCCCCCATGAATTTCGATTTGTGGTACAGACCAATTGTACCCAAAATCATCGGGAATTGCACGCATGATTAATTATTAATATCGTTATCGTGCGGGGTAACGGAATCTTGTGGCGTTTTCGTCCAACTCACCAGTTCCGGGTAAGGCAATAAGGCACTGAAAATCAATTGACTGTAACTGTAAAAGGATAGCATGTGTAGATCTCCCCTATAATAAATATTTTTATCATTAGTTAGGAACTCTCATTTTCGGGTCCCCTAACTATTTTACCAAAGAATCCCCCGGCTGACTACGCCAAAAAGGCCTAACCGCTAAGCAGTTAGACCTTTGCGTTATTTATTTTGTAAAATGGCGTCGCACCGCGGCCGGAATCATCTTGCGGATGCCGCCCCGTGGGTCCTTGACGTCGCCCACGTAACGCGGAATCAGGTGGATGTGGGCGTGCATCACCGTTTGGCCGCCGGCGGGGTTAACGTTGATCCCCACGTTGTAGCCGGCCGGCTGATACCGCTGGTCCAAAAAGGCCTTGGCCTGAAACAAAAGGTCATCCATGGCTTGGCGGGTCTTGACCGGCACGTCGAAGTAGGTCGCGTAGTGGTCCTTCGGCACGATCAACAGGTGTCCCTTCCGGACCGGATGCAGGTCCCAAAACGCCTTGGCCAAGTCATTTTCCAGCACCAGGTCTGTTTTCTGACAAAAGACACAGTCTGGTTGGCGCATGGTTAATGCGCCGCCTTGTGCCGAGGTTGCCGTTGGGCCCAGAACTGGAAGTAGTCCGTCCGTAGCGCCCCGTTATAGAGTTTACGCTTCTTGGTGGCCTTTTGGCCGTAGAAGTGTTCGAATTCCAGGTCGGCGGTCAAGATGTACTTCGACCAATCGGTCAGGGGCTTAAAGACCTGCCCCATCTGCTTGTACAGCGCCCGGACCCCGGCCTGGTCGCTCAACCGTTCCCCGTAAGGCGGGTTGGCCACGATGACCCCGTGGTGCAGGTCGGTCGTGAAGTCCTGGACCGCTAACTGCTTGAATTCGATGTCTTGGGACAGCCCGGCTTCGGCGGCGTTACGTTTGGCGATCTCGATCATACTACCGTCGATATCGCTCCCAAAGATCTGTAGCGGCGTGTCGTAGTCGGCCTTTTCGTCGGCTTCGGCGCGGACCTGGCGGCTGAGTTCGTTAGGAATCCAGTCCCACTTTTCGCAGAGAAAGTCGCGGTTATAGCCGGGCGCTAAGTTCCGACCGATCATTGCGGCTTCGATGGGGATGGTCCCGGACCCACACACGGGGTCGACGAACGGCATGTCGGCGTGCCAACTGGTCAACGCAATCAATGCGGCGGCCATGTTTTCCTTGATGGGCGCGCCCCCCTTGCCGACCCGGTAGCCGCGCTTAAACAGGCTGGGGCCGGTGGTATCCAACGTCAAGATGACGTGGTCCTTGTTGATCATGACTTCCAGCGGGTAGGTCGCCCCGGTTTCGGGCAACCGCGTCCGCCGGTGATAAATGGCGGCTAGCTTCGTGGCCACGGCCTTCTTGACGATGGCCTGCGCGTCGGGCACACTGTGCAGTTGCGACTTTTGCGACCGACCTTCCACCGGAAAGGCGGCGTCCATGGGCAAGAATTGGTCCCACGGCACGGCCTTGGTGGCTTCAAAGAGTTCGTCAAAGGTCACCGCGTCAAATTCGGCCACGATGATCCGAATCCGGTCGGCCGTCCGCAGCCAGAGATTCGTTTTTAAGATATCGGCGATGGTGCCGTCGAAGCGCACCCGCCCGTTTTCGACCTGCGTCTGGTACCCCAGGTCCCGTAATTCGCGACCCGCTAAGGCTTCCACGCCCGCTGCGGTGGCCGCGTATAAATGAAATTTTTCCATATTGTCCTCCTGTTGTGCATTCCTCAAAGCGTCTGGTTCGAAACGCCAGACATTTTTATCAGTTCATAAAATGGTGCCGAAACGTGTGCCAAAGGGCAGCTGGTCCCGCTTAGCCCCGTCAGGCAGACAATCCCAACCCCGGATGATCCACCTGACGTCGTTAATGCTCACCAGCTAACCGCCCTTTGTCCCACTCTGATTAGACCCTAACTTTTGGCCATTTCGAGGAGACCTAGGATAATCCTATCATTGAATGGCGGGGCTGACCACCATTCCCCGAAAATTTTGGTTAAAAAAAACGGCAGCCGCCAAGCCACCGTTCCTCAAAACTATTTTGCCGCCGGTCGTGTGGCGGCACTGGTCAGCTGGTCCCAGTAATCGGCCAAACGTTCGGCTTGGGCTAAGGTGATATCCCCGGCCGCTAGGTTATGCCAGAGTAAATTATTGATCAGCTTGACCGGCACCCCGGTCGCCTGGGCCAACTGGTACGGATTATTGCCCATGTGTTGTAAGACTAATTGAACCTTCTGACTCGTTTTCATCACTCACTGCCACCCCTTATGCTGGAAACACTTAGCGTTAAGGTAGCATAGATCACCCGTTAAGGCATAGTCGGAGGCCTTATAAATTTAGGCATAAAAAAAGTGGGAGCAAGCTCCCACCACCTGACTAAGTGCAAATCCCTGTAAGCCATGTTTTGTACTGACCGCTAACTCAGGCAGCTAGCGTCCAGCGGTAATCATCTATCTCAGACATCTCTGTCTGCCCCACGCATCGTTCAGTTCCTTACGTGAAGCTCCCCTACCAAAGTTTGGGTTTCCCGCTCGAGGGGTTTACCGCGTTCCACCGCCTAAGTTTCCCTAGACGTATCGTCACTGTGGCACTTTTCAGGGGTACTCAGGCATAGCCGAAGCCTTAGCCGTTTTCCCCCGCCGTAACGTGCAAAGCACGCCCGCCGGCTTATTTTTTCACCGACCACGAACACTACAGGCATCACAGCCTGTGCGAGAATGGACTTTCCTCAGCCGACATGAGCCGACCGCAATTACCCAGGATTTACACCGTCATTATAATTCTACAAACGATGTGACTCGTTTGGATCATTATCTAATTGAGAACCGAAAACGTGCCGTTCCAAATTGGAAAGCCGCTTGAGAATGTCCATGTTGGTGACATTCGAAGCTGCTGGACTGGCCGTTGTGGTTTGGGGTTGGCTGGCACCCACTTGCACTTGCTTAGTGAGTTCGTCAACCTTGGCCAACAACCGTTCGTTTTCTTCTTGAAGCCGTTGATTTTCCTTGACAAAGGTGTCGTAGTCCTTGATGACGTTGTCTAAAAAGCTATCCACGTCGTCAGGATCGTAGCCACGCATCTTTTGCCGAAATTGCTTTTGTAAAATTTCTTTAGGAGTAAAATTAACGTTTTCCATCGATCACTACACCTCGTTGTCTTATCGAACCGGCACTATTAATAATACCAGTCTTCAGTCATTTTGGGAACTATTATTTAAATTTTCTTGATATTCGTTGGCACTTTCCTGTAACCAATCCATATCAATCAACGTTAAGGGATAGGTATGCCGCTCGCGGTACCGGTCGATCGCCCGGTAATCGTACTGCGGCTTACCGCTAACCTCTAAATCATAAACCAAGACCGCCTCGTCCGTGTGGGTCAGCATAAATTCTTGATAGTTTCTTAATTGTTGGGGCCCGTGATAGGGTTGGCTACTAACGGCCTGATGAAAATCGACCCGACTAGCCAATTGACTGTACGTGGCCTGATTGGTCTCGTTCCACTGCCCGCCGAATTCCGCAAACGGCGTCATCATGGCGATTTTCAGCTCCGGGTAGGTCGCCTTTAGGTCCAGTCCCACCTCGGCGGCCCACTGTTCGACCCCCAGTTGACCGCCCGTAATCAGCCAATCGACGCCATTTTCGATTTTCTCGGTCAACAATTTTTTCAACGTGGCTTTAATCACCAGCAGCTTCGGATCTTCGGTCCCAAAAACACCGAGTTCATAGCTCCGATAGCCCGTCAGCCATAAGCGACTCACACCATCACCCACTTTGTGCTAATTTGTTTTCTCTACCTATTAGTGTAGCGAAAAACGCGCGCGGGGGCAATTGATAAGGCACGATTTTCGGCGAAACGAGACTCACGTGCGGTTTAGAGTTTTTATTTTCAGGCGAGCTTGGTATAATGTCAATAACTGGGCCAGCAACACGAAGGAGTGTGAGGCGTCATGACCATCCGGTATCCCAATGGGCATGCCTACCGAGCGCCGGCGACCAGCGAATCCGCCCACTTTTCCAATACGTATACCAACTACGGTAAACGGGGCATGTCGCTGGAAGAAGCGCTCAACGAAAGTAATGTTTACTATGAAACGCACGGCTTAGCGGTCGTGCACAAGAAGCCGACACCCATTCGGATTGTCAAAGTCGATTACCCGAAACGTAGTGCCGCGGTGATTAAAGAGGCCTACTTTAGCACCGCATCGACGACCGATTACAATGGAGTTTATCAGGGCCGGTATCTCGACTTTGATGCCAAGGAAACCCGCAATAAGACCGCGTTTCCCCTGAAAAACTTCCATCAGCACCAAATCGACCACTTTCGCGCTTGCACCGCGCAAGGCGGCATCTGTTTTGCCATTATTAAGTTCGTGGTCCACCAGGAGATCTACCTTTATCGTGCGGAAGACCTCTTTACCTTCTGGGACGATCAAGCAACCGGCGGGCGTAAGTCCATCCCCTACACCGAAATTGCGGCGCACGGGATCCTGATTACCCCGCACATCCAGCCTTTAATTCCTTATCTAAAGGCCGTAGATCAGCTCCTCGCTTAACCGAGCCCTGGCTACGTTTATTACACAAAGGAGATTACCATGTCTAGTCACAATGAACCGCGGGAAACCCGCATGAGCCGGCATGCCGATGAACGGCAGCGGGCAGAAGCAGGCCCGCAAAAACCCCGTCGCGGCGGGTGGCGCACCTTTCGTCGAATCTTATACGTCATCGTTGCGGTGATCGTCTTAGGCCTCCTCGCCGGCGCGGGTTTATTCTTCTACTACGCTCAAAGCGCGCCGCAAATTTCGAAGAGTGCCCTCTCCAGTGACGCCTCGACGCGGGTCTACGACGCCGACGGGAAAGTGATTTCCCGGTTAGGTGCCCAGAACCGGACCTACGTTAAAGCCAAGAACATCCCCATCTTGTTAGCCAAAGCGGTGATTTCTACCGAAGACAAGCGCTTCTACAAGAACAACGGGATCGATCCCGTGCGGATCTTGGGGGCCGCCTTCGCCAACGTCACCGGCTCGTCGCTGGGGATGCAAGGGGGCAGTACCCTGACGCAACAACTGGTCAAACTGTCGGTCTTCTCGACCGCCGCTTCCGACCGGACCCTGAAACGGAAGGCCCAGGAAGCCTGGTTGGCCTTGAAGGTCGACCACGACTACTCCAAGCCCCAAATTTTGGAATACTACATCAACAAGGTCTACATGGGGAACGGCGTTTACGGGATGCAAACGGCTGCCCAGTACTATTACGGTAAGAAGTTGACCGAGTTAAACCTGGCCCAGTTGGCCCAACTCGCCGGCATGCCGCAGTCTCCGGTCAGTTACGACCCGATCAAGTACCCGCAATACGCCAAGAAGCGGCGGGACCTGGTCTTACAGTCCATGGCCAAGAGCAAGGTCATCACCAGCGAACAGGCCCAACAGGCGCAAGCCACCAGCATTTCTAGCGGTCTGGTCAAGGACCATTCGTTGACCAGCGCCACCAGCGCCCACACCACCAAGGTGGTCGACGCTTACCTGAAACAGGTCTACCAAGAATTGAAGAACAAGGGCTACAACACCACGACCGGGGGACTGAAGGTCTACACCAACCTGGACATGGGCGCCCAGAAGCGGTTGTATAACATCGTCAACACCAACAACTACGTCAACTTCCCGTCCAGCAAGTTCCAGGTCGGCTCGACGATCGTCAACCCGAATAACGGGAAAGTTGTCGCCATGATTGGGGGCCGTAAGACCGGTAACGTAACCTTCGGGCTGAACCGCGCCGTGCAAACCGACCGGTCCAGTGCCTCGACGGCCAAGCCGTTAATGGATTACGGGCCAGCCATCGAGTACCTCTACTACCCGACCTACGAGCCCGTCAAGGATACCGCGTTTACCTACCCCGGGACCACCAAGAGCCTGTACGACTGGGACCGTAAGTACCAAGGCACCATCACCATGCGCAAGGCCCTGTACGAATCCCGGAACATTCCGGCCGTGCGGACCTTACAAAACGTGGGTATTAAGAAGGCCACGACCTTCTTGAACGGGCTGGGGATGTCGTTTGACAAGACGTTGACCCTGCAAAACGGGATCGGGTTGTACATCTCCTCCGAACAGGAAGCCGCGGCCTACGCCGCCTTCGCCAACGGTGGGACCTACTACAAGCCGTACCTGGTTTCTAAGGTGGTCACCCAAGACGGCAAGGCGCACAACTACACGTCGACCGGGAAGAAGGCTATGTCTAGTGCGACCGCCTTCATGTTGACCGACATGATGAAGGACGTCATCACCAACGAAAACGGGTCGGGCCGTTCCGCCGCCATTTCCGGGCTGTACCAAGCCGGTAAGACCGGGACGGACTCCTATCCGGACGATTACGCCGACAAGGTACCGGATGGCGCCACGATGGACTCCTGGTTCACCGGGTACACCAAGAACTACGCGGTTTCCGTTTGGACTGGGTACGATAAACAGTTCCAGACCGGTCACTACGTCAGCGAGAGTCAGACCTCGATTGCCCAGGAAATTTACAAGTACGAAATGAGTTACCTGGCACAACAGAGCCCTAACTCCAACTGGACGGCGCCAAGTACCGTCACCGAGACCAAGCAAAACGGCAACACCGAGTACTACGTGACCGGTCACGCCGGCACGGTCTCCGATACCACGTCGACCAGTCAGTACGGCTCGACCAACACCACCAGTTCGTCGGCCTACAGTAGTAACGGTCAGGTCACCACGAATTCGAGTTCGCGGACCACGACCAGCACGACCGAGTCTAGCACGTCGAAGGAATCTTCCAGTACGGAACAAAAACCGACTGGCGGTGACGACGACAATACCGATAGTAGTACCACGTCGTCGACCACGACCACGTCCTCGGCTAGCTCGACCAGTACCGCTAACAGTACCAGTGAGACCAACAATCACACCAACGCCGCGTCTGACGCGGAAAGCTAAATTAGCCTAAAGCAACGGCCCACCCCGCTGACCTGTCATGGTCGGTGAGGTGGGCCGTTGGTTTTTGTTCCCTTCAGCGTAGCGGTGCGTTAACCCAGGTCTTTGACCATGAACCGGTCCATGGTCGGGTGTTCGGCGACCCGTAACGGCCCCGCTAATAAGCGAAACCCGGCCCGGTGGTAAACGTGCAGGGCCGCAGCCAGTCGGTGGTGCGTTTCGAGATACAGCTGGCGGTACCCAGCCTGCCGGGCAAAGGCTTCCACGTGCTGGAGCAGTTGGTAACTTAAGCTCTGCCCCCGCGCATCGGCCCGCAAGTACAGCTTCTGCAGTTCGGCCACGCCATTGGCTGCGTCGTAGGCCGCTACTCCGGCCCCGCCGACGACTTCTCGCTGGGCGTTGACCACCACGAAATACTGCCGGTTAGCCTGGGCGGCGTAGAATTGGCTGAGCGTCGCCAACTCCGGATCATCATAGGCCGTCCCGGGTAACGCCAGACCCGCCGCTTGCAGGTCCGTTTGAATGATGTGGTACAGGGCCGAATCATCGGCCGGTTGAATGGGACGAATTTGCATGGAACCCCCTCACTTTCTTCATGGGGTTAGTTTAGCAACTATCGGGGCGTAAAGAAAGTCCCTTACCCCCGTCTCAATGCGGCTAGCCGCCACTCGTACCACCAAATTGGCGGGCCGCTCGGTAACCTTAACCAGGTGGCTGCGGCAACCTGACGCAGCGACCGGGACGGCCGCAGTTGGGCGCGCAGTAAGTTGTCGTAAAACGTCACGGGCACCGCGACCAGGTTTCCGTTGAGTAACACCCGTAACGCACTGGCTTGCCGCACCATCCCTGACCACGCCACGCCGGCCGCGCTCCGCTCCGTGACTGCGATGTCGCGGCGGTTGACCCGCTTAAGTGGCCAGACGACTTCGCCTAAATGCGCCCAGGTTTGCCAGGTTCCCAGAGTCGGCCCCGGCCCCATCAACGGGACGGTGACCTGGGTGAGCCGGTTCGAAGCCGCGCCCAACATCGAACACAGCCACCAATACCCCAGCTGGTCATCGGCGGTGTCGCTGACCCAGACGGTTAAAGCGTCACCCGTGGCGATCACCTTTTTCAATTGCCGCACCCGCGCTTGATTCCGTTGAAACGCCTGACCGGAATCAGTCCAAAAGGCGTCTTGCGGGTCAGCTAACCGTTTCAGGTTGCCGACTTGAAGTGCCAGCGGCAAGGCCAAAACCGCATGACCGGCGGCTCGCAGCTGTTCCGCAAACGCGGTATTAAACGTGATGTTCATAATGTCGATTGTCTCCTTCAGTCCGTTTCTTTTAGTCTACTAAATTGGCGACCCCAAACCCGGGTTAACGGCCTGACAACGCCAAATCCCCTATAAAGATTTTCATAAAGTGATCCACCTTTTAATCACTAAGCCCGCAAAAGTGTAGACTAGGTTTAGATTCATTGGGAGGATGATTTGCATGCAAAAATTGATTCAGGGGACCCTGGCCTTAGGCTTAGGACTCGGCTTATGGACCGGCTTAACCACGACGGCTGCGGCCAGCCAACAGTATTCCGCACAACGGTCAAATTCGGTCCGGCTAATTTGGCGGCGGTCGATGGGACGCCACGCCATGACGGCCACCCGGGGGGCTCGCTACTCTAAACACTTAGGCCTGCGTTACGGTAACAATGACGTAACCACCCACGTGACCTGGTACACCGACGCCCACGAGAAGCTTTACGAAAAGGCTAAGCACGTGTCGGCCATCTACTATCACGTGGTTAGCGCGGACGGAACGCTACAGGGCTGGATCTGGCACGGGTACCTCAAGGAAGGCGCCGCCAAGTCAAGTACCACGCCGACACCAGCCACGGCCCAGCAGACGACCACGACGGTGGACACCAACGACTTAGACCCCGACGACCGGCAATACCTGTACGACATTCAACACGCACCGGCCTACACAGCAACTATCCGGGCACTCTTTCCCGGGACCGTAAACGACCAGAACCTGGTTCAAGCGGCCGGACAAGCCGCCGACACCACGGATGGTGAAGAATCCCCCACCACGAGTGCGAGTGGGCGCTTGATTCGCCTGCAAAGCGTCAATACCGCCAATCAGCAACACATCGATCCTAGCCAATACGCGCGCCTACTTAGTGCGGCGGGGTATCCCGCTAGCCAGCGCGCCAAGTTTGCGGGCTGGCACATCGGGGTGGCTATTCACACGACCGAAACCGATGAAGGTATCAATCAAGGAGCCGTCTTCATCTACCTGCAACCAACCGCATAATCCTAACGCTCAGCCTTCCAAGCACCGGTACTTGGGAGGTTGAGCGTTTATTTACGGGTTAATTTCATGAAGAAACTCGTCCCCCGGGGATTAGCCGCCCACTTTTGGTGACTAATGATTCCAGCGACGCACGCCAAAATTAAATTCATCATGTTTAAATTAAAGTCCCCTCATGAAATAAATATGCTATGATCATTTAACAAGGGGATGACGTGAGCATGACATCGTTTATCATCGCAATTATTTTAATTTATTTCATTCACGACCAATTTGAATTCAGTAAGATTACCCGTATCAGTTTCTGGATTATTCCACTTTCCACGCTTTATCAATTTTTCAATACGTTCGTTTTCAACCGGACTAACCTCTTGATCGTTGGCGGCTTGATTCTATTTTCCATCGCGATTGGTTACTATCAGGCCAGTCACACCAAGGTTCGTTTGGAAGAAACGTCCAATACTTTTTTCCGGGATGCCACCGGCCAGGAAGTGCCCCTATACAAAAAAGTGATCACCGCTCAGGGCGGGCGGCATTACCTGTACGGCTGGTTGCTCGTCCTGGTGGTGCAAATCCTGATTGAGGCCCTCTATCTTCACGAACCCCTAACCCCGGTCAAAATTTGGGACGTTTTTCTAGAAGAAGTGATAGCCGACCTCTTTAGCTTTAGTCGGTTCATTGACGGGGCGCACACCAGCTGGATCATCTGGGCCTTAGCCTCGTTCACTAGCTTCGGTTACACGTTCTGGATTGCCCGGTTGCACCCGCTGGCTTACCGCAAACTCTTCAACAAGGATAAGTTTGTCCGAATTACCGAAGAAAGTTCACACAAATAAAGCACCATCCCGGCGCCTAGGCGGCGAGACAGTGCTTTTTCAATTCACGCTTAGACAGTCACGGCCGCTTAAGCGTGATTTTTAGATTTAAGCTGATGGTAACTGGTCCAACTCCGTCTAAATTGCCCCGCTTATAAAAACACTTGTATAGACATCAGGTGCTTTTCACCACCTAACCTGCTATAATCAGCTTAAAAATGAGGTGAAACTATGCAAGAACCCAAAAGCGCTAAAATCATCTTCCGAACGGACAACGAATTAAAGCAAGAAGCCCAAAATGCGTTTGCAGATATGGGACTGACCCTGTCTCAAGGACTAAATCTTTACCTCAAAGAAGTCGTTGCCACGGGAAAAATTCCGTTCCAGGTTCAAACGCCAGCGGCCCGGCTGAAGGCTGAAGCTGAGGAAGCCGAAAAATTGGCTGCTCAGGGTAAATTAAAAACTTATACGCCTAGTGAATACTTTGCTCACGCTCGTCAAATCGAAAAAGAGGCCCAGCACCCACATGAGTGATGATTCGGCATGGACCATTCTGCCAACCCCCAAGTATAATCGACAATTTAAACGTCTCGCCAAAAAACATTATCCCATGGAAAAACTCTATACAGCAATTGCCCATATTCTCGCTAATGATTACCAGATTTTGCTGACCAAGTATCACCTACACAATTTAACCGGTGATAAACAGGGAATTTTAGAAATTCATCTGGAACCCAATTGGCTGCTAGAATATCAGGTTAAAGCCCAAGTCCTTACCTTAATTTTGATTGAAACCGGGTCCCATCAAGACCTTCTAGCTAAATAATCACGCTTAAACCGACAACTCGTGTCCGTTCAAGCGTGATTTTTCATTACTCTTAATCTGATGGTAACTGGTCCAATTCCGCGGCCGTATACGCGTACGGCACGTGGGCCATTGATGGGACCTGGTCCCACTTGACCGGATAGCCGGCGCCATGGGCACAGAACACCGAATCCGGCGTGTTCGGCAAATCCGCCACCGGGTCGTAGGCCTGAGCCGCCACCACTTCGGCGGCGTTGTGGCACGGCCGGTAGCCGTCAATCAGGCATTCCAGCTGGCCCTGGCCGTGGGTGTAAGCCCGGACCTCTTGGGAATACCCCTGCATTTCGCTGACCGGGGCCACCCCGGTCAAGGCGACTAGGCCCGCGGCGTTCGGGGTGCTATCCGGCGTATCGAACTCGCCGTGCAAGCGTTGGATGTCACTCATGGCGCGGCCCAGTTGGTCCTGGCTCACCTCGAGGCGGAACCGGTACCAGGGCTCTAACAGTTGACACTGCTGTTGCGTTTTCAGCATCATCAAGCCCTGCCGGACCGAACGCCAGGTGGCCTCGCGGAAGTCCCCGCCCACCGAATGAACGATGCTGGCGCGGCCCGTGACCAGGGTTATTCGCACATCGGTCAGCGGTGCGCCCACCAAGACCCCCAGTTGAGTCTTGGCCTGTAAATTAGTCAAGACCTGATGTTGCCAGTTTTTCCCTAGGACCTCTAAGCTACAATCGGCCGCCACCGTTAGCCCGCTGCCGCGCGGCGTGGGCTGCATCAGCACGTGGACCTCGGCGTAGTGCCGCAAGGGTTCGAAGTGCCCGACCCCTTCGACGGCGTGGGTGATGGTCTCGCGATACAGGATACTGCCGGCATCGAAGCCCACGGTCAGGTGGAAACGGTCCGCTAAGATCTGTTGCAGAATTTCCAGTTGGACGTCGCCCATGATCTGGACGCGTAATTCCTGTAGCTGACTGGACCACGACACGTGTAGTTGCGGGTCTTCGTCTTCTAGCTCGCGTAACGCGGCCAAACAGGCGTGGAGATCTTCGGCTTGCGGGTCCAACGCGTAGGTCAGCACCGGTTGCATGGCCGGCGTTTCGGCGTTGGCCTGGTTGCCGAGGCCCTGCCCCGGCTGGGTAGCGGTCAGTCCCGGAATCGCGCAGACTTCGCCGGCGTGGATCACCGGTTGGGCGGTAAACTTTTCACCGTTATATTGACGGAGTTGGTTGGCCTTTTGGTCGCCCAAGACCACGTCTTTTGGCTTGAGCTCGCCGCCGGTCACCCGCACCCAGGTCAGGCGTTCGTGCTTGTCCGTATGCGAAATCTTAAAGACCTGCGCGCCAAACTCGGCGGGATAGGCCGTGGCGGCGGTCCAGTGGTCCAGCCCCGCTAGCAGGGCATCGACCCCGTCAACCTTTAGCGCCGACCCGAAATAACACGGGAAGACTTTGCGGCGTTGAATCAGTTGCCGAACCGTGTCGTCACTGAGTTGCCCGGTCTCCAAAAAGTCGGCCAGCACATCATCGTCTTGTGAAGCCACGTCCTCGATGGTCGCCTCGCTCAACCCGTCCGTGGCGGTGAAGTCGAGACAGCCCGCCGCAAAGTTGGCCTGGAGCTGAGCCAAAACTTGATCCCGGTCGGTGCCGGTCACGTCCATTTTATTGACGAAGATGAAGACCGGTACGTGGTAGCGCGTCAGTAGCCGCCACAAAGTGCGCGTGTAGCCCTGAATGCCGTCGGTCCCCGACACCACCAGGATGGCGTAATCCAAGACGCTGAGGACTTGTTCGGTTTGGGCCGCGAAGTCCACGTGTCCCGGGGTGTCCAGCATGGTCAGCTTCAGCTCGTGATACTGGAGATTGGCTTCGTGGGAAAAAATGGTGATGCCGCGCTGTTTTTCCAGCTCGTCGGGGTCCAAAAAAGCATCCCCGTTGTCGACGCGACCCAGTTGGCGTAACTCACCGGAGCGGTACAGGAGCGCTTCGGATAACGTGGTCTTGCCGGCATCGACGTGGGCCACGATGCCCGTTACGATGTGTGTCATAGTATGACTTCCTTTAAGTTTAATTAGTCGGTTTGTAAAAAAGAGCTCTCGTTTTAGTTTAGCAGATTCCCCGCGATTGCGACACTTTTAACCGATTACGTCCCGACTCAGTTCTAAAACCACGGTTGCCAAGCCGTTTTAATTCGGGTATACTCACCTCATCAAATCAATTCCGATAGCGAACCGCGCGTTCGTCATGTTACTAGTAGACACTGCTGCTAGGCTGGAAGAGCCTAAAGGGGTGTCTTTTTTATGACCAAAAATGCTAAAACTGTTTTAATTCTACTGACCGCCATGAACCTCCGCCTAGCCGTCACCGCCGTTACGCCCCTGTTCGGGACCATCCAACGGGCGCTACACGTGACCAGCGCCACCACCGCCCTGCTGGTCACCCTGCCGTTACTCTGCTTTGCCGGCGGGGCACTTCTCACGCCGCGGTTATACCAGCGGTTTGGTGCGCAACCCCTACTGGTCACGGCGACCGGGCTACTAGTCCTCGCCAACCTCCTACGCCCAACCAACGTCGTTTGGCTGTTGAGCGGCACCCTCCTGATTGGACTCGCCATCGCCGGGTTGAACGTCCTGGTGCCCATCATGGTGGCGCAGACCAGTTCGTCACCCGCCGCCACGACTCAGCTGACCAGTGCCTACGCCGTCACCATGAACGTGGTCGCCGCTTGCGGCACCGCCCTGGTGATGCCGCTGGCCCAACGCTGGGGCTGGGCGGCCGTCTTACGCAGCTTTGCGTTGCCCGCCGCCATTACCTTAGTCGCGGCTCTCTGGGTCAGATTCCCGCGGCCGTCTCGTCAGTCCCCCACCACAAGTAAGCACGGAAACGCGTTGTCCCTCTTAAAACGCGACCGCACCGCCCGGTTATTAACGGTGTTCATGGGCCTACAGTCGTTGATTTTTTACAGTCTGATTGCCTGGCTCCCCGATATTTTTCACGCCCTGGGCGCCACCACTACGCAGGCCGGCAACTTACTGGCCGTCTTCCAACTGGTGGGCATCCCCGCCGCGCTGGTCTTAAACTGGGTGACCAACCCGCGCCATTTGCTCTGGGGCTTGGGGGGTGGGTATCTGGTGGGACTTCTCAGTCTGTTTTGGCCAGGCGCCGGTTGGTGGATCGCCGCCGGTGTGCTGGGGGTTACCGCCGCATTGATTTTCAGTCTGGCCTTAAACCTCATCGCCACCAGTAGTGCGGTGGTGACCACGGTCGCCCGCCGCTCGGCCCTGGCTCAATCCGTGGGTTACCTGCTGGCCGCCGCGGGCCCTGTGATTTTGGGAAACCTGTACGACGTGACCCAGACTTGGTTACCCGTTTTAGGCGTGCTGGGTCTCCTCAGCGGGTTAACCCTCATGGTGGGCTTACGCCTAAGTCGCTAATCTTAATATGTTTCATCTCCGAATATCTGGTGCCAAAACCTGCGCCAAAAGGCAGCTGGTTCCGCTTAACCCCGTAAGGCGGATAATCCAGGTTCAGGATTATCCGCCTTACGAACCGTCGTTCATGCTCGCCAGCTAACCGCCTTCTGTCGCACTCTTTATTAAATATCGTTCGGGTCCTCCTCGTGCCGGTCAATGGCCGGGCCAATCACCAGCGATTCGGCCAGCAGGACTTCGTTGTACAGTTGGAAAACGAAATCTTGATACTTGACTTCACTTTGCGAAATCATGTCCAGGTATTGCCGCTCCTGAGCGAAGGCGGTGATGAACGCCCGCATCTCCAGTTCCTTTTCGGCGCCGGTAAAGTCGGGATGCCGGACCACCTCCAGCCAGGCCTTGGTGAAGTCGCGCACCCGGGTCTTTTGTTTCTGTGATTGCAGGTCAAAGATCACGGACGCCTTGACGTTGGGTGGCAGGTACATCTTCTGGACCGTCTCGATGGCCTGGTGCACCATGGTCGTGCGTACCTGGTCCAACTCGTGCGCCGCGTCCCGGTTGGTCACGTCCTTGGGAAGGAGGAACCGAAAGACCACGGTCGGCACCAGTAGGCTCAAAATAATCAACGTGCTTTCGGCCATCAATACCAGGTTGAAATCACCGTGCCGTACCGGCATGTCGGCCAGCGTATAGGCCAACGCCAACGTGACGGCCCCGTGGACCCCGCCCAGCGCAAAGATCCAGCCGGACCGGTTACTGAAGTGGAGCCGCAAGCGACCAAAGGCGTACCGGACCGCCACGTTGATCACGTACAGCAGGACACCGATGACCAACCAGTTGAGAGAAGCCGTAGTCATCCGGTCATCAGCGATAATTTTTAGGAACATGAAGCCCAGGACCACGAAGACGATGCTGTTAAAGATCTCGGTGATCATGTCTTCCAAGTCGAGTCCCAGGTGAATCTGCCGCGAATTCAGCAGGCGACTGCGCTGGGCCTCCGCGTTACTGACCAGCCCGGCACAGACCACGGCGATGATCCCCGAGACCCGGATGACCTCCGACGCGTAGTACAACACGAACGGCGTGATCACGTACAACAGGATCTGCGCATTTAACGGGTTGTACGAGGTCCGCATCAGCAGCTGTCGAAACAGGGTCAACGCCCAGGCGACCACGAACCCGAACAACGCCCCACCGACCGCCGAAATCAAAAAGTCGACGATGGTTTCTTGGTAGTTGATGTAGCCGTTGACGTACCACAGCGCGGCCATGTTCAGCAGGATGATCCCAGAGGCGTCGTTGAACAGCGACTCCATCTTGAGGAAGACCCCCTCCTTTTGCGGGCTCCGCAGGCCGTTCGTCACCGACTCCATGGCCGTAGCATCGGTGGGCGTGCTGATGGCCGCCAAGATGAAGGCCAGCGGCAGGCTGACCCCGGCGGCCGCCCAGACGCCAAAGCCCGCTAAGATCAGGCACAGGATGACCAGGACCACGGTGGTTTGCAGGATATGGTGAAACTCGCGACCCACCGCGTTTAACCGCGTGGCCTGTCCCTCGAAGAACAGCAACGGCGCCACGACCATCCCGATGAAGATGTCCGAGTTAAACGCCGCCACGTGGTGTCCCAACGCCGGAATCAGGTAAATGATGGCCCCGCCCACCAGGCTGATGTAGCTGACCGAGATGCGCGGAAAGGCTTGGGACAGAAAGATACTGATCACGGCGACCAAGACCAGAATAAAGGTTGAAATCATTTGGCTCATTGACAGGCGTCCCCCTTGATAGCATGGTTACTTAATTAACTAAAATATACCACACCCCCGCTCATCCCGGGGATGCAAGGTCTTGGGACGGCGAGCAAAAAAACATATTAAATGATTTATACACCAGTCTTCTATAATAGCCCGTTCCAGCGGCCCCGGTAGTTCAGACCCTTATCGAATTTTTGGCGTTGACACCCGGCCGCAACCGGCCTACCCTAAGGGACAAGTTTTACAGTTGAACGCGAGATCAGGAAGAGTACGTTAACCGCCCCCGCCAAGAGAGCCTCCGGTAGCTGCAAAGGAGGTCCCCGGCCGTTAACCGAAGATGAACCTGAGAGCTAACGATCGGTGCCAGCTGGTCGTCCGACGCCGTGACCCGTTACCGTCACCGACTTTTGGCAACAGAAGTTACGGAGCGGCTGGGCGTGAGTTCAGTCCAAAGCGGGGTGGCACCACGGGAAATCGTCCTCATGTTTACGCAACATGGCGACGATTTTTTAGTTTGCAGAGGAGATGGCGTTCATGATTCAACACAAGTTATACCTTAGTTTCGCGGTACTGGGCCTCCTGACCCTCGCCGGGTGTGGGCAACAGGCCAGCGGTCACAACGGCCACGGCAAGTACGCGGCCAACCAGACGTTAAACTGGACGGAGATCCAAGAACTCTCCACGTCCGACCTGTCCAAGGTCACCGATACCGTGAGTTTCACCATGTTACAAAACACCCAGGAGGGCCTGTACCGCTTAGACGCTAAGGGCCGGCCCCAACCGGCGATTGCCACGCACACCCGCCTGTCTAACGGCGGCAAGACCTACACCTTCGACCTGCGGCACAACGCCCGCTGGTCCAACGGCGACCCGGTCACGGCCCAAGACTTCGTGTATTCGTGGCGGCGGACGTTGACGCCCAAGACGGCCGCGCAGATGCAAAGTTACCTGTTTCCGGTGGTCAACGCCAAGGCCATTAACGCTGGCAAGTTGCCCGCCAGTACACTGGGGATTCACGCGCAGGGCAAGTACCGACTGGTGGTCAACCTGACCAAGCCGGTGGCCTACTGGAAGACTTTACTGGCCTGGCCGCTCTTCTACCCGGAAAACGCCAAGGTGGTCGCCAAGTACGGCAGTCGTTACGGGACGTCGTCGGCGCGCGTGGTTTCCGACGGCCCCTACCAACTGACCAAGTGGAACGGGACCGGCAAGACCTGGACGCTGGCGAAGAACCCGCACTACTGGAACCACGCCAACGTCCATCTAACCGCCATCAACTACCAGGTCAACGA
This sequence comes from Levilactobacillus zymae DSM 19395, assembly GCF_001434115.1. Classification (GTDB taxonomy): domain Bacteria; phylum Bacillota; class Bacilli; order Lactobacillales; family Lactobacillaceae; genus Levilactobacillus; species Levilactobacillus zymae. Next base: position 47,045 of record NZ_AZDW01000001.1, read on the forward strand.
AAGCACCACCACCAGCTACAACCTGTTCACCGCCAAGAAGGCCGACGAGACGCTGTTAAGTGGCCAGCAGGTCAAAAACAACCTGAATAATCCTAATTTCGTTAAACGCCTACCCACCGGCACCCAACGCCTCGACTTGAACCAAAAGAAGGTCGCGGCCCTGCGGAACGTCAAAATTCGCCAGGCGTTATCGGCGGCCATCAACCGTCAACAACTGGTCAAAAACGTTTTGCAGGACGGTTCGGTGGCCTCGAGCGGGTTGGTGCCCGTGGGGATGGGCAAGAATCCTAAGACCGGTGAGGACTTTAGTCGCGAGGCCGTGGTCCAGTCGGCGACCGCCTACGACCTTGCCCGAGCCAAGGCGTTATTGAAACAGGGCTATCAGGCCACCCACACCCACCAGTTACACCTCACGCTGTCGGTGGGCGACGTGGACGCCACCAAGCAGACGGCCGAATTTCTCCAGAGTTCGCTGGAAAAGTTGCCGGGCGTCAAAATCGCGGTCAAGGCGGTGCCCTACGTTCAACTGATCAACCAGCAAAGCGCTGGGAATTATCAGCTCACGTTGAGCGGCGCGCAGTCCGTCATGGCCGACCCCAACGAATTTCTGGACAACTACCTGACACACACCAGTGACAACATCACCGGCTTTACCAACGCCCAGTTCGACCGGTTGATGGACCAGGCCGATAATCAGGACGGCAACCAACCGGCCGTTCGCTGGCAAAAGCTGGTGGCCGCCGAAAAGGTCCTGATGACCCAGCAAGCCACGATTCCGTTATTCCAGCAGGCCAAGTCGCAACTCCTCCGCACGACCGTTAAGGGCATCATCTACAACCCCGCCGGCGTGCCGTTTGACTTCACCCACGCCTACATGGGCCAAGCCTAATGTTGCCAACCCACATTAAAGGCGCCATCCCGCATTCTCTCGGGGTGGCGCCTTTTCGTGATGCTGTGTTTAACGTAAGAAGTCCTCGCGGATTGGCGTAAAGGCGTCCAGTAACCGGCTATCGTCGGCTAACGGGATGCAGCCGTGTGCGTGGTCGCTGGGGAAGTAAATACTGTCGCCGGCGTGCACCTCCTGAACCTCGGTGTGGTCGGGATACTTGACCGCAAACTTAAACGCCCCGCGCAACACGTACGTGGTTTGCACATGAACGTGGTGGTGAAACGGAATCGGCGTGTCGGCGGGCACCGCGTGTTCGAAAATCACCAGCGCGTCCATGAGCCCCTCCCCGTGGGCACCGACCTGCCGTAGCGTGTTGTCGTCGACCCGTTCTAACTTTAAATTTTCTGCTTTAAAAAACATTCTGAGCATCCCCCTCTAATTTGGCGTCGACCGACGGATTAATGAAATCGGTTTCAGTCGTTACCTCTAAGGATGCCCCTTTTACCGCGACATTTCAATGCCGGGCGAACGTTAATCCTGATGCAACCGCGCTAAAATGGCCTGCAACCGCCGATTATAGCCTAGCTGGGTGGTCAACTGCGTCAACGCCGTGGCGTCGTGGGTGTTGACCATCCCCTCGCGGAGTTGCTGGGTGTACATCGTCAAATACGGCAACTGGCGGTTCCGCGCTAGGGCCAACTCCGCGTCAACGTCGTAGGCCACGTGGCGGAAGTCGACGGTGGGCAGCGCTACGCCGTGCGTGGTCACGATGGCGTATTGGGCCCGCAAGTCCGCGGTGAAGCTGGGCCAATCGGGATAGGGCATCCCCACGGTGCCGGGGTTGATGATCAATTGCCCGGCACTACTCCAGCGCATCAACTGTTGGTGGGTATGGCCATAAACAACCACGTCCGCCGTGGGCCCCACCAACTGGTCGAAGGCCGGCTGGTCGCCCACCGGTCGGAGGGTCTTGCCCCAATTTTGGGTGGGTAAGTTATGACTGAGTTGAAAGGTCAAGCCGTCCACCGTGCGAGTCTGAACCAGGGGCAGCTGGTGTAACCGGGCAATGTCGGCCGCCGTCAGTTGGGCCCGCACGTAGTCGCCCAGGATGGCCAGGTAGATTTTCCGGGGCCGGGCCAATTGAATCGGCCCGTCGATGGCTTCCAAGAGGTTATCTTCCCAGTTACCCCGGACGTACGCGGTCACCGGTAGCGAATCCAGGACCGCTAGCAGGTCGTGGGCGCCGGGCCCGGGCAGAAAGAGGTCACCAATCAGCCAAAAGACCGTACAGCCGGCTTGCTGCGCGTCGGCCACCACGGCCTTGAGCGCCGTGACGTCACCATGCACGTCTGAAATTAACGCAATTTTTGTCATGTGAACACCTCACCTTCTAGTTTGCCACAACTCGCGGGTTAGTGAACCGCTCGACCCCCACTTTTCTCGGTGAATCGTCAAACGTCGGCCGGAACCAATCGTCCGTCCCATAAGGCCAGCACGCGGTCACACAGGGCCAACGAACTTTGCCGGTGGGTCACTAAGATGACGGTGCCGTGGTAGTAACGCCGCACCGCGGTTAAAATCAAGGCTTCATTGAGCACGTCCAGGTTACTAGTGGGTTCGTCTAGAATCAATAACTCGCTGGGATGGACCAGTGCCCGCGCCAATTCTAGGCGTTGCACCTCCCCGGCCGACAGCACCGGTCGGCTGGACGAGACCTGCGTGTCTAATTGATCCGGTAAGTGGCGGATGGTGACGGCCAAATCTAGCCAGTCCAAGACCTGCCAGAGCCGCTCATCCGTGAACTGTTCGTCGCGTAAGGTTAGATTTTCGCGTAAAGTGCCGGTAAAGAGCTGCGCGGTTTGGGGCACGTAGTTGATGACTTGGCGCACCGCCGCTAACGCCAACGTCTCGCCGGCTTGACCGTTAAACGTGACAGTCCCCCGGTCGGCCGCGTACCAGCGCATGATGAGTTTCACGATGGTCGACTTACCGGCACCACTGGGGCCCACAAGACCGAGGCGTTCCCCCGCCGTGACCGTCAAGTCGGTGTGCCGTAAGATGGGCTCCGTGGGCCGCTGCGGGTAGGCAAAGTCCACTTGCTGCAGTTGCGCTTGTTGCAGCGGCCCCAAGTTAGCCGTCCCCGTAGCGGCCACCCGCGGCGTTTCGTCCAAGAAATCAAAGACGTTTTGCGCGGCGAGAAGGCCCCCACTCAACGATCCCGGCAGGTTGCCTAACGCCAATAGTCGACTGAACGTGAAGGGAAACAGCACCGCCCAGACCAACGACAAGTGTTGCGTGACCACGACGCCGATCACGGCCATTAAGCTTAGCACCACGATCAGTTGCATGATCACGGCCGTTTGAGTCTGCCGCAAGGCCTTTTGCCGGTTCACCCGCCAGTAGGCTTGCGAGGCTTGGTCGAGCTGGTGCAGGCGGGCGGCCGTGGCTTGATACTGCTGCAGCTCCGTTTGTCCCGTGATGGCTTCAGCCAGTTGGCGTTGTTCCTGTAAATCACGGGCGTTGAGTTCGGTCGTCAACGTCTTCAACCGGTGATGGGTGGCCAGCGGGAGGCCCAGGCCAATGCTGACGTAGGCAATCAGCGCAATCAGGCCCAGCCAGGGCGAAGCGCTCCCTAAGACGATTACGAGGCTCACCGCCGTCAGGCTGCCGATAATCACCGGCGCCAGGGTGTGAGCGTAAAAGATTTCAATCAGTCCGATGTCTTGGGCCAGGAGTTTGAGCACGTCGCTACTGCGCTGGTCGTCTAACTTGGCGGGCGCTAAACGCAGGAGTTGTTGGTAGGTTAAGTTTCGCAGGTGCGATAGGATTTTAAAGGCCGCCAGGTGGCCTAGGTACTGTTCGCCGAAGCGACAAATTCCCCCGACCAGCGCCAGGACCAGTAACCAGGCCCACCAGAACGGGATGGGGTGAAATAGCACCGTAAAGCCGCCCCATAACAGGCCCAGTTGGAAGCCGGTGGCGGCGAGTCCGGCCAAAATACTGGCGGCCAACACCCAGTTCAGGCGGCCAGCGGTCACTAACAAACGTCTAAATAGCTTCATACGGTCGCCACCTCCTTGAGTAAGCGTTGTTGTTCTTGGACCAATTGCGCAAACGCCGGGACTTGGGTTTGCAGACTGGTAAAGGTTCCGCTTATCAGTTGGTGATCCGTCAAGAAAAGCAGTCGGTCCAGCCGGTTGAGGTCGTCTAAGCGGTGGGTGATCAGTAGCACCAGTTTCGTTTGGGCCAATTGCTGAATCACAGACAAAATCTGATTGGCATTAGTCGGATCAATGTTAGACGTCACCTCGTCGAAGAGGTAGCCGTCCTTATTTGCCAGAACGGCGCGCGCAACGGCGACTTGTTGCCGTTGGCCGGGTGACAATTGAGCCCCGTTTTCCCCCACCTGAGTGGCGTACCCCGCAGGCAAGTCCACCACGAAGTGACAGAGGCCCAAGTCGGTCAAACGTTGCTGCCAATCGATGGCCTGATTGCCCAATAGTAGGTTGTCTTGGATGCTCCCGGCAAAAATTTTCGCCGTGGGGCCCAGATAGGCGAAGTGTTTTAACCAATCGGTCGGCGCCACCGCCGCCAGGTCCGTGGTGCCGTTAACCAGTATTTGCCCGGCTAATAGTGGTTGGCGTTGCATCAAGGTTTGCGCCAAAGTGCTTTTGCCACTCCCACTGGGGCCGGTCAGCCCCACCAGTTGTCCCGCCGTTAACGTCAGGTCTGTGGTCAGTAAGGACTGGTCGGTGTGACCCACCGTGCCGGTGAGTTGCAAGCGGGTGACCGGTGCGTCGAGCGTAACGACCGCCGTTCCTGTCTGGGGCACCGCGGCCGCGTCGATCACGGCAAACAGGTGCCGCAATTTCGGTAACGTCGACATGAAAACATGCATGAAATACCCGAACTGGCGAAAATCAATTAGCCAAACCGCGGTCAAGGTCCCAATCCCCAACGCCGTGCTCAAAGCTAGTGTGTGGGCCTGCACCGCGTTGACCTGGGCCAGTAAGAAATAACCGATTGCTCCATACAGACAAAAGTCCATGATGGTTAGCGACTGCAGCTGGTAGCGTAAGACGCCCATGGTCTTTTGCCGGTAGTCCTCCGAATCGGTCGCAAAATCCTGCGCATAGCGGTGTTGGCGCTGGTACATGATGAGTGTACTCATCCCCAGAAAGTCGTCGAGAAACCGTTGGCCCATTCGGTTAAAACTTTGGATGTAGGCTAAGTTTTGCCGGTTTCCGAGGCCTTGCAACAGACCCATTCCCATCCCCAGCAGTAAGATACCGCCAACGGGGATCACCACGGTCCAAGCATGTGCCCACAACACAACGCCCAGCAGGACCAGACCGGTCAGTATCAGCTGTAAAATGGTGGGAATGACGGTGTCAAAAAAGATGGTCACCGCCCGCAACGTGCTAAGGTCTTGTTGAAGGCCCTGCATCACGTTAGTCGTGGCTTGCGTTGGTCGGAAGGTAGCGTTTAGAAATTGACGTTGGAGATCCTGACTGGCCGCGGCCGCCCATCCATTGCGGCTCAGCCAGCGACTCGCGACTAGGTAAAGCACTGTGACCACCAGCTGAAGCCCGATCAAGCCGAGCAAAACGGCATTCACGGTACCCCGTAGCGCCCACTGCGCGCCGGCCCAGACCAACGTGACCACTAACAGGCGACTCAGCCACTGGCCTACCAGTTGAACTTCCATTTTCCAGCGTTGGGCGGCACCGAGCTGCCATAACCGTTTAATCATTAATCTGTAGTCCCCTTTTCCAAATAATTTTTAGTCTAATAAATCTAGTTTGCCCTTTTTATCGGGCGAAGGCAATCCGGTAAGTTCCTGATTTATCGGGGGATAATTGAAAATAATTAACTTTTTTAAGTAAGAAACTGCTAACGTCATAATGTGTCAGGGCCTTCAGCTATAATTTAAGCCGTAATGACCAAAGCTGTCATCAATAAATTAGAATCGAGGCCCATCACAATGACAGAAACTTTACGTTCCGCCACTCCCCAAGATGTTCACAACACCTATACACAAGCTCAAGCGTTTAGCCATCAAACGACATGGAATCAGCCAAAATATTCATGGCAAATTGAAAACGTTCAACAACTCCAACAAATGTCCATGGTTGACTTAACCAGTCATCTCAAACAATTGCTGGCTGCTCAGTTTGCTTTAGATAATTTAAAACAGGCCCATCAACAACGGACAGCCAATTTTATCCAAAACTATCGGCAAACAAAGGATCGGGTCAATGCTGACTTCAAAACCTACACTTGGCAAGTTCAGCATCCGACACTAAGAGCCTACTTCCAGCAAAACCAAACCGACCATTTACCAGTAGAGGAAAAAATTAATAATGCAGATACCCGCTTCGCCAAATACGGACTGCTTGGAATCATTATTCTGACAATTGTACTCAGCCTAAATACTGGTACGTACTTATTCCTTAATTCAACCTGGACTGGCCTTGCAATTGTGGCTTTATTACTAATCTGTTTTATCGCTTTTGTCCTCCTTTATTTCTTCGCCAAACTACATCTACCATTCTCCCAACCAATTCCGTTTTACCGCAATCATCGTATACGGGCACTAAAACGCCGTATCGCCAAAACGGATGACCGTTTTTGTCGGGAAAATGACCGCTATAATCAATCTAAGCTTAAGACAGAATTTAAATATGACGAAAGCTTACAAGCAAACCGTAGCGTTTACGTTGAACAAATGGCGGCGGAACAAACCGATACCGCCCGTTATTTACAAGGTTACGCCCAGACAATCAAGGCTCAAATCGGCTATTTTCCACCACACGATACTCATGATATGCGTCATCTTTTATACGTTTACACAGCGTTTTTGGATGGGCGTGCGACCACTTGGCAAGAAGCCACGACTTATATCGATCAGCAAGAACAACTCCACCACATGCAGCAAACACTGGTCGCGGAAATTCGCTCAGCCAAACAAGCCATTACAGATTCTATCAGTCAGGCCAGTCAAACCATTACCAAGGAAATCTTTCGGAATACAGTTGCTATTAATGGATTAGGTCAGAATATTCGCGAACAAACCCAAACTATAAACGAATGGAATTCAATTCAAACTTCCATCATGGATTACCAAACCGAACTTCTCAAAAATAACAACAGAAAAATCGGTGCCGATATTTAGGTTCATAGATTAGGCCCCAAGTCCGTTTGCTCGTGACTTGGGGCCTAATTGGCTATACTGGAGATGGATAAGTTAATTCTAAGGGAATTAATCACACAAAATCGAAGGGAAGTATGACCATGGAGGAACAACTAAAAGCACCAGCATTTTGGATTGACCCCTCTTTTGTCGAACACGCCACAGGAGAAGTGGTCCACCTGGCACCTCAATACTTGGAAACCAAAAATTACGAGACTTATTTTACGGCACTCCGGGACCGACACTACACGCTGATTCCACAAGCCGATGGCGGCCTGAAAGCCTTAGCGCCGTTACGTGATAGCCGTTCGCAGGTCTCGACAATTACGCTAACACCCGTTGATGAGAATCAACCGCGAACGCCGATGCAGCAATTAGCCTATGAACAACGGGATGCCGTCGTTCGCGGGCAATTGATTGGCTCGGCCGATTAACTTTAACTTATTAATGAACCACTGGTCTGCAGACTGGTGGTTTTAATTTTTAGGTGACAAAATCCTCCAGAATTTCGTTAGTAAAGGTATAACCTTAAAATTTTCGGAGGATTTTTTTATGCTGATCAAGACGCAATACTTGTCCCTTCGTCTAACTCTCATTCGAAAGCACCAACTCAATCCAACTCTAGCGGTCATTTATAGTGCCCTCATCGACCGAATGCTTTCCAGTCGCCGGCAGGACCGCCGCTTTTTTGACGCATCTCGGCAGTCCTACTTCGTCAACTACGCCCATTCTGAAATGGCGGCAAACTACTTCATTAGTTCCCGAACGGTTCAACGGGCCTACGATCAATTAGAAGAAATGGGACTTCTGCTTAAAAAGCATCGGCGAAACGCCAGTGATTGCCTTTTCTTGCCCGAAATGGAGGGCTGGCTTTACGCCCACCAGGCCAAATTGGCACGGCCGGATTGGTCATTTTGGCCAACTAATCATTTGACCTTAAACCAATCTTTTAAAAGCACAATTAAAACAGCCAATACGAGCCAGGTTCCTCGCACTTCTGCACAATCAAATTCAGCCCAAGCTAACCAAGCGACATTGACCCCAGCCCAGATAACTCGGTCCACCGACCAACCATCCGAAAAATTACTCACCCGCTTGGAATTCACGAACTTAACTCAGTCGCTAACCACCGTGGGCGGTATCCCCGCAGCGACCGCTCAGTTGATGGCGGCTTTAGCCGATCACGACCATACCCGACTCTATGAGATGGCGCGCGTGATTTATCAAGCCAAGGCGGCGGTCTGTCGCATGGCCGAAGCTCAGCTAGGTAGTCGCGGCCAATCAGCTACGCGCTTAGAGCATAATTGGGTGTTACTCGAAAACCTGCATACAGCGGTCGCTCGCATCATTCCCGCGGCCTATCGTAAGAATCGCCAAGCCTGGCAGGGATACGCCTATGTGGCCTTTCGACGGTTCTTTGAAGAAGTGGCTAATGAGTGGCTGCGGGGACAAAGGGATGGGATGGAAACGGGGTGAAATTAACCCCCACATGTGTGGGGAATACGGCCAATGCCGAAGAAAAAAAGCTACCGATTAAGAATCACCCCCGCATGCGCGGGGAATACACCGTTACCATCACGTAGCTCGGTAGCGTTTTTCTACGTCTTGTCAATGGAAATGTTGTTAAATCAACGATTCATGATAAGAA
>NZ_AZDW01000049.1 GCF_001434115.1 Levilactobacillus zymae DSM 19395
ATTATCTTTAATAATTAAAGGAAAATAATTGATAATATCTAGTTTTCAAAGAACAAACTTGATGCTCTCGCATCAATGGAGAATAACGGGATCGAACCGTTGACCCCCTGCTTGCAAAGCAGGTGCTCTCCCATCTGAGCTAATTCCCCATATCGACCTTACGGTCAATGGGCATAAATGGACTCGAACCATCGACCTCACGCTTATCAGGCGTGCGCTCTAAACCAGCTGAGCTATACGCCCAAAAAAGCACATAAGGTTTGAGGGTAGACCCCTCAAAACTGACCATTGTTTCGACAAAGTATGTGTAGCCT
>NZ_AZDW01000050.1:0-48373 GCF_001434115.1 Levilactobacillus zymae DSM 19395
CACGCCGATAGTAGTTGGGGGATCGCCCCCTGCGAGGATAGGACGTTGCCACGCAATGTCAGGAACCCAACTCGGGTTCCTTTTTTTGTATAATGGTTAAAAATCTAACTAACGGCGGTGATGCCCCGTTTAAGTGCCGATAATCTGCGGCAGAATGCCCCTTGACGACATTTTCTGAAACCGGATACCTGGTCATTTAAACGTCATAATTTTAATTTTCAGCTGGATGAAGTGCGTCGTTTTTCCAGCCTTGTGCTATCATTATGAGGTGAGAAGAATTCTGAAAAAACGATTAGACTATGAGAGAATGGGTGAAGATAATGAAAAGATACCGGAGTTACCGGCTTAGTTTAGGCTGGCAAATTTTAATTGGGTTAGTCTTAGGGATTGTGTTAGGGGTCATTTTCTACCAAAACAAAATGGCCATCACCGCCATGCAAAACATTGGGAACATGTTCATTGGCCTGATTCAAATGATCGTGCTGCCAATCGTGGTGTCCTGTTTAACCGTCGGGATCGCCAACATGGGCGATATCAAACAATTAGGCCGGGTCGGTGGTAAGACCCTGATCTACTTTGAAATCATGACCACGATTGCGATTGCCTTAGGGCTGTTAGTCGGTAATATTTTCCATCCTGGGTCGTTTATCGACATTCATCAATTACATAGTACGGATATCAGTCAGTACGTCTCTACGGCCAAATCAGCCAAGAATACGGGCATCTGGGCGACCCTGATGGGCATCATCCCAACGAACTTCTTCAAATCCTTATCCGAGGGTGACATGATGCCGGTCATCTTCTTCTCCGTCTTCTTCGGGTTAGGGACGGCGGCCATCGGCAAGCAGGGGAAAATCATCATCGACTTCCTTGATGCCGTGTCGCAAGTGATGTTCCGGGTCACCAACTGGGTCATGCATACCGCCCCAATCGGGGTCTGTGCCCTGATTGGGGTCACCATTGCGCAAATGGGGATTTCCGCGTTAGCGCCTCTGGGGTACTTCATCGTGTTAGCTTACGGGACCATGGCCGTCTTTATCCTGGTCTTCATGGGCTTGGTTGCCCGGATCTTCGGCTTCCGGTTATGGGACCTCTTAACGGTGATTAAAGACGAAGCCATCCTGGCCTTCTCCACGGCCAGTTCCGAAGCCACGTTACCACGGCTGATCGATAAGATGGACAAATTCGGGGTCAGCCAAGGGATCGTCTCCTTCGTGATTCCGACCGGGTACACCTTTAACCTGGATGGGTCGGCGATCTATCAATCCTTGGCCGCCTTATTCCTTGCCCAGGCCTACCACATCAACTTGAGCCTTGGCCAACAAATTACGTTACTGGTGGTCCTGATGATTACCAGTAAGGGGATGGCCGGGGTTCCCGGGGCGTCCTTCGTGGTCTTGCTGGCGACGGTTTCCACGATTGGGGTACCAATGAGTGGGCTGACCTTTATCGCCGGAATCGACCGGTTAGTCGACATGGGCCGGACCGCGGTCAACGTGGTCGGGAACTCCCTGGCAACGGTAGTTATCGGGAAATCCGAACACGAATTTAGCGAAGAGAAGAGTCAAGCCTACCTCGACAATATGCGGGCCGGCAAACGCGCTTAATCAGCTGAATAGATGAAAAAAAGACCTCGTCAGGACGACGAGGTCTTTTTTGACTTCAGTGTGTTTTTCTAAACCCGACCAGCACATCGACGTGCTTAAGGGACCACTTGCGGGGTGATTCCCATCAGCCCATGGGTAAGGGCCCTTACTCACGCCAATAACCGTTTATGACGGTTTGGTCAGGGATCGACGACAGACTTTAAATTACCAAAATAGTAGAAACGGCGTCAGTTACTTAGCGCTCTCCCCCCACAGGGTTCCCCGAGTGGTGAAGCTGCCTATCCAAGCTCGCACGTCAATGCGTCATCGCGGGATAGAGCCGGAAAAACAACGTAACTCTAGCTTGCGTTATCGATTAAATGGCTCGACCGGTTAGCCCCCAAACGAGTACGGGAAGGTCAGATACGAAACGGTTGACTCTAACGCCAACGATATCTGAGTTAACGGCGGACTAACGGGTCGGTTTTAAAATCTAGGGCCGAACTCGCCGCATCAAGCTACGGCGTCCGGACCGGGAAAGCTAGCTTTACTGGTTGTTTCTCAAAGCGTCAACCAAGAGGGATGAACCAACGCTATCTTTCCCACCAGAGAGTGACACGCTCCAGGATCATCTTTCAATGTCGTCATGTTCATCACCTCCATAAATAGTTGAGTTCAAATTAAAAGCGCCCGGCCTCATAACTAGCCGCGCGCACATCAAATAGCATGTGAACTTAAACCAGCTAGTCGTTGAGTTTTAGCACTATACGGCGTAGTTTGTTCAACAGCTACATTAGATCAGGCCTTATGTTGACCTGAACAGCTGACTCATTGGCGTTTCTCGACGTTTCTGAGCAGTAGCATTTTCCGTATAGGAGCCTCACCTAACAGCTTCCAATTTATCTTACAAAGTTAGTCTACCCGAATTTTTCTTAGAGTGCAAGGACAACGCATCTTTCGAAGAAATTCGTAATAACTATGATTATAACGGGACTGAGATACGAAAACCGGGACGGCCATCACCCGATGAACGTCCCGGTTTGAAGAAGATTAGATCCCTTGTTCGATTTTGGCGTAATTTTGGCGGTACCAGCCTTCCCACGTGTTGTCCTTGAGCGAGCCGTTAGCGTTGTAGGTCATCTTGACGGTCTTTAAAATGTTCAAGAACAGCGAGCGCTTATCCTTCAAGACACCGGCAATGAGTTCTTCCGGGGAGAAGTAGCGGTTTTCGAACAGGTATCGGTTGATATCGTTCATGGAATAGTCGACCCGGTATTGGGACAAGATTTCCAAGCTATTTTGCTTAAAATGCGCAATGTAGAAGTGCGCAAATTCGGCTAAAGCGGTTTGTTGGGCGTTTTCGTCCAAGTCGGTAATTGTTAATTCTGAGTCTGACAAACTCGGGACCTCCTTTAAGTTATCGCGACAGTGGTTGGCAATCAACCACACCCTTTTCTATTATGGCACTTTTTAGCGACCGGTAAAGACTCGATTCTTGGATTTTGCGGATTGGGTGGGTCAAATAACCAAGTTGCTAGGCGCTAGGGCGGCGTTAAACGCCAATTTTGGCGAATTTCAGCCAGTTGATAGTGGCTAGTGTATAATTAGACCGGAGAGTAGTGAGAAGGGAGCTTAGCGCAATGCAGGTGTTTGTGGTGGGGGCTAACGGTCAGATTGGACGGTTAGTCATGCAACAACTTATCGCCAGCGGGGATACCCCGATTGCTGGTTTACGACCCGGAGAGGAACGGGAGGACTGGGAAGATCAGGGCATCAAAGCCTGTGATTTCGACCTGTTGACCAAACCCGAGGCCTTGGCCAGCCAGTTATTAGGCGTGGACGCGCTGATTTTTGCGGCGGGGTCGGGCAGTCGGACCAAGGATGACATGACCCTGCTGATTGATCTCGACGGGGCGGTCAAGACCATGCAGGCCGCCGAAATCGCGGGAGTGTCGCGCTTTTTAATGATCAGCATGCTGTTTGCCGAGGACCGCAACCGCTGGGCCGAACCATTACAGGCCCTCTACGCGGCGAAATTCTACGCGGATCACTGGTTGACCCATCAAACGCACTTGGCCTACACCATCGTGGAACCCGGTGCGTTATCCTTCCACCCGGCCACCGGATTGGTCAAGAGTGATCCGTTAGCCGTGGGGAGCGTGCCCCGGGGAGATGTCGCGGCCTTTTTGGTGGCGGCGTTGCACGATGACCGGACGATTGGCAAGACGTTGCCCCTGTTACAGGGGGATCAAACCATCGCCCAAATTTTCGCCCGGTTGTGAGCGGCAGGTCGGCGCGGACCGGCGGATTTTGATATAATTAACTTATAAAAGAGATAAGCTGACTGCGACACCTTGAAGGAGGCCACCCATCATGACTGACAACTTAGTGTTAGCACCACCAGAAGCCCGTGAATTAGCGCACCATTTAGACGAATGGCGGAAGTGGCGGCAAAGTGCCGACGACCTGACCGCCGATCCGAATTGGGACCGGTTCATCGAGAAGAGCCGCGAAAAGGCGCAGTGGCAAGCGGGACTGGCGACCGAGATCGACCGCTGGGAAAGCCTGCACGCCATTCATTTGGCCTTGGAAGAACAGTTAGGCGGCGTGACTCACGCGGGTGGGCACACGCGCCAATAAATTGAATAACGCTTGAATGACGACCGGGGTGGCAGTGACCGGTCGTTTTTTGGTTGGCCAACTAAAAAAGACGCCCCGGAGGACGTCTTTTTCGAGATTAGAATTAAAGGTTTATTGTTCTTCGTACCATGAGTAGTGGAAGTCACCCTTACGGTCCCGACGTTCGTAGGTGTGTGCCCCGAAGTAGTCCCGTTGTGCTTGCAACAAGTTAGCAGGTAAGACTTCTGCCCGGAAACTGTCGTAGTAGGTGATGGCAGCGGAGAAGCTAGGAACAGGAATCCCGGCTTGAACGGCCAAAGCAACCACGTCACGAACGGATTGTTGATACTTCTTGGAGATGTCCTTGAAGTAGTCATCAAAGAGTAAGTTGGTCAACTTAGGATCCTTGTCGAAGGCGTCGGTGATGTTTTGCAGGAATTGGGCCCGGATAATGCAACCGCCACGCCAGATTTGTGCTAATTCACCAAACTTCAAGTTCCAATCGTAGGTTTCGGAAGCGACCCGGAGTTGTTCGAACCCTTGGGCGTAACTCATTAACTTACTGAAGAAGAGGGCTTGACGAACCTTTTCGATAAATTCAGTCTTGTCACCAAAGTCAACGTTACCTTGCTTTTCAGCAGCTGGTAAGACCTTGGATGCCTTGACCCGTTCGTCCTTCATCATGGAGATGTAACGGGCGTAAACGGATTCGGTGATAACAGATTGTGGAACTTGGATGTTCAACGCATCTTCGGAACTCCACTTACCAGTCCCCTTGTTGTTCCCACGGTCTAGGATGGCGTCAACGATTGGTAAGTTCTTGTCGTCGCCTAAGTCATCCTTACGAGTCAAGATGTCAGCGGTGATTTCAACCAAGTAGCTGTCCAATTCACCCTTGTTCCATTCCTTGAAGATGTCAGCCATCTCGTCAACGGAAATACCGGCAACGTTACGCATGATGTTGTAGCTTTCGTCGATCAGCTCTTCATCACCGTATTCGATCCCGTTGTGGACCATCTTAACGTAGTGACCAGCACCGTTAGGGCCGATGTACGTTACACATGGCTTGCCGTCTTGAGGGGCCTTAGCAGAGATTTGTTCCAAAATAGGGGCAACCAAATCGTAAGCTTCCTTTTGACCACCAGGCATTAAGGATGGGCCTTGTAAGGCACCCAGTTCACCACCGGATACCCCCATGCCGATAAAGTTGATCCCGGACTTGTCGAGTTCAGCGTTACGAGCCATGGTATCGTGGAAGTTCGTGTTCCCACCATCGATTAAGACGTCACCCTTGTCCAGCAATGGTAAGAGTTCTTGGATAACGGCGTCGGTTGGCTTACCAGCCTTAACCATCAAAAGAATTCGCCGTGGGGTTTCCAGTGACTTCACGAAGTCAGCCACCGTGTAACTTGGAATTAACTTCTTGTCACTGTGGTCCTTCATGACGTCCTTGGTCCGGAAATCAGAACGGTTGTAGATCCCAACCGTGTAACCGCGACTTTCAATGTTCAGGGCTAAGTTCTTGCCCATGACCGCCATACCAACAACACCAATGTTTGCTTTTTGATCTGCCATTAGTAACCTTCCTTTATGTTTCAGAATTAAATCAGGCCTTACAGGGATAAGTGTATCATCTCACAATCTGAAAGTGAAATATTTTAACTCTATTGTTTGAAAATTGTAACTAATTTTCATCCCGTGGTGGGGTGCACCCGTGTTCAAACCGCGTGGGGTCTGCTTGCAGGCGTTCGATGTTGGTGGCCACCCGGGCCAATAATTCTTCGAGCATTAACCGTTCACCGGCCGAAAAATCGGTTGTGCCCACGGTTAACAAGGTCTGTTCGTAATGCTGGAGCTGAGGGTAAAACGCGTGGGCTTGTTCGGTAGGGACCAGGCACTTGCGTTTCTTATCGGCCGGGTCGGGTTGACGGATCAGGTAGCCGCCGGTAATCAGCTTACGGACGGTCCGCAGACAGGTCGACGGGTCGACGTGCAGCTGTGTGGCGAGTTCGGCCTGGGTGATCCCCGGCGAATCCAGAATATGAAGCAGGTAGAGAAACTGGTTGTTTTGGAGGTTTTGTTGACTGAAGAGGTGATTACCCATGCTCGATGTGGCGCGCGCAATCAACCCGATACTGCGAAATGAATTTGGCATGTTAAGCTCCTCAAAAAATAGTAGTTGCATTTGCAATTAAAAAGTGACATACTTGTCCTCAATCATAACACGAAAGTGACGGGATAAGAATGATAAATTGGCAAGTTAAACCCTTAGAACAACTCACGGCACGCGAATTCTATGATCTTGCATATGAACGTACACGGACCTTTGTGGTGGCCCAGCAGCGGATCTACCAAGAAATTGACGCCATCGATCTGACAGCCCAGCACATTTTGGGTTATCAGGACGGCCACTTGGTTGCCTACGCACGGGTCTTTACCGAACAGGGCCACGCCACCTTTGGCCGCGTCCTGACGGTGCCGGAAGTTCGCGGGCAGGGCGTGGGACGCTTGCTGATGCAACAAATCACCACCGAACTGGCCCAAGATTTTGCGGGTCAGCCGGTGGTGATCGAGGCACAGGTTGATAAACAACATTTTTATGAAAAGTTCAATTATGCGGTGGAAGGGCAGCCCTTCTTATTTAACCACACGCCGCACATCAAGATGGTCCGGCAGGCCTAACGCAAAAGGTAACCGCCGTCGACGGGGATGGTGGTCCCGGTGACGTAGTTGGACGCTTCGCTGGCCAGAAAGACCAACGTGCCCATGAGCTCACGGGGTTGTGCCCAGTGGCCGGCGGGGATGTGCGCCAGAATTTCCTGGTTGCGTTGAGGGTCGTTTTGTAAGTCTTTGGTCATCGGCGTGTCGATGTAGCCTGGAGCGATGGCGTTGACCTGAATGTTGTCGCCGGCCAAAGCGTCGGCATAGGCCTTGGTCAGGCCCACCACGGCGTGCTTGCTGGCGGTGTACGGGAAGATGAATTTCCCGGCTCTGAAGGACTGCATCGAACCCACGTTGATGATTTTGCCGTGGCCCTGGTCGGCCATGACCTTAGCGACTTCGTGCGACAAGTAGTACAGGGCGTTTAGGTTTAAATCAAGCACCTTGCGCCAGTCATCGTCCTTGAAGTCCCGCCAATTGTTGCGTAGCTGCATGCCCGCGTTGTTGACCAGGATGTCGATGTGGTCGAATTGCTTTTGGGCGGTTTCGGTGATCTTCTTGGCGGCGTCAGGCGCGGTCAAGTCGCACTTCAAAAAGGCAACTTGGCCGGAAAAGACGTCGTCCATCGACCGGATGGCTTCCCAGTTCTTGTCGGTCCGGCTCACCACTAAGACGCGGGCCCCCGAACGCAGCAGGGCCTTGGTGTAGTAAAATCCCAATCCGGAGGCCCCACCGGTCACGATGGCGGCTTTATGGTCGAGACGGAAGAAATCACTTGAAAATTCTGGCAATTTTGACATACGAAAATCTCCCTTGATATGTAATCTACGGCACCGAAACGCCACGGAAAGATGCGCGGCACCAGTAGTATTAAACCGCTTTCATTATAAAATTTTTTCTGAAAAATTGTCAATTCGTTCACAAGTCGTTAAACGGTCGTCAAAGCCCATACGACCCGGTTAGGTGGGGACCGGAAAAAATTTTGCTCACCACGCGTCCACGTCACTGGGCGCTTAGATTCTAGAAATTGAAAAACTTTTCAGGAGGTACCATCAGATGACAATTCAATTAAACGGGGCAACCCCGCCAGCCTGGCAGGTTCGGTGCGCAACGAAGACCGATTTACCAGCGATCTACCAGTTTTACCGCGAGGTCTGTGCGGCGATCAGCACCACACCGTACGGACCGGCGTGGCGGTGGGGTGTCAACCCCAGCGAGGCCATTTTGCAGCGCGACCTGCGCCAAGGAAAACTACTGTTAGGCTACGATCACGCGCGGTTAGCCGCGGTCGGAGTACTGTTACCGGGCGAAGATCCCGATTATCGCGGGGCCGCCTGGCGGTTGCCGGCAACGGGCGCTGAGATTGGGGTCCTCCACCTCTACGCCGTCCACCCCGATTTTCGGGGACGGGGGATTTCGACCAAGATGCTCCGAGCGATTTTAGCGCAAGCCAGAGCCGACGGGCAGACCGTGTTGCATTTAGACGCCATCAAGGGCAACGTGCCCGCCGAAAAACTCTATACGGCGGTCGGCTTTCGGTTCATCGAAGAACGGGTCGTGACCGTTCCACGGATCGGTCAGCTGACGTTACGGTTAATGGAACGTTCTACCCGTTAAACGATAGTATTCAAAAAACGCCATCCGCGAGGGATGGCGTTTTTTTGAGTTAATTTTAGGGTTAGTGGTTCAACCGGTAAATCCATTCGCGGTGATCGCGTTGGATGAGTTCTTCGGCTGCGGCCGGGCCCATGGAGTGTGGCGTGTAGTTCGGGAAGTTTGGTTCTTGTAAGTCCCAAACCCGACGAATTTGATCCACGAACTTCCAAGCGTAGGAAACTTCTGGCCAACTGGAGAAGTTGGTCCCGTCGCCCTTCATCACGTCGTGTAACAGACGTTCGTAAGGTTCTGGCGTTTCCTTGGACTTTTCAGCATCGACCAAGTAGTCCAACTTGATTGGTTCCGTTTGGAAACCGGTGTCGTTGGTCTTGGCGTTCAATTGCAGGGAGAACCCGGCGTGTGGTTCCACGAAGATGGTCAGCACGTTAGCGGCCAGTGGCGTGGATTGACTTTGTGGGAAGGCGAAGATGTCGACTAACGGACGCTTGAAGACCACGTCCACCCGCGTAAACTTGTCGGCGAGCATCTTCCCGGTCCGCACGTAGAATGGGGTGCCGGACCACCGGTAGTTGTCGAATAACAACTTCCCGGCCACGAACGTTTCAGTCGTGGAGTCGGTTGGCACGTTGTCTTCGTGACGGTAGTCGGGTTGGTCGTTGATCGAGCCGTATTGGCCACGAACAAAGTTAGTCGCGGCATCGGCCACGTTGTAGACCCGTAAGCTCCGTAAAGCCTTCACCTTTTCAGCCCGGATATCGGTGTCCGTAAAGGCGACCGGTTGTTCCATGGCTAACAGGCTGACGATTTGCATGATGTGGTTTTGGACCATATCCCGCAAAGCCCCACTGTTGTCATAGTAAGAAGCCCGTTCTTCGACCCCCAGTTTTTCGGATAACGTCACTTGGATGTTATCGATGTACCGGTTGTTCCAGAGGGATTCGACTAAGGTGTTGCCGAAACGTAAGGCTTCGATGTTTTGGATCATTTCCTTACCCAAGTAGTGGTCAATCCGGAAAATTTGATTTTCGTCGAAGGACTTGCTTAAGGCATCGTTTAATTGCTTAGCGGAATCGTAATCCCGACCGAATGGCTTTTCGATGACCAACCGGTTGAAGGCATCCTTGTTGCTGGACATCAACCCTTGGGTCTTCAAGTCTTGGGCGATCGTGCCGAAGAATTGTGGGGCCATGGAGAGGTAGAAAATCCGGTTGCCTTGTAACTTGTACTTCTTATCCAGCTTGTCGAGTAAGTCCTTGACCACGGCGTAGTGCGCGGTGTCGGTCACGTCGTGTGCTTGGTAGTAGAAATGGGAAATAAAGTCGTTAGCTTCCTTAGATTCTACCCGGTTACCGCTATCCGCCAAAGACTTCTTAACGGCTGCGCGGAACTTTTCGTGATCCATTGCCTGCCGGGAAGTCCCGACCACGGCGAAGTGGGTCCGTAAGTTTCCTTTACGGTAAAGGTTAAACAGACTTGGGTAAAGTTTCCGGTATGCTAAGTCACCGGTACCACCGAAGAACAAGAATAAAGCTGTGCGTTCAGTTGCCACGAGATAGTCACTCCTTAAGTGTTTAAATCCAGACGATCCAATTGTTATTTAGTCAGCTGCTACTTTGAGAAACGGGTGTTACCACCGGTTATTGACGAGAAGGGCAAGTTCAACTCGTCACCGCGAGTTAGTCTAGCGTAAAAAAGTATGTCTAGACCACTTCGAAAGTTATTATACCCTAGTTATCGCTGAAAAGCGACCTTTTTAAAGCAAGAATTTTAATTTTTGACAACCGGTTGCAATGCCTATTTATCAACGTTTACATCATATTTGCGTTTTCATGAAAACGCAAACTAAATCGGCAATTCTTCGTGGAAACGATTTTCGAAACGGTTATTGATGTAATCGCTACCAGGTCCAGAGTAACAAAAAAGCCCCCCGGAATAAACCGATTGGCTTTCTAAAATCAAGTTGGTTAATTGGCGAGAGCTTTCAGGGCGTCAAAGTCGGCGTCACTTAAAGTGATGTCGCGGGCCTTGAGGTTTTGCAGTTCGTGATTGCTGGATTTGGTCCCCGGAATTGGGAGAATCACGTCGGAGCGTTGCAACAACCAGGCCAGGGCGATTTGTGACGGGGTGGCGTCGTACTTCTGCGCGATGGTCAGCAGAGTCGGGTTGGTGATCAGCTTCCCGGTCGCCAACGGGTACCACGGAATGAAGGCGATGTGGTGCGCTTCGGCGTAGTTTAAGAGGTCCTCGTCGCTACGGTTGATCAGGTTGTATTGATTCTGCACGGAAACGATGGGCATAATCTTTTCGGCGGCCTTGAGCTGGTCGACGGTAACCTGACTTAAACCGACGTGGCGAATTTTGCCTTCCTTTTGCAGGTCCTTTAAGGCCCCCAACTGAACGGCTAACGGGTAATCGGGGTCGATCCGGTGGAGTTGTAACAGGTCGATGTGGTCAAGTCCCAACGTAAAGAGGTTCATTTCGACCTGTTGCTTCAGATATTGGGGTGCCCCCAGCGGAGTCCAGACGCCGGGGCCTTGTCGGGTATAGCCGACCTTAGTGGCCACCATGACGTGGGCGTTGGGACGCGCTTGCAACGCGGTCCGCAGGTAGCG
Source organism: Levilactobacillus zymae DSM 19395 (assembly GCF_001434115.1). GTDB lineage: Bacteria > Bacillota > Bacilli > Lactobacillales > Lactobacillaceae > Levilactobacillus > Levilactobacillus zymae. Next base: position 11,096 of record NZ_AZDW01000050.1, read on the forward strand.
GTTGGCGTACAAGGGGCCGTAAGCGTCGGCGGTATCGATGAAGTTGACGCCGTTGTCGATCGCCGTTTCAATCACCTGAGGCGCGTGTTGCGGATCAGCGGCCGGTCCCCAGACGCCTTCACCGGGCAGCTGCATGGTCCCGTAGCCTAAGCGATTGACCGTCAAATCGGCATCAAACGTAAATGTTTTTTCCATTAGATAATCACCTTTCTTGACTGACTGGGTCTACGGTAGTAGATTAAGGCCGCAGGTGCAACGATTTAGGGCCGGTTGACGGGGCCAAGATAAGGTAGTTAATTTTTATTAAACTCTCGATATTCTGTCACTAAATTATAAAAAATCTGTTATACTACGAGTCGATTAATAAATTAGCCGGTGGTGATCTGCCGGTAACTGAAGGAGTCAGAATAATGAAGAAATTTATGGTTGCATTAACTGGCTTGGTAACGGTAGCCACTTTAGGCGCAACGGTACCGGCAACTGGCATCACGGCTAACGCGGCAACGAAGAAGACCACGTCAACTTACGTTAGCCCAAGTTTAAAGGTTAACGCCATTTACAATAACTCGAAGACGATTAAGGGGACGGCCACTAAGGGGTCCAAGATTACCGTTAAGAGCACTAAGAACGCCAAGAAGAACCTGGCTACGGCCACGGCTTCCAGCAAGACGGGGAAGTACACCGCTAAGCTGTCCAAGACCCTAAAGAAGAACACCAACGTCTACGTCTACGCGACGAACCCAAAGACCAAGGCTTACTTCTATCGGATCATCCGGGTCCAAGCCGCAGCCACTAAGACGGCGACGAAGAAGACCACGTCCACTAAGAAGACCACCACGAAGACGACGGCCAAGAAGACCACGTCGACCAAGAAGTCTACGGCTAGTTTTTCCGTTAAGACGCCTACGGGCACTTGGAAGTCCAACACGGCAAACAAGTACTCGCAAGTCTTCACCTTCAGCCAAAAGACTGGTTTCAACCAAACCCTTTACAAGAACGGTAAGAAGGTCAAGACCTTGGTTTCTTACGCCACCTACAAGGTAGACGCTAAGACGCCAACGTTCTGGAAGATCACGTACACGCCAAAGAACGCTAAGAAGAGCTCCAGCTTCTACATGCGCTTTACGTCCGCGAAGAAATTCAAGATCGTTAACTCAAAGAACCAAGTCGTTAAGACCACGGCCGGTGTTGCCCCAGCGGCTAACTGGACGTTTACTAAGAACTAAATTAACGCGACCTCAGTATCTGAGGACCGACGTCGACTCTGCGGAGTCGGCGTTTTTTTGGTTCATTAATCATTTGATAAACCAGTTAACGATGATGATAATGTTGTAAATGAGCGGTTTACGCCGAATACTATTTAAACTTGTGGTAGACTAGGAGTGATTTAAAATTATTGTAATTTGGAGGGAATACATATGCGAGTTAAATGGGTTAAGGTCGGGCTTTTGAGCCTGCTAGCTGCCATCATTATGTTCTTAAATGTAAGCGCTGTTAAGCCGGCACAGGCTAGCACGTTGGCCGACGGGGAATACACCATTCCGGCAACGTTGGTGCAAGCCAACGGCAGCACGTCTTCGGCAGCGAAGTTCTTTGCGAACACGGCGCAGGTGACCGTGACGGGGGACCAAGCTCAGGTCAGCCTAGCAATGCAGAATCATGCGGAAATGTTTATCAAGGCGGCTACGGTGGCGGGGCAAAGTGCCGTGAGTGGTTCGGCGCTGACCTTTAACGTGACGCCAGCCACGACCACCGTCCCCGTGACGTTCAATCTGCAAATTCCACAATTAGGGGCGAAGACGGAATCGGCCAGCATCACGTTAGATTGGCAGACCGTGCCGGTAGTTACGCCAGCGGAAACGACTACGGACAGTTCGACGACCACCAGTGCAACTAGCGACAGTGCGACCAGTAGTGTGACTAGCGCCGTGGGACCAACCACGACGCCGACGGCCACCAAGACCACCACGGCTAAGTCCGTGAAGACGGTCACCCAACCCCGGTTGACGGTGAAGACCGTGACTAACCGGACTAAGACGGTGACGGGGCTGACCAGTCAAGGGGCCAAAGTGGTGGTCAAACGCCACGGCACGAAACTAGGGTCGTCCACGGCCAACCAAGCCGGTAAGTACGCCGTCAAGTTAACTAAGGCCCAAAAGGCCAAGACCAAGTTGACCATCACCACGACCAAGGCGAAGATCAGTACCACCAAGACGGTCACGGTCCGCAAGGCCGCGGTCAAGAAGACTGTTAAAAAGGCCAAGAAACCCGCTAAGCAAGCGCCCAAGACGCCAACGGGGACCTGGAAGGCGACCGGCACCAAGGGCTACACCCAGGTTTGGACCTTTACTCAGAAGACCGGGCTGACCCAGAAGGTCTACCGGCACGGTAAGGCCGTCAAGACGCGGGTGGCCTACGCGACTTACCACGTGACGCCTAAAACTACCACGTTTTGGAAGGTCACCTACGCACCTCGCAAGGCCAAAAAGCAGACCCTGTATCTGCGATTTACCACGGCAAAGCAATTTAAACTGGTGAACGCCCAGAATCACGTGATCAAGGCGGCCGCAACGCCGGCACCGGCCACGACTTGGACGTTTAACCGGCGGTAAGTTTGAAAAAAATGGGGGTATCAGTATGTTGTTTAAAAAGGTATGGGTCGGTCTCGCGGTAGGGCTGTTGAGCCTATGCGGCCTAGGCGGGATGACCGCCCAAGCCCAGACCACCACCCTAACGGCGGGCACCTACACCGTGCCGACCACGGTGGTGCAAGACCATGCGGGCCAAGCCACCACCACGCCATCGACGGCCGCTCAGTATTTTGGCAAACAAGCGACCGTTACGGTGAAGAAGGGACAGTATCACATCGCCCTCCCCGTGACGGCTAGTGCGCAAAAGTTGTTGCAAAGCGTCACGGTCGACCAAAAACCGGCGACTCTCGCTGCGGGGAACCTAACGTTTACGGTCCCCCAGACCCAGGCCACGTTACCGGTGACCTTTAACGTGGCGGTGCCGGGAACGGGGGCCATGACCACCCAGGCTTGGTTAAAGTTCAGCTGGGACCAAGCGGCGACCACGACCGCAGACTCGTCCGCGGCCCAATCCAGTTCGACCACCAAGCAGGCGGTTAAATCCGCGGCAACGACCAAGCCAACTGCCGCGACTAAGACTAGTCAGACCACCAAAGCCACTAAGGCCACTAAAGCCACTAAAGCCGTCACGCCGGCCGTAAAAGCCGCGAAAACATCAGCGACCGCGACCCAAGGGTGGACTTACCGGGTCCTGCAGGCCAATGGTAAATCCGTTTCGGCGGCCAACAAATTTTATACCCATACGGCCGTGATTCACCGGGTGGGCGACCACTATCAGGTCCAACTGGCGGTCAAGTATGCTAAGAACTCGGGGATGACGCAAAGCGGGTTTAAACCCCTGACCACGAACGGCGAAGCGGCCCAAAACGTGGTCTACGGGACCAGCGGTAACTATTACACGGTGTCGTACACCTTTGACGTGCCGACGTTAGCCACCCTGAATCACCGGATCAAGGGGACGGTTCACGTGGTAGTGCCGACCGTGGGCATCAAGCAGACGTTTACGGTCCAGTTCCAATTTAGCCATCACGGAAACGTCACGGCCGGCACCCAAGCGGCCGCGGGTACGCCGACCGCCACCACTTCGGCGGCCCATCACGCAGCAACGGGGCAACGCCTGCCCCAGACGAACGACCAATCCGCCATCGGGGCCACGTTCTTAGGGCTCTTGGGCCTCATCGTTGGCGGTCTATTCTGGAAACGGGGGAATTAATATGCGTCAAAAATGGCTTTTAACCATCGCGGTTCTGGCCTTAAGCACGGTGGGTCTCGCGACCACGGCGCAGGCCAAGTCGGTGTCGTATTCCGCACTGACCTACGGCACGTCGAAGACTTCGATGGCCAGCAAGTATTTCGTTAAGCCGGCTAAGGTGACGGTCAAGAACGGCAAGTACCGGGTGACCATGCACCTCAAGACGGCCAAGACCCTGGGTAAATACCCGGTCCAGGTGATCAAAGTCAACGGCCACGCGCCGCAAAACGTCCGCAAGGTCCGTGATAAGGCCGGTAATTCGAACGTCTACTACACGTTTACCGCGAAGAACCTGAAAAAGAAGATCAACGCGAATTTGTCGATCAACGTGTTGCACGTTTACCAGGCCAAGCACGCCATCACCTTCAAGTTTAAGGCCTCGCAATTGCCCAAACTCAAGGCGAAGAGGGCCCACACCGCAACGATAACGGCCCAGGCGGCTAGTCAGGTCAGTTCGGCAAAAAAAGGGCTGACACTACTGCTGCCGTAGCGTCATCTAGCAGTAGTGAGGCCCCGGCTGCGTCATCATCGGCAACGGCCAGTTCAGCAACAACGGCCAACCATCACCCGGCGACGACCTCGTCGACCGAAGCGGCCGCCGCGACTAGTTCAACGTCGACGGCGCCCACGATCGACCATACCCGCCAGGATTTAAAGGACCAGGGCGCCTCAGCGGGAGCTGGGACTAAATGGCTCCTGGGGGGCGGTATCGTTGGTGTTATCGTGCTGGTCAGCGGGGTGAGCTGGTTCGCCCGGCGACACTAAGCATTATGAGATTAGGCGTTGAGAAATTATTTCTCAACGCCTTTTTAATAGGGAGCGATGGAAGGAAAAGGATTGTGATATGATGATGTTGGGGATTAAAGGTTCTGCCTAGGCGTGATGTTGTTTAGGTGAGCCCGGTTAGCCCTAAAATAGAAAGGGGATCTTAGTGAATGAAGCGGGGAATCAAGTTAATCTTGTTAGTAGCCATGTTTTTGTTAGCGACGGGCGCGTTAAGTACGACCGCCCAGGCTAGTCGTGTTGGGTATTCGTATAGTCGCTTACCCAAGGGAATGGTAGGAAAATGGTATACATACACGAATTTTGGGTACGGGAAAAAGAAGTTTTATAAGGTACACCTGACCAATAAAAATTTACGTAAATATAAAAAGCATAAGGTTTATGTCGGTAAGAAGGCAATGAAAACGGCTAAGTATTGGACGGCCGAAAAAACCAAAAAAATCCACGGTTACCATTGGATTTGGGTGTACGGTTGGCAACAATCTGCCGGTGCGGGGGATTACTATAACCTACATAAGTTTGGCAAGCACCAGGTTTTGACTGTCGCTGGTGGGGCAGGTGTCTGGGGTAGCACGCATTATTACCGTAGTAAGGCCGTGGCTAAAAAACTGGCAGCTAAGCGTTATCCGGGCTTTGTTTACGATAACTAAACAGCGAAGAATCTAACTGATTTAGGTCAGCTCACGCTATTCAAAAAAGAGGTCATCCGTTCTGAAAATAGAACGGGTGACCTCTTTTGCGAGCAGTAGATTAGTTCGTTGCAAGCTGTTGCTTCGTGACGGGCTGTTGTTTGGCGACCCGGGGATGGTAGCCAATCAGCCGCATAGCGTTGAAGATTACGACCAGGATGGAGGCTTCGTGGACGAACATCCCACTGGCCATGTAGATGTAACCGTAGACTAAACCAATCAGCAGGAAGGCCACGGTCATAATGGCGATGGTGATGTTTTGCTTGGTGTTAGCGGACGTCTTCCGGGCTAACCCCACCGCGTGATTCAAAGCGGTAAAACTGGACTGCATCAGGACCACGTCGGCGGTCTCGATGGCCACGTCGGTCCCGCCACCCATGGCGATTCCGATGTTGGCGGTGGCTAACGACGGACTGTCGTTGATCCCGTCACCCACGAAGGCGACGTTGCGGCCTTGGTCCTGGAATTTCTTAACGAAGGTCACCTTGTCGGCTGGTAAGAGGTCGGCGTGGACTTCGTCAATGGCTAATGAGGAAGCAACGGCGTCCGCGGTGGCTTGGTTATCCCCGGTCAGCATGACCAGGTGCTTGATGCCTTGGCGTTTCAGCGCGGTTAAGGCGGCCGGAACTTCTGGACGAATCTGGTCAGCGACTCCTAAGATGTAGGCCAGCTTGCCTTGGTACCCCACTAAGACCGTGGATTGACCGTCGTCTTGCATGGTGTGGAGGTCGTTGAGTTGGGCGGCCGTCAACGAAATGTCGTTTTCGGTCAGTAACTTGGCGTTGCCGACGTAAAGGGGCGCGCCCTGCCAGGTCCCAATCATGCCGCGACCCTTGACGGTTTCGGTGGTCATGGTCCCGGTATTATCGGTGAGATGGGCGTTTAGGTGCTGGACGATGGCCTGAGCCAACGGGTGGTCGGAGGTCTGTTCGACTTGGGCGACCCCGGCTAATAAGGTGCGGTCGGTGGTGTAGCTTTGCGTGTTGGTGACGGTCATTTTACCGGTGGTTAGGGTCCCGGTCTTATCGAAGACTAACGTGTCGACTTTGGCGAGGCTGTCGACCACGTCGCCCCCCTTGATCAGAATCCCGTTCTTGGCGCCGTTCCCGATACCGGCAACGTTGGAGACGGGGGCACCGATGACCAAGGCCCCGGGGCAACCCAAGACCAGCACCGTGATGGCTAACCGGAGATCACGGGAGAAGACGAAGACCAGAATGGCGATGACTAAGACCGCGGGGGTGTAGTATTGTGCGAATTTGTCGATGAACTTTTCGGCCGGGGACTTAGTGTCTTGGGCTTCTTCGACCAGTTCGATGATTTTGGCAAAGGTGGTCTCGTCACCGACTTGGGTGGCTTTGATCTGGACGGTACCACTTTCGACAATGGCGCCGGAGAAAACAGAGTCACCGGATTGCTTGTTGATGGGTCGCGATTCACCGGTGATGGAAGCTTCATTGACGTAGCCGGAGCCGCTGGTGACCGTCCCGTCGACGGGGACTTGGCCGCCGGCTTTAACGATGACCACGTCGCCTTCGTCGAGATCGTCGACGTCGACTTCACTGGTGGTTCCGTTAGCGGTTAAGAGGGTCGCGGTGGTCGGGGCCATGTCGGTCAGCGACTTGATGGCGCCCCGCGTCTTGGCCAGGGTCTTTTGTTCCAGGTAGGACCCGAAGAGAAAGAGGAAGGTCACGATGGCGGATTCTTCAAATTCACCGATGGCAAACGCCCCGATGACGGCGATGCTGACCAGAAGTTCGATACTGAAGACCTTGGCCTTTAACGCGCTAATGGCCCGTAAGACGATGGGCGCCGCGGCAATCACCGAAGCGATGATCCAGGCGGTGTTGGTGAGGTAACCCAGGTGGACGAACCAGGTGTTGAGAAACCCGAGAATGATGAGGCCGGCCGACCAGAAGGTGATCGGGGTGGTGTGTTGGTAGATATAACGTTGAATTACCATGTAAATCGTTCCTTTCTAACGTGGGGGATTGGGTAAGTTGTTTCCTTAGTTGATGAATTCATTATGCACGAGAAACGCGCCCGTTAACTTGACGTGAATCAAGTTGGCGAGAAAATTATAGAAAAAAGGTCGGCCGCGACAAAGCTCATGGAAAGTCACGGGTAACTCTGCAAGTAGAGTAGTTCTTGAATCAACCATTTATGGTCTGTATAATTTCTCGTGAAACAGAAAGGAACTTCATTTATGCGAAGACAATCTCCCCGGCCTTCTGCGCGCCATCGGGCGTTGCGCATTGCCGGAATTCTCCTGACGCTGATTGTGGTGTTTGCGTTGGGGCAACACTTTAATCGCACCACGACGACCGCCAAACGTAGTCACGCCCCTAAAGCCGAAAAGGTCGAAAAATCTAGTCCCCAGGTTGCTAGTTCGACGACCGCTAGTTCTAGTGTTCAGGGGGTCGCCACGACCCCTAAGACAGCGGATCAACACCTCACCCGAGTTCTTAGTAATTTGACCCAAATTGCGGGGGAAAACGCCGAGACCCGTTCGGGCGGCCGCACCACCTACTCGCGTTTCTACCAGACGCAGGGGACCTGGTACTGGGAAATGACGGCAAACACCCAAAACGCGCCGGTCGAGGTGGCGAAGGTCACGGGAGCGACCCAAGACGGGCGTCTCTTGAAACTCGACATGACCAGCCAGGTCTATCATCCGGATCAGACCTACAGGCTGGAATTTCAATGGTTGGATCGCGCGGCCGGCGAATACAAATTACATACCACGTTTGAAAACATCGACGGTAACTACACCATCGGGGAGACCGAAGACGTGGCCGATGCCGAAAATGATACGGCTTCGATGAGCTGGACGTTGGGCAGTGGTGAGGGCATCGAGGACGAGTCGACGCGGACCGATAACGGCGCGACGACTTATTCCGATTTCACCCAAGACGATGATGGCGATTGGTACTGGACCCTGTCTTCGGATAAGCGGGGCAACGTGGAATTCGGTAAGGTTACCGATATTCAAACGCAAGACGGGGTACCGGTGGAATTACGGATTCAAAGTAAGCTCGATAAGTCTTACGGCACCACCTACACGGTCCACGTCAGTTATAACGACGATTTGACCAGCTACCACCTGGTGACGGCGCAGGACAACATTAACGGGAAATACACGATCGACGACTATTCAACTGACGATTAATGGCAGTCAAAAAGCGTCCCCACTTCCAAAACGGAAATGGGGACGCTTTTTGTGGGGACCTAGCTCGCAGTCTAGATTCGCAATGCCTTAATCTTCGTCGTCATCATCGTCTTCTTCGTCCAGACCATCGCGGGCATCGTTGCCCAAGACGGCTTGCAGTTCGCGGATGATGTGGTTGTTGGTTCCCCGTAAGCTGACCAGGAAGGCGGCTAACGCTGGCCGTTCTTCGTTTTCAGCTAACTTGATGGCCCGGTCGATGAAGAGGTTGTGGGTGTCGGCGTCGTGGACCAGTTCACTGACTTGGTCTTCGGCACTGAGGTACTTCTTGGCGCCACTTTCGTTTAACATGTTGTAGTCGTGAAATTCTTGGGTGGTGGTCGAGACGATTTCGCCTTCGTCCAGGAGCAGTTCGCCTAACGCGTCGAATTGTCGACGGTAGGTGGCGATGTAGTCGTTCAATAAGGTCCGGACGCTCAGGGCTAACGGCCCCTTGACCGACCAGCGGACCTGGTGGAACTTCACAATGGAGATGTGCAGGTTGGCCAGGATGTGGTTGGTCATGGCGCCGGCCGTTGGGACGTGGTGGTCGTGGTCGGTTTGGGCTTGTTCGGCAGCGTAACGGTCTTCAATCGATGTGGTCATAAGAAACTTCCTTTCTGAATTAGAGGGCTTTAACTTTAGAACTCTTCACTTCGTAGCCAAGGTCGGTGACCACGTTGGCCAGGTCATCGGCGGAGGTTTGACTGTCGTCAAATTCGGCTTTGATCTTGCTGGCGTTGAACAGAACTTTGACGTTTTGGACCCCGGCTTGGTGGCTCAGGGCGCCTTCAATCTTGGTCATGCAAGATGGGCACGTCAGATCGCCTAACTTCATCGTTACTTTATTCATTATGAATTCCTCCTGTCTTGATTACAAAACCTAGTATACGGGCCGAGCGCCGAAGAAAACTTGACTCAAATCAAGTTAGCGCCAAAAAGGTGATTTTTTTAGTTGGGCCCAATTTTATACATGAAATTCATAAATGAATGTCGACCAATAAACATGCACTTCCCTGCAAACTGATGGACTAGTTTGCAAGAACGCAGTGATACCGGGTATCCATGACAACTAATATTCCCCCTAAGCTAATCAGGGGGTCGGGGGGATTGTCGGGGTTAGGTGTTTTAGTTTGGCGCGAGATATGCGACAATGAGCCATGGAATCAAAGAATAAGCGAGGGAAATATAAATGTGGAAAACCAAGCAAGAAGTCAGTTTGTTGGGGATCCTGGCTGCGACCTTACTGTTAAACGCCGCGGCGGCCTGTATGTGGCCGTTGACCACGGTGTATATGCATAATCAGCTGCATCAAAGTTTGACGTTAGCCGGCATCGCACTTTTGGGGATGTCGTTGTGTATGATTTTAGGCAACTGGCTGGGGGGCTGGTTGTTTGACCACTGGTCACCGTTCAAGTCGGCGTTGATTGGGACGCTGTGTTCGTTGATCCCGATGGTCACGTTGATTTTCTTTCACGGCTGGCCGATTTTCGGGATTTTACTGTTATTCATTGGTCTGGGCGACGGGGTCGTGATGACCGTGGTCAACTCGTTCGCGGCCAACGTGAAGAGTATTGCGAGCCGTAAAGTGTTCAACTACCTGTATATCGGGATGAACTTGGGGGTCGTGATTGGGACCCTGATGGTGGGGTACCTGATGGATCACGGGGTCGTGTTAGTCTTCATCGTGGCGAGTCTCTTCTACTTAGTCTTACTGGTGGTCCTGCTGGCCGACTTCAACGTGCAGTTGACCACCCAGCAGCACGAACGGGAACAGGGGCCCATCAAGCCGGCGCATATTCGGCTGATTTGGCTGATTGCGGCGATGGTGTTCTGCCTGTACCTGAGTTACACTCTGTGGGAAAGCGTGATTTCGGTCCACATGGTCAACCTGGGGATTTCGTTTGAAAAGTACAGCCTGTTGTGGACGTTAAACGGCTTAATGATCGTCTTTGGGCAACCGTTGGCTAACCGCATCGGCGCCAATTTCAAGATGAGCCACCAGATTTTTGCGGGGACGTTGGTCTTTATCCTGTCGTTCCTGTTGCTGGTCTTCGACCGGACCTACACCATGTTCGTGGTTACGATGGTGATCTTGACGCTGGGTGAAATGACCGGATTTCCGGGGATGCCGGCGTGGATCGATAGCCTGGCCGGTGATAACGACAAGGGAAAATTCCAAGGTATCTATAACATGGCGATTTCCTTTGGCCGGGCGATTGGGCCCCTGTACGGTGGGCTATTGATCGAGTACAGCAGTTACCAAATGTTGTTCTGGTCGGTCACCTTACTGATGCTGATTTCGCTGGGGGCAGTGATGCTGCATAACCGGCAGATTCAGCGGCGCCGGATTAAACAGGATTAAGTGAAGGTCTAAATTTGATTTTCTCAGCTATGGTGCCGAAATGTGCGCCCAATGGCAGTTTGTTCCACGTAATTTAAAAGTGACCATTATTCCCAATGCGGGAATAATGGTCACTTTTGCGTTGATTTTCATAAACGTTGTTTGGTGGATTCTCTTGGTTAGTCCTGCAAAAATCCCTGTTGCTTCAACGCCGCCAAAATTCCCGCCCGTTGCTGCGGGTCGCGACCCAGTTCGGTGGCGAGGTGGTGGGTGAAGGTTTCTTCCCGTTGATTGGTGGTCCGTTGTTGGTAGTAGTGTTTCAACAACGCATCGTAGGCCACCACCTGAGAATCAGCCGCCGTGATTGGACGGTAGGTGTTCGAAAAGTGCATCAGCTCTTGCGGTAGGCGGGGCTTGTGTTCCGGTTGTTCGGCCGGGTGTCCGATGGCCAGACCCAGGACGGGGAAGGTCAGTTCCGGAAGTTCGAACAACTGAATTAGCCGGGGCACGTCGTTGAGGATACTGCCCATGATGGTGCTACCCAGGCCCAGACTTTCACCCGCCGTGACCACGGCTTCCGTGGCAATCGTGGCGTCGAAAATGCCGGCCAGCAGTTTGTCGGTACTGTGAAGGTTGGCCGCCGTCGTGGGCGTTTTGGGGACCAGTTCCTGGTTACGGTACTGGTCGACCAAAAAGATGAAGTAGTGACCGGCCTGTTCTAACCAATGGTGGCCGGTGATGTCACCTAGCACGGCCAACTTGGCGGGATCGGTGACGCTGAGAATGCTATATTGTTGGGAAAACGTGCTGGTCGGCGCGTGTTGGGCGGCCGTGACCAGCGTGGTGATTTCTTCGGCGGTCAACTTTTCGGCGGTGAAACGGCGAATGCTGCGGTGGGCCAGCAACGTGGCCAAAGTGGGATTAGTCATCGTTGGACACTTCCTTCATCCGGGCGACCATGGCCTGGTAGACCCGTTTTTCGTCGGCCGGCACGCCGCGTAATTCGTAGTTAGCGATGAACGGCGCGTCGAACTGCTTGGCGTAACGTTTGGCGGTCAGACAGTACTGTTCGTTAAAGTTGCGGTTCCCGCTGCCCACGACGCCAACCAGGTGCTGGGCGTTGTTGCCAAAGGCGATGTATTCGCCTAAAACGTTGGTCATCAGTTCCTTGACGCCGTTGTCGATGCCGTTGCCGCCATTTAAGTAGGTCGGCACGAAACAAAAGTACGGGGTGGTTTCGGGCGTCAGATCGCTGGCGTCGCTAATTTCGGTGGCTTCGATGGTCGGTTGGGCACTGTCCGCGTCGTGCTGGGCCTGCGCGTAATCCGTCAGGTGTTCCACGAAGTTGCGGGTGTTGCCCTCGATTGAAATGAATAAAATCCGTAGTGGTTGCATATCTAGTCCTCCGGTCATGAGATTAGTTCCAGTGTACTCGGATTCGCCGGAAAATGCGCGTGGAAATCTTGGCCGCGCTTGCCAGACCAAAATGACTATGGTATCCTGTAAGCATTCTAAGAAAGAACGAGGTATTTCCGCCGATGCGCAACTAAGTAGACTCGATTGTTAGACTCCTGTGTCACCCGTCAAGGGGCGCAGTGGGTTCTCAATGGAGACTGCTGGTTCCGTCGGCTGGGGGTACGTTTAACCACCAGTGGACGCCGTTTTCGTTAGGAAAACGCGGTCACTTTTTTTGTGTCCGCATAAGTTGACCCGCAGTCGCCACGCACTTAAAGGGGGACGACTTTTTGACACAACTTTATTTAAACGACATCACTAAAACCGTAGCGGGCCAACCGCTCTTCACCACCACCCAACTGACCGCGCAGACCGGCGACCGGGTGGGCATCGTCGGCGCTAACGGGGCGGGCAAGACCACCCTGGCGCAGATTATCGCCGGGACCGATCGGGACTTTACCGGCCAGCGGCAAGTGGCCGCGCCCGTGATCCGGGTCGCTCAGATTGCGCCGACGCAGGGCCAATCCGGTGGCCAAAGCATGTTGACGCGGGTCCGCCGTGCACTCGCGCAACGGCCCGAAATTCTGATTCTCGACGAACCGTCCGCCAACCTGGACGACAATCACCAAGCCTGGTTAAGTCAGGCTCTCGGCCATTTCGACGGCCTGCTCCTCTTGATTTCTCACGACCGTGACCTGTTGCAACGGGTCGCCACCAAGCTCTGGGTGGTCGATCAGGGGACCTTCACCCAGTATAACGGGACGTTTGCTGCCTACCAGACGGCTAAGCAGCAGCGCGACGCCAACGACTTGACCCAGTACCAGAACCAACAAAACGAGCGCCGCAAGCTCCAATTAGCGGCCCAAAAGAAGCGCGAAAAGGCTCACCGGGTGCGTAAGGGTAACCGCAAGATGAGCGCCGCGGAACGGTCGAACTCCCGGACCCTGCGTGAGCAAAACGCCGGCCGCCTGGAACGCAACGCTCACGACTTGGCCGCCCGAGCAGCCCAGCAGGTCACCACCGCCAAGCCGCACACCAGCGCGGGCATCAAGTTGGTGGCCACCGACCTGCCACCGGTGACGGGCAAGTATTTGGTCAACGTCAGCGACCTGACCTTGAAGCGGGGCAAACACCAGCTGTTGACCAAGGCCTCGCTGCGGATCCGGCCCGGTGAACGGGTGGCGTTGACCGGGCCGAACGGTAGTGGCAAGTCGACGTTATTGGACGCGTTATTGGCCCACCACGCGCAGACCCACCTGGCGGCCAGTGCGCGCATCGGCTATTTCTACCAGGACATGACCGCCTTACCCGTCGATCTGACCGTTTGGCAAGTGATGCAGAAAGCGACCGCGCTGGACGCCGACCGGACCCGCCAGGTCATGGGGGCCTTTGGCTTAGACGCCAAGTTCTACGACCGGCTGGTGGGCGACCTGAGTGGGGGCGAGCAGGTGAAACTCCAACTGCTGAGCATTTTGGTCAGCGCCAGCAACCTGCTCCTCCTCGATGAACCCACCAATTACCTCGACTTACCGGCGCTACAGGCCCTGGCCGACTATCTGGTGGGGTATCCGGGTACCGTGTTGTTTGTGGCCCACGACCAGACCTTCCGTCAGCAAGTCGCGACCCGCACGGTCCAGCTGACCGACCAGCAGTTGATCGATCCCCAGCAAACGGCGCAGGGGGTCCCGGCCAGTGATCTTCCCCGGTTACGGTTTGAGTACGACCGCTTGATGTTGGATCCGACGGCTGACACCGCCAAACTTCGAGAATTACGGGAAAAAATCGCCGCTACCCAGCATGAAAACGGTTAACCTTAACTTTTTGCAAAAAAACACTTACGAGGAAAAATTTTTTCTGGTAGAGTAATCCATTGTGTTGAAATGAAAGTGAGTGTGAAAAACCAATGGATACCGTACAAAATAACCAAGCAGTGAAAACCGCCCGGGTCCCAGTGGCCCATCCCATGCTAGCCATGATGGGTATGCTGATTGGGGGCTTCGTCGGGATGTTCAGTGAAACGTCACTGAACATTGCTTTGCCACAATTGATGGCGCAATTAAACGTCTCGACGGCGACGGTGCAATGGTTGGTCACCGGCTACATGCTGATGATTGGAATTGTGTTACCGTTATCGAGTTTAATTAGCAAATGGTTCACCACCCGGCAAGTCATTCTCTTTGCCCTGGTGGACTTCGCCGTGGGGGCCGCCATTTCGGCGTCGGCACCCGGCTTTGGCGTGTTACTCTTAGGCCGAATGATTCAAGGGATTGCCACCGGGTTGATCTTACCGCTGATGTTTACCGTCGCGATGCAGATCTTCCCACCCTATAAGTTAGGGGCCGCCATGGGGATGGTGGGGTTAGTCATCATGTTTGCCCCCGCCGTTGGGCCAACGCTGGCCGGCTTAGTCTTAGGGTTAGCGTCCTGGCGCTGGATCTTCTGGCTGTTTATTCCGTTTCTAGTGATTGCCTTTATCTTCGCGGTGACCTCGTTGAAAAACATCGCACCGGTCACCCGACCAAGAATCGACTTCCTGTCCATCCTCTTATCGATGGTGGGCTTTGGGAGCTTAGTCGTCGGGGTCAGCCTGGCCAGTGATCACGGTTGGGGTTCAGCCGCCGTTCTGGGTAGCCTGATCGTTGGGATTCTGGTTCTGGCTTGGTACACTCACCGGCAACTGACCATGGAACATCCCATCTTGAACCTGCGGGCCTTCGCCATTCCCGGTTTCCGGGTCGGCGCCAGCCTAGTGATGATCAACTTCGGGATTATCCTGTCCGCGATGTACCTGTTACCCATGTACATCCAAAAGGGACTGTTGGTCCCCGTTGCGTTGACCGGGATTATCATGTTCCCCGGTGGATTAATGAACGCCATCGTTTCCGCGGTTTCTGGTCGGTTGTATGACCAAATCGGAGCCCGGACGCCAGCCATGTTAGGGTTCATCATTTCGATGATTGGGGCCTTGATGTTGGCGTTGACCACCGCGCACAGTGCCGTGTGGTACGTGATCTTAGCCCACGTGATCTTGATGATCGGGGCACCGTTAGCGATGTCACCATCGCAAACGCACGGGTTGAACTCGTTGACCGGCCCAATCGCCGCCGACGGGAGTGCCATCATGAACACCTTACAACAGGTCGTTGGGGCCATCGCAACGGCGGTTGCCACCAGCCTGTTAGGGATTGGGCAAGCTGCTTACTTTGCGAGCGGCGCGCACCAAGCCGCTGGAGCCTTCACCAACGGGGCGCACTACGGCTTCTACTTCACGTTAGTCTTAGCCGTCGCCGGTTTCTTACTGGCCTTACGGTTACCTAAGCATGAGAAGTAAGCATTAACTTTAAAATGGGGCGGCATCACTCGGTTCAGCCGAGGGGTGCCGCCCTTTTTGGTCTGGTCAATGATGGCAGCGCATATGTTTTTATTTCAGTGAAGTGACAGTGAATAGCTATTCTAATCAGTAACTGAGCTTCAGGCCAGTTTCTAGTCTTTAAAACGACCTTATCTGAGAACTGAACTGGTTAAACCGATGTTACTGGTAATCCTAGCTAAATTAGTAACGGGGATAGGTCGTTAAACTGATGGATGAGTAAGTCGTCTAATTAACTTCTTAATCCGCCTGTTCAACAAGTAATAGTTCATGGTATACTCTGTGAAGAGTTAGGGGGAGTACAGCATGGACTTAGGACAACAGCTGCGGGTTACTCGTAAGCAACGGAATATGACCCAGGCTTATCTGGCTCAGCGACTGGGTGTCCAGCCGATGGTCATCGATAGGTGGGAGGGCGCCTTGTGTGATCCGACGCCCGACCAGCTAAAAGAGTTAGGGAGAATTTTAGACAGACCGTTCAATCTGGGCAATCAAGCTGACGCCGATCGGGGGATGGCGTCAGTGGGACATCGATTCTGGCCCTGGCGAGCGGTCGCCCGTTATCGTCGATAATTGGCGGTAACGAAAACACAAAAATAGCGACGATCAACTGGGGGTTGGTCGTCGCTATTTTAATGGTTTAGTGATTGTCGTCGGCGTCTAAGGTCGTTTGTTTCGGTTTAACGGGATTGACCGTGACTTCAAACCAGTTGATGAAGGAGTTTTCGTAATCCAACACCTTCAGGTCGAAGTTCTCTAGGTGAATCACGTCGTTGATCTTGACGTCGGGGTAATTATCGATAATGTAACCGGCTAACGTGACGGTATCGGTGGATTCAAAGTCCTTGATGTCCACGGCGAAGTACCGCTCGAAGTCGTAGGTGGTCATCTTCCCGTTGACCTGGAAGGTGCCATTCGGTTGCTTAAAGATGTACTGGTCGTTGGCATCGTCGATCTCATCGCGGACCGTTCCGAAGAGTTCCTCGTAAATGTCTTTGTCGGTGATGATCCCGGACGTCCCCCCGTATTCGTCGACCACGACCACGATTGGCGTCTGGTGCTTGATCATTTGTTGCAACACCTGCGTGATTGGGGTGGTTTCGGGCGTGGTGGTAATGTCGCGCAGCAACTTGTCGATCTTAATGGAAGAATCCACTTGTTGCTGGCGAATCAAGTCGTAATTATAGACATAGCCCAGGATTTTATCCTTATCGTTATCGGCCACGACGGGTAGGCGGCTGAACCGTTCCTGAAGGTACATGGTCAGGGCTTCCTTCACCGTGGCGGTGATGTCGATGACCGTTAATTGCGTCCGGTCAATCATGATGTCCTTAGCAACCTTGTCGTTTAACTCGAAGGCCCGTTGCATGTAAACCAAGTCGTTCTTTTCCAGTTCCCCACCTTCCACGGCACTACGGGAAAGGCTCAGAATTTCGGCTTGGGAGAAGACCTCGTCGCTTTCGTTGGCGACCTTTAAGCCCATCAACTTGACCACGCCGGTCGCACTGGTGTTTAGCAACCAGACGAACGGGTAGAAGATGACGTGGCAGTAATGCAGGGGCGTGACCACCAGCATCAAGACCTTCATTGGCATATCAATGGAAATGTTCTTCGGCACGATTTCGGTGAAGACCACTTCTAAGTACGTCAACAACAGTACCCCGATAATGGCACTGATCGTGTGCGCAGTCGGTCCCGTCACGTGCATGGGGGCGATTCCCGCCAACAGAATGTCGACGAAGAAGGTTTCCCCAATCCACCCAAGGATGATCCCGGCGAGCGAAACCCCCACTTGAGTCGTTGATAAATATTCATTTAAGTTCGTGACCATCTTCATGGCCCGGTTTAACTTAGTCGAAGGCTTGTCACGTTCGTCGATTTTTTCCTGTAGCGCACTGGGGCGCGTCTGGACCAAAGCGAATTCACAAGCCACAAAGAAAGCTGCAAAGAAGAAAGTAACTAAAATAATCACTAAATTCACAACTATCTGACCACTATCCACACATCATTCCTCATTTCAATTATTCTATCTTTCCATTATAACGCGTCTCCACGTCATTTTGTAGATATCAGATTGTTCCAAATTCTACGCCCTTGGGGCCCCGAACGCAACCGAACACGGTGATTATTCAAGGGATTGGCCAAATCGGTCATCATTAAGTCAGTGAAACCGCTTAACCGATTCGCAATTGGGACGAGGCAAGTGCCCCAGTGACTGGATGGTGCGAAGCATAAGTTATTGACCGGCTAATCTACCCAATAATGGAAGAGACTGCTTAACGTTTGCGGCAAAAAGGACTAGACTGAATTTAGAAACGTTAAAGGAGATTTTGGATTATGGCAGATACACCAAAGAAAGACAAAGCAGAAGAACCGAAAATTGACATTCCCGCAGAGGATGTTAAGAAAGCGGCTGCACTGATCTTAAAACCGGGGTATGTGACGAAACACGATCTACCAAAGATGGTAGAGTTGCCTTGGGCAACCGCATTAGCGGATGCAGTAACGCAGCACTTCTTAAACGATGACGACGATCACGATCCGTACGTCTACTTCGAACAATTCGACTACGCCGGCGGGGATATTGATTCCATCATCTTTAACATGGACGTCATCCCCACGCGGGATAAGGCCCTGGAACTCTTAGGTCAGGCAGTGGGTGAAAAGCTAGTCACGCCACCCGATCACGTAGAATCATTCAAAGGTTAAACTTAAAGTAATCTGAGGCGTCCTTGCGGGGACGTCTTTTTTGTTGCCTACAGAAAAATAGTCTAATCAAACAGTTCGTGAGTCGAGTGGTTTAAAGGCGACACGAGTTAGCAAATGCAAAAGTCGTTACAGAATCCAAAATGGTGTTGCACGTCATTCGACTAACGGCTAGACGAACGAGGGGGTAATCAGCTTAATAATGCATGTAGTCACATGCATTGAAGAGAACTGGACCTTTAAAAACTAGTTCATAGGGGGCCAATATTCAGACGCAACTGAAAGCGTTAAACCCGACAAAATTGATTAACCATTATGTCGATTGTGTCCCGAAATGGTTAGCATATTTACAGAGATGCGTTAATATGATAATTGAATAATCAAACATGCTTAAATTATATTAACGGGTGGCCACCGTTAAGGCTGAACTCGTGTGGACGGGTTAGTGAGACGCCATCAAGGATAGGGGAGGGCCATGCAAAACTTTGGAATCTTGATTCCGGCATTAGATCCGGACGAAAAGCTCATCGCATTGTTGCGGCAATTATTGGCAAGCCAACAGGCCATTACCAGTATCGTGGTCGTGGACGACGGGAGTGACGCCGCTCATCAGGCCATCTTTACGCAACTCCAACAGCTACCGGACGACCGGTTACACCTCTTACGCCACACCCATAACCAGGGGAAGGGTGCGGCCTTAAAGACCGGCTTTCGGTACTATCTCGACCACGCCCAAACGGCCCCGGTCGCGGGGATTGCGACCATGGACGCCGACGGGCAACACACCGTTGCCGCACTGGAAAAATGCCTGCGGCTAGCCACGGGGCGACCGCACGACTTGATCATCGGGGCGCGCCAATTCACCGGTGACATCCCGTGGCGGAGTCGTTTCGGGAATGTATTAACGGATAATTTAGTGCGGGTATTAACCCATCAAACCATCAGCGACACCCAGACGGGCCTGCGGGTGATTCCGTTAGACTACGTGCGGACGGCTCTCGACTTTCCCGGCGACCGGTTCGAATTTGAATTCGACATGCTACTAGAAGCCAAGAAGCACCACGTCACCATCAGTGAACAACCCATCCCCACTATCTACCTCGACGGTAACGCGTCGTCGCATTTTCGGGTGATCCGGGATTCACTGGCGATTTACGCGCGGTTCTTCAAGTTCGCCGCGAGCGGCCTGGTGTCGTTTATCATCGACATCGGCCTGTTTAGCGTCCTGATGTTACTATTGAATCAGAATCAATCGTTGCGGGCCATCATGGTGGCCACGGTCTTCGCCCGGGCGGTGTCATCGATTGTTAACTACCTGGTGAACCGCCACGTGGTGTTCGACAATGCCGGCGAGCAGACCCTACTTAAGTACGTGGCGCTACTGATCGTCCAAACGTTGGCCTCGGGTTATTTGACGCACGGGTTGACGTTGGTCTTGGGGACTGTCTGGCAGAGCGCGTTGGCCCCCACGGTCGCCAAGCTGGCGGGGGACTTCTGCCTCTTTCTGGTCAGTTACTATATTCAAAATAATTTGATTTTTAAGAGGCGATCCCATGTCGAATAAACGCCGCGCATTAAACATCTTAGCGGTCGTGTTATCCGTGATTTATCTGTTGTGGCGGGTCTTCTTTACGATTCCGTGGCACGCCCACCTGTTTACCCTGATTTTCGCCCTGTTGCTGGTCATCAGTGAAATCATCTCGAACTTCACCGGGTTCATGCTGATCTTCTTTCGGATGTTGGCGACGCGGCAGAAGCAGGACCTTCAGATTCCGGATTACGACCCGCAGCAGCCGTTACCGGACGTGGACCTGATCATCGTGACGCATAACGAAGACGTCGACTTACTCCGCAAGACCATCAACGCGGCGACCTACATCAAGTATCCCAATCGTCGCCAGGTCCACGTGGTGGTGGCCGACGATGGCAACCGGCCGGAAGTTCAGGCATTAGCGGCCTACTACCACATCCGCTACATCGGGATGGAGGGCAACAAGCAGGCCAAGGCGGGGAACATCAACCACGCCTTGGAACAGCTTAAGTCGCCATTATTCGTGATTTTCGATACCGATATGATCCCGTTTTCCGGCTTCCTGAACGACACGGTGCCGTTGTTTCAACAAAACTTTCAAGAATTAAAGGACGATCCGGACCACACGGAACCCCTGGGCTTCGTGCAAACGCCGCAGAGTTTCTATAACGCGGATATCTTCCAATTTAACCTGTTTTCCGAAAAAATCGTCCCTAACGAGCAGGACTTCTTTTCGCGGGACGTCAACGTCTTGAACGGGGGCAACAAGCGCGCCCTGTTCACCGGGTCTAACGCGGTCTTTTTGCGGGAAGCCGTCGATAAGGTCGGGGGCTTTCCCACCGATACCATCACCGAGGACTTCGAATTAGGGACCGAACTGAACATGGAAGGCTACATCAGTCTGGCGACCAAGGTGCCCCAATCCAGCGGGATCACCCCGATTGACCTAAAGGGGGTCATCAAGCAGCGGACGCGCTGGGCCCGTGGGGTCATTCAGAGTTGCCGTAACCTGCACATCTTCACGAACCCTAAGTTATCCTGGATGAACCGGTTGATCCTGATCAACACTTACTTCTACTGGTGGGCGTTTTTCCGGCGCATCGTGTACATCATTGCGCCGATTCTGTACGCGCTCTGGAAGATCCAGGTGGTCAACGCGAACTTCTGGATTCTGATGATCATCTGGGCGCCGGGCTACTTCCTGTTGCATTATGTGATGGGGGACACCTCGGGGCGCGGCGACCGGGAAGGCATGATTCGTAACGAGCGCTGGGGCGAGGTGCAAGAGACCTTCTTCGCGCCGTACCTGTTCATTCCCGTGATCCTCGAAACCATCGGCATTAAGGCCAAGAAGTTCAAGGTCACCTCGAAAAACGTGACCTTTTCGTTGAAAGACAAGCTATACATCATTCCGTACCTGGTGTTATGGCTGGTGACGTTGGTGGCCATCATCAAGTTTAATTACGGCAAATACGGGTCCGAAATCTTGGTCGGAAGTGTCATCACCTTCTGGCTCTTGATGCACTTTATCAATCTAAGCATGTGTCTGTTCATCGCGATGGGCCGGCACGTCTACCGTAAGAAGGAACGCTTCACCCGGAAGGTCCCGGGGAAGGTCAAGCTCGCTTCCGGGCAGGATTGGCACCCGCTGGTGACCAGTGACGTGTCCGAAGGTGGGATCGCCTTTACCTTTACGGATACCGGGAGCATGCCGCTCCAACAGGGCGATGAAGTAGAGATCCAGCTGAAACGCCGGCGAATCTGGATCACGCTGACGGGCAAAATCGCGCGGGTCGCGCACCGGGGCAAACAACCCATCTACAGTGCGCAGGTCAGCGTGGCCCCGGACCATAACCGGGACAATTATCTGCAATTGATCTACGACGGGGCTAACGAGACCTTGCCGCAGGTCCAAGACGCCTGGATTACTCCGTTCGACGAGTTGTACATGAACTTAGTCGTCCGGACGCAGGCGTACGAACGGCGGTTGAGTCACCGCTTCAACCGGGTTTAACTCGGCATAAATATCTAAGGGGTGCGTTGAACGCGCCTAAAGGGGAGCAAGCCATGACAGCGTGGATTGGTGGGTTAAGTTATCTACTAGGACTAATGGGCTACACCGGGTCGCTACGGCGGCTGGGGGTCAGCCCTTATTTGCGGTGGATCACGGCCATGCTGCTACAGATCTTGATTCTGTACGGGTTCGCCATGCTGGGGCAATTACGCCTGGGCATCTACCTGATCACCGGAGTCGGCATCGGGTTATGGGTCCTGTGGCAGATTTTGGGCCTGTTTCACCGGGGCAGTCTCCCGTTTGAAGGCCTGCACCTCTTTGACTTTTGGATGGTCGCGCTGGGTTGGGCCATGGCCGACGTCCTGGGCCACAGCCCGCTGGTGCATTACGACAACTTCTCGCACTGGGCCGTGATGGTCAAATTCATGGCCTTTACCGGTCACCTGCCGGGGGCGGGGGACCAATTGATCTCGTTTACCTCGTATCCCCCGGCCACGGCACTGTTCATCACCCAGTTCGTGACCTGGACCGGGTTCAGCGAAGGGTCCATGCTGGTGGCCCAGTTCGGCTTAATCTGGGCGGCGGCCTACGCGGTGTTTGCGGTGCTCCGGGACCGGACGCGGGCGCTGACCGCGATGATTTTGTGCCTGACGATCGCCGGGTCGTTCGTCTTCAACATCGCGATTCGGCTGAACAATCTGCTGGTCGACTACGTCTTACCGATTCTGGCGGTCGCCGCGTTGGCCGGTATCTTCGCCTACCGGACGCGTCCCTGGCTGTTGTGCGGGCACGTGGCGGTGTTCGTGGCGGCTTTATTGTTGGTGAAAAATTCGGCGACCTTTTTCGTGGTGGTCATCGCCGGTTATTTTCTGGTCACGTTACTCAAAACGGGTCGCACCGGCTGGTCGGTCCCCGGTAACCTCTTGCGAGCGGCCGGGACGTTGGCGCTGGGAAGCTTGCCGTTTTTAATTTGGCAGTGGCACGTGCACACCACGTTCCCGGTCTCCAAGCACGAAATCAGCGCGCAGGCCTACCACCAGCAATTAGCGGAGGAGGGCACCACCGGGCTGCTCAAAATCGCGCGGAAATTTGGGGAGCAACTCCTAAATCCGCAATCTCTGTCCACCCAGGGCATCCTGCTGATCAACGGATTGTTGATTGGCACGTGGCTGGCGTTGCGGCTCATCAAGGGCCGGCGCAACGGCCTGTTGAAAACGGCGATTGGGGTGGACCTGATGTTTGGCCTGTACGACGTCAGCCTGCTGGGGATGTACGGCTTGTCGATGCCCTACGCCGAAGCCATCTTATTGGACGGCTTCGAGCGGTACCGGGGCAGCGTGGTGATTCTGGGCCTCTACATCGGGGCGATGGTCGTGGTCCGCGAACTCGACGCGGCTTTTTATGAACAAAACTTTGAAAAACGGGATTCGCGGTCCTTTGCGACGATCATGTCGAAGAACGCGTACCAGCTGAGTACCCTGGTGGCCGGTTTTTTCGCCATCACCATGATGTACTCGGAGATTACGGGGACCAACTTCACCAACCGCATGGCACACAACACGCTACCGTTGCAGTTGCGGCGGTGTTCGCAGCCCTGGACGCGGCTCAATCACCGAAAAGTTTTGGTGGTCGACCCGCACGCCGTGGACGTCAACGACTATTACGCCGGATACGCCGCGCGGTACTACTATTTTACGGATAAAGCCGTGGGTCAAGAGGACTTCATGGTCACGCCCGCGGTGTTCAAGCAAACCGTGCAGGCCTACGATTACGTGGTGATTCCGGAATTTCACCGGACGTTTACGGTGCTGACCCAAAAGGTTTACCACCAACACGTGATCACGGGACTTTACCGGGTCACGCCGCAGCGATTGATTCGCGAACACTAGAACGGCGGGACACCGGAAATTGAACTGGGAAAAGGGGCAATTAACGTCGTGACGTGGTTAGGACTAATCTTTTATGGATTGGGTGTCTTAGGATATAACGCAACTTTTCGCCGCCTCGGGGTCAGTCCGTACCTGTCGTGGGTGACCGCCTTTTTAGCGCAGATTTTACTGTTGTACGGCTTTGCCATGCTGGACTGGCTGACGATCGGCATCTGGGCCGTCACCATCCTGGGCGTGGTCATGCTGGTAACCTGGGCGATTCTGGGCCGTTTCGGGCGGGGGGCCGTGCCCTTTGAAGGCCTGCACCTGTTCGACGGGTGGATGGTCGGCTTGGGCCTGGTCATGATCGACGTGCTGGGGCACAGTCCCTTGGTGCACTACGACAACTTCTCGCACTGGGCCGTGATGGTGAAATTCTTGACGTTTACCGGCCGTTTACCGGGCGCCCACGACACCATCATCTCGTTTACCTCCTACCCGCCAGCCACGGCGCTATTCATCACCCAATTCGTCCACTGGGTCGGCTTCAGTGAAGGGGCGATGCTGATTGCGCAGTTCCTGCTGATCTGGGCGGCCTCGTATTCGGTCTTTGCCGTCTTACGGGACCGGACGCGGGCCCTCACGTCCTTTCTACTCTGCCTGACCATTGCGGTGTCCTACGTTTTTAACATCAATATCCGGTTAAATAACCTGCTGGTCGATTACGTCCTCCCGATTCTGACTGTGGCTGGGCTGGTCGGCATCTACGTCTACCGTCAGCGCCCGGACCTGCAGTGCGCCCACGTGGCGTTGGTCGCGGCCAGCCTGTTACTGGTCAAAAATTCGGCAACCTTCTTCGTGGCCGTGATGGCCATTTATTTCTTGGCGATGCTGATCACCCAGCAGCGCCATAGTTGGTACCGCAATACGCTGACCGTCCTGGGTCGCTTCGGGGGCACGCTGCTGGTCGCAGCCCTGCCGTTTCTCTGGTGGACCTGGCACGTCAAGCACACCTTTAGCGAGTCGAAACACGAAATCAGTGCCCAGGCCTACAGTCACCAACTCAGTCACGAGGGCGGGGGCACCGTTTTAAAAATTGGTCACAAGTTCGTGGCCCAAATCTTTAGCGGTCAGTCGTTGTCCACGGAGGGCATCGTGCTGATCAACGTGTTACTAGTGGTCTGCTGGTTGCTGATTCGCTGGCGGGCCCACCAACGCAATCCGCTGCTCAAGACGCTCCTGGCCATCGACGTGATGGTGGTGCTGTACTACGGGAGCCTGTTCGGAATGTACGTGTTGTCGATGCCGTACGCCGAAGCTATCCAGCTCGATGGGTTCGAACGGTACATGGGCAGTACCGTGATCCTGGCGTTGTTTATCGGGGCGATGGTCCTGGTGCGCAGTATCGACTACGCCTTTTACGAGCAGAACTTTGAGAAACGGGATCTGCGGGCCTTTCGGTCGATTGTGACCAAGAACGCCTACCAATTAGGAAGTTTCTTGATGATCTTCTTTGCCATCATCATGATGTACTCGGAAATTAACGGGACCAAGTTCACCAACGAAATGAACCGCGGGACCTTGCCGCTGCAGCTGGCCCAAGTCTCGCGGCCCAGCACGGTGCTCAACCACGACCGCATCTTGTTGGTCGATCCGCACGCCGGGGACGTCGACAGCTACTACGCCGGCTTCCTGGCGAACTACTATTACTTCACCAATAAAGGGGTCGGGCAGGAAAACTTTATGGAATCACCGGCCCAATTCAAACAAAACGTGCAACGCTACCAATACATTGCCATTCCGGAGTACCACCATACCTTTACCGTGATGCTGCGCAAGACCTATCACCAAAACGTCCGCACGGGACTGTTCAAGGTGACGCCGGCGGGGCTGGAACGGGTCCGTGAGCGGAGTGGAGGTTAATCATCTCAGACATCAAAAAACAGGAAGGAAATTCTCCAGCGAGAAGTTCCTTCCTGTTTTTGTGTGGTTACTAGGGCAGTTTGTTGCCGTCTTCATCTAGGTAGGCGTTGTCCAACCGACTTTTGGTGTTGTAGTGCAACCGCTGGCTCTGGTCGAGGTAGTATTGGCGCACCAGCATCTCGTAGTGCCAGAAATCCCGTTCGAATTGATCGTAGCTGGCAAGATGTTGCCACGGCCGCGACCGCAGGAGGTAGCCGACGAAGTGCCGAATCTTGATGTTTTTCCGGGCCTGTTCGAAGTCGGCAAAGGTCTCCGGGTAGCGCCGCTTGGCCCAGAACAACCAAGAGTCGTCCTTTTGGTAATTGTAGTTGAGCCCCAGGAAGGCCATTTCGTTAACGGCTAACCGGTTAATGACCGTCTGATCGGGGTACTTGTAGTGGGTCTCGCTCAGCATCTTCGAGATGGCTTCCGGGCGAATCATCTGGTTGTACCGGGGAACGTTGAATAAGATGACCCCGGAGTTGATGTACTTTTGCGTATCCTTTAGCTCGGGGGCGTCAATGTGCATGAACCAGGCGCGCTGACTATAGTAGAAGAAGTCCGGTACACCGGCTAAGACCTTGTCGTCCGGACAGAGGTCGAACATGGGCAGGACGTCGGTGTAAACCAGGGTATCGTTATCGAGGTAGAGTAGCCGGTCGTACTGGGGAAACATGTTCGGCGCGTATAGTCGCCAATTGACGACCATGGGGAACTTCTCGCTCTGGTAATTCTTGATCTGGTCGAGTTCGGCAGGGGGCGTGAAGAAAAAGATGTTGACCTGCGGCTTGTGGAAACGCTGGGGCAGGGAACGAATCAATTCAATATCGGAATTAAAAATATCAGCACCAATGACCAACACATCCAACGGTTCGGGACTCTGATAATGATCCAAAACGGATGCGAGTGAAATTGAGGTCAATAGCACATCGACACGGCTGACCGTGTAGAGCAGAGCGTGTTTGGCCATGGGGTGACGCCTCCTAAAGACAGTGTGGCCGCAAAAAATTACGGTAAGTTTTGCTTTTAATTGTAGGAGGCAATGAATAGTGTGTCAACCAGTGAACGGTAGCCATCCCAAATAAAGTGAATGACGAACGGTTGAGAGCGTTCGTGGCTTGACCGAACCAGGGGTGAGGATTGGCCGGTTTGGAGTCCGCTGACGTTGTTGCGTTCGGGCTAATAGGCGTGAGCAGGTTGGTCCCGTTAGCCAAAAGGGAGTGGTTGGTTAAACGGCGTCCCGGTCGCAGTTCCCGTCCGGAAATTGGCTGCGGGAACTGTTGAAAAAATGTGGTTAGCCGAGTTGAAATTTAACGGTTGTTATTTTAGCGAACGAACGGCAAAAAAATTTTAAAAAAAGATACTGAATTGATTAACGGTCGCGGCTTTAAATTGGTCTAATTGTTTCGATAATAGTTTTAAATGAAAACAACTGAACTACAATTAATGGTGAAAATGGGGATGACCCTAAATGGTCGAACCAGATGTCAAGAGTACCAACTGAAAGCGCTGTTTTAGAAGTGATTTACGCTATTGAAAAAGATGAAATCAGAAGGATTTGTAGGAATAACGTTTTAGCCTATACGCTGGTTTGTTAGACAAGTAACCTAACACTAGGCTAATGGCCTATTTGGGTACTATCCAGTTGACAGAGTTTATGACGTAAACTTTGTCTAAATAAAATTATCCACATCAAAAAATTGTGGTAGTATAAAGGAGATTATAAAGGGATAAGTGAATTTGAATTTGGTGTTAGATATTGATTTCGTGTAATGGGGTGATTTTATGAAAGGACTGGATCCGAAACGTTCGTCGGAGCTCTTTCGTTCTAATAGTAAAAAACATTTTAAGATGTACAAGGCAGGGACTAAATGGCTGGTAGCGGGAATTTCCACGTTAGCAGGTCTTTTAGGTATGGGCAGCATTACCAGCTCTGCCAAAGCAGATACGACCAAGGCGAGTGCGGCCAAAACGGTTGATACGGAAGAGGTCAGCGCTACCAAGACCACGGGGACTATTCCGGCGACGTCTCAGGTCTCTAGCCAGGTAACCAGCACGACGACGGCTAATACGAGTACCAGCACAAACGAGACGTCGACGACCAGTACGGCCCAGACGTCGACTACGGACGCGGCGAGTGCGACGACCAGCACCGCGGCGAATAGTGATACGACTAATTCCACCAGTACCGCAACAGATCAGAAGACGGCCACCGCTAGCGTCAGCACGAACGAGACGTCAACGACCAGTACGGCCCAGACGTCCACCACGCCAGCGGCCAGCACCAGTACCACCACCTCAACGACTTCCACGAAAGACGAAACTAGCGTCGCCGCTTCAACCAGTACGGCGAAGACTAGCACCAATGACTTAACCTCGAATGCAACCGCTAGCACAACCCAAACTTCCGGCAGCACATCGATGACGACGGAAGCGTCGGCCAGTGCATCGGCTACGGCGAGTGCCTCCAATAGTGCCAACTTAGCAACGTTACTAGCTAACACGGTTTTAACGCAGGCTAACCAGAACAAGGTTGCGATGATGGCGGAAGCCTTCTCGTTGACCGAAGAGGAAACGTTGAGCCTGGTCAATACTTTATCCACGCCTAAAGTGTATGGTGATGAAAATTCCTACAATAAAGGGATTGCGGACGCCACCACTGATATCAATAATTTGATTTCAAGCATTACTATTACGACCGCCTCTTTGGCAAACAATATTAATGTTTGGAACGTTCTTAACCCTTACGCAAAATATCTGAGCGGGATTGGGGCCCACGTTGAACAACTGTCTAACTTGTTCACGGACTATGACACGGATAGTTCGTTACAGGCAAGCACAGGCCAGGCGGCACCAACCTGGACGAGCGACGCTTACCAAGCGAAGGATGCGGGTAATGCAACGTTTCAATATGCTACCACAACCAAAGATTTATTGGGATTTAGTCACACATCTACGAGTACGGTACAAACGAAAGACTACAACCAAGGATACTCTGATTACGCCCGGGACTTCGTGGAAGGTATTTATACCTGGCTAGATGGGGTTGCGGCGCAGGCGAAAAAACCAGCCACGGCGAACAGTTTGTTGGACACACAAACATATAATCCAAGCGCACTCTCTGGTGATGACTCCGCTGGTAGTTCCGGTTCAGCAACGGGTAACGCGCTTGGCACTATTGTTAATCAGGCCGTTAAGGGGGAAAAATACGCTCCGGATGTTCTAAGCTTTTCGAATATCACCGGTAATATTGCGAACTCGAGTATTAGCAGCGCGACCAATGCTCTTAATCTGTACATCGAATTAGTGGCACCTAATTTGATTAACGGGATTGCTAAGCAGGCGTTGTCCGATGTTCGGTCCATCGGTGGGACCTTGGACGACGGTGATTACACGCCACAGAAGCTAACGCAGGCAGTGGCACTGAACACGGCGACGCAATCGATGTTGGCGGGATTTGGAATGAGCTCCTTAGTGGGGACCAGTCTGTTCCAACACATCTACGAAGCGCTGGCTGACAACGCTAAAGCGGCGATTGAAAACAGCTGGGCCATCGGGGAAGCTGCGGCCTTAAAGGGCTTTTTGCAGGATGATGGTCAGATCTATGATGGTGCTTCAGAGTCGCCATATGCCTCAATGACTAATTATTCGGAGACCAACCCTGGGAATATTCTGACTGCTTCAGGAACTTTGTCTAAAATTGCCGAGGCCGCAGGGTATGCCTGGACGCAAAAGGTTATTGGGAACGTAATGACCATTGCCAACGTTGACGCGTTGGGTGGTACCGAAAAGACCAATATTACTGAAATCATCAACCAATTGGTCACGAACGGCAAACTCACCACGGACGAAGCCAACCAAGTACTGAACCGAAATTCAGCGACCGGGGAGACCAATGAGAATTCAACCGGGGTTGCCCACGTCTTCGATGCCAATAACTCGGCACTGGATTATGTCCGAAACGGGAGCGGTGCTCAAGAAGTTATTGAACAACTCTATAACGTCGAATATAAGGCCGCCAAGGCCGCTTTGACCGATTACGGTCTCTATCCGAACATGACGGATGATGAATTGGCCGCTAATCAGGCTAAGTACACCTACGACAACCCAGCTTACGCCAACTTAGCGACCAAGCATGATCCGTTGACGGTCGGGGTCTACACCCAGCTCATGCACGCTCTGTGGATAAACGATGCCTCCTACCGTGGGATGATGTACGCGGATAACTTGGTTCACGCTACGGCAACGGGGAACGCGGAGACTGGGGTCGGGACTAACCCAGCAAACATTGTCGCTGCGGTGTCCACGACGACGGGGAAGACCATCGCTCCCGAGGATGCCGGGACGTTAACGGTCGATAACGCGGTCTTAACGAGCGTTAGTGGCCGATCACCGCGGACCTATGCGACGAACATTCTGGGGTCATCCGCTTATGGTCAGTTGCCTGATTTCGTGCGGTCTAAAAATACGACTCTCTACAAGTCCAACACACCGGATAACATGGCAACTGAGGCTCAAGAGAAGGCCATGGGGGCCTACATGAACCAGTACGTGACTGAGGCTTTTGATCAGGCATACGCGGAAGAACTGGCGCTGGCAACGCGAGCCTTTAATGACGGGAAGGCGTTGGCTGAACAACAGTATGAAGAATCCACGAATGGTCAGATCCCTGATGTAACGGCTGCTGGCTCCTACAATGGCCACAGTGCAACGGATGATGCCACCGGGGTCGCGTACGTGAGCCAAGCTAACTACCCCAACCGGAATTTGGGTAACGTTTGGGGTAATATCTATCCGGGTCGTCTTCTGAAGGACGGGTATAACCTTAATTTGGTGACGGTGGCAGTCGCCACCGCCATGGATCCAACTGCCGATCAAACGGAATACAACAACACGTCGATGGCCAACTATAAGACAACTACCGTGAATACCTTATCCGGAAAGTCGGTGACCATCACGGCGCCAGTGGCGGACAGTGGCTGGAGTGTCAGTTCGGCTAACCCACTGACGTTGGATAATGTGACGGCCGATGCCGCAACCGCCAAGACCACCGCTGAAACTGCGATTGAGAATTCACCTGACAAGGCCCTGAAAGGAAATACGTCCGGGCTAGTCGCAACTTTTGAGTACACACAAATTGCCGGGTTTAATGATATTCCTCTAGCTGATGCGACGATGTCTTACAACACCCAAGATGCTAGTTCGCAATTGCCAGATTCACAGGTCATCTATCCTTCTTGGAACACTGGAGTTGGGGCTGAAGGAACAGAAGGAGCCCAAGCCTACACGATTTCGAAGAGCGATTTAACGGTCGACAACGATGGCGCGAAGGTCGGGCAATACGCTTACCACTTAACCACCGAGGGTGCCCAAAAGCTCCTCAACTTTATCACGGAGAAATTGCTGGAAGGCCAACCGACCGCGGTCACAGGACTGGAAACGCCAACGGTGGCTGCTTTGATGGCCATGACGGGAACTATCAATATTACCCAAACGACCGATCCAAACTACTTACCAACCATTAATGCCCACAACATCACAACATATACGGACAATCCGGTCCGTGTCATTTCGTTTGTGGATAGTGCAACGTCGGCTGACGGCAAGACGGATCTGACCGGTAAGGTCGTTGCTAATACCTTAAACGTTGATTGGAATACGGTAGGGTATTACCCGGTTACCTTGACCTTGACGGACCCAACCAGTAACCAAACGGTCACTAAGACGGTCTACGCCATCGTGGTCACGCCGGAAGCTTCGACCTCGGCCATCGCGTCACAGTCGGAAGCCTCGACCAGTGCGGAAACTAGTGCATCGGAAGCGGCCTCGACCAGTACCATTAAGAGTCAATCACTCAGTGGCTCGGCTTCTAGTGCCAGCGAAAGCGACACCTCAATTAGTGAGGCGTCACTGAGCTTATCGCAGGAAGTTTCAGCTAGTGAGAACTCACTGAGTGAAGTCAGTGCCAGCGTCTCGGCTAGTGCAACCAGTACCAGTGAACAATCGAAATCCGACGACAGTACCTTAGTCTCGGCCTCCGCTTCGGAAGCCAGCATGAGTCAGCGGAACAGTGAGGACCAGAGTCAGCTCTCCGTTCAGTCTCAATCCGCGGCATCGTTATCGGAACAAAGTCAACGGTCAGTCGCCAGCCAGAATTCTGAAATTTCTGAATCCCTGGCCAGCGTCAGTGAAGCGCAGACCTCTGACGATAGTATTTCGGCTTCACTGAAGAGTCTCAGCGAAGCGTCCGAATCGCAGGCTAGTCAGAACTCCGAACAGAGTCAGAGTCAGGATTCCGCTAAGGCTTCAGCTTCGGCTTCCCAGTCACAATCCGCTGCTAGCGCGGCGTCCCAGAGTGTGGCAACGTCTGAATCTATTCAGAAGTCGCTGTCCGTTGAGGATTCGCGGTCAGTTTCGACTAGCGTGTCGTTGTCGCAATCCGTTTCGATTGCGTCGCAGAGTATCGCTAACTCTGAATCTGAATCTGCTTCTAATGCCAGTCAAAGTAACGCCATTTCCTCGACTTCGGCCATTGTCTCGGCAGTTACTTCGCGGAACACCAGCCTGAGTCTGGCTTCGCAGTCTCAAGAGAGTGAAGCCTCTGATATCTCGGCTTCGATGATTAGTCAGAGTCTGATGTCTGAATCCGTTGACCAGTCTGAACTTTCCAAGTCGTTGACTTCGGTCAGTGAAGCTTCAGCGTCCTTTGATTCGGAGGCCTCGGCTGCTTCGATGTCTGAAAACAGTCTCGTTAGTGCTTCCAATTCGTTGGCGAGTCAATCGTTAGCGACGTCCTTGTCGACGATCTCAGCTTCCATGGCCAGTCAATCACAGGACATCTCTATCTCCGATGCCAGTGTCAGTGCGGCCTCCGTCTCGACGTCGATCGAGCAGTCTGAGGCAGCAAATTCGGAAGCCAGCATCAGTGATCGGTTGGTCTCCGACAGCGCGTCTGAATCGGCAATCATCTCCGCCGAAAACAGTATCGCGAGTGCCTCGAATTCGTTGAGTCAGATGGTCGATTCCTTGGCCAGTGCTTCGGATAGTGCCACCGCCTCGGCGAGTGATTCTGCCAAGACGTCGGCCAGCCAATCGACTTCGATTCTGGAGAGTCAAGTGGCCAGCCAATCGGCTAAGGTTTCCGCTGTCGCTTCGGCTAGCGTTTCAGCGAGTCAGTCTGCCAGCGTTTCGACGTTTAACAGTCAAAGCGAATCGGCCGACCAATCATTAAGCGTGGTTTCGACTGAAATCTCCGATAGTGACGCCAGTCTGAGTCAACGCTCCGTTGACGATGGCAGTATCCAAGCCTCGTTATCCGAATCAACGGCCAGCTTGAGTGCCCGGAACAGTGCCGACGAGAGTGTCTACTCGGTCGCTTCACAATCGTTAGGAAGTCTCTCTAACCTGAGTGTAAGCAACACCAGTGCCTCCGAAGCGAGTCAATCCGCTGAGATCTCCAAGTCGCTACAAAGTTTGAGCGATGAAGGATCGGAACCGGATGACAGCACGAAAGCGTCGTTGACCAGCTTAAGTCAACAATCCTTGTCCGAATCCGAAGCCTTATCGACTTGGTCCGAACAAAGTAACAGTATTTCTATCGCCAACTCTGAAGCCAGTGCAGCGTCTGCTTCGACGGCCTCACAATTGGACGCCTCGCAGAGTGCCGCAGCTTCGCAATCCGAAGTTTCGGCTAGTGCCGCGGCCAGCCAGTCGGCTAGCGTTTCGGCCGACCGGAGTACGGCTTCCGCATCTGATGCGAGTCTGCAATCCGTTCAAACCAGCGTCGAAACTAGTTTGAGTAGTCTGCAGGCCAGCACCTCGAAGGATGCCTCGAAGGTCGCCTCGTTGAGTAACATGCTCACGTCGAACTCGAACAGTCGGCAGATTTCGATGATTACCAGTCTCGAGAATAGTCTGAGTGACACGTCGCAAGTCGTTGCCAGTGAATCGGCAATCATTTCGCAGAGTGCCGCCAGCCTGAGCGAGGCTTCCACGTCACAATTATCACAATCATTAAACAGTATCAGTGAACTTTCCAAGTCCACCTCTGAGATGGTCTCTGAAATTTCTGGTTCCGAAGCCAGTGTCAGTGACCAAGCAAACTCCGGTAGTGTTTCGACGTCAATCACGTCTCAGTCGGAAGCCAGCATGAGTGCAGCTTCGGCTAGCGCTTCTGATTCGATGAAGTCGTTGAGTCAGTTGTCAGCGAGTGAATCAGCCGATGCCTCAACCAGTGTTGTCAGTCAGAGTGCCTCTGCCTCGGCGGATGAATCAATGAGCGTTGCAAGTCAATCGGCCTCTGAATCCGCGGACACCTCAATGAGTGTTGTCAGCCAGAGCGCTTCTGCCTCGGCTAAGGCTTCCGCCGTCGTTTCGGCTAGCCAGTCCGCCAGCACGTCGACGTTTAATCGTCAAAGTGAATCAGCCGACAAGTCATTAAGCGTAGTTTCGACTGAAATTTCCGAAAGTGATGCTAGTCTGAGTCAACGCTCTACGGCCGACGCCAGCGTTCAAGCATCGTTGTCCGAATCAACGGCTAGCTTGAGTGCGCGGAACAGCGCCGATGAAAGCGTCTTGTCGGTGGCTTCACAATCGTTGGGGAGCCTCTCTAACCTGAGTGTAAGCAATGTCAGTGCTTCCGAAGCCAGTCAATCCGCAGAAGTTTCTAAGTCGCTACAAAGTTTGAGTGACGAAGGATCCGAACCGGATGCCAGCACGCAAGAATCGTTGACCAGTTTGAGTCAACAATCCTTGTCCGAATCTGAAGCCGTATCGACTTGGTCCGAACAAAGTAACAGTATTTCCATCGCCAACTCCGAAGCTAGTGCTACGTCTGCTTCCGAAGCCTCGCAACTGGATGCTTCGCAGAGTGCCGCGGCTTCGCAATCCGAAGTTTCGGCTAGTGAAGCGGCCAGCCAGTCGGCTAGCGTTTCGGCCGACCGGAGCCAAGCTTCGGCCTCCGATGCCAGCCTGCAATCCGTTCAAACCAGCGCCGAAACGAGTTTGAGCAATGCCCAAACCAGCGCTTCGGCCGACGCTTCGACGGCAGCTTCCGTTAGTGCCAGCGCCACTTCGAACTCGGATGCCAGTGAAATGTCTGCAATCACTAGTGCCCAAGCTAGTCTGAGTGACACGTCGCAGGCCATCGCCAGTGATTCGGCATTAGTTTCGCAAAGTGCCGCCAGTCTGAGCGAGGCCTCTACGTCGCAATTATCACAATCATTAACCAGCATCAGTGAATTGTCCAAGTCCACCACGAGCCTGGTTTCCGAAGTTTCCGGTTCCGAAGCCAGTGTCAGCGACCAAGCAGCCTCCGGTAGCGTTTCGACGTCGATCACGTCTCAGTCGGAAGCCAGCATGAGTGCGGCTTCTGCCAGCGCCTCGGATTCGATGAAGTCGTTGAGTCAACAATCGGCCAGTGACTCGGCCGACGCCTCGATGAGTGTTGTCAGCCAGAGTGCTTCTGAATCGGCGGACACTTCCATGAGTGTCGCGAGTCAATCGGCCTCTGCCTCGGCTAAGGCTTCCGCAGTTGTTTCGGCCAGCCAGTCCGCAAGCACGTCGACGTTTAACAGCCAAAGTGAATCAGCTGACAAATCGTTGAGTACGGCCTCGGCAACGACTTCTGCAAGTGATGCTAGCTTGAGTGAACAGTCAACGTCTGTTGCCAGCCAGGTTGCGGAACAATCCGCTTCTGAAGCGAGCTTAAGTGCCCGGACTAGTGCCAACGAAAGTGTCATGTCGGTGGCTTCACAATCCTTGGGTAGTTTATCCAACCTGAGTGTAAGCAACGCCAGTGCTTCCGAAGCCAGTCAATCCGCTGAAATTTCCAAGTCGTTGCAAAGTCTGAGCAACGAAGGATCCGAACCGGATGCTAGCACGGTTGCCTCGCTGACTAGTCTGAGTCAACAATCGCTGTCCGAATCTGAAGCCTTGTCGACTTGGTCCGAACAAAGTAACAGTATTTCCGTTGCGAACTCCGAAGCTAGCGCTACGTCTGCTTCCGAAGCTTCACAATCGGATGCTTCACAGAGTGCTGCGGCTTCCCAATCCGAAGTTTCGGCCAGTGAAGCGGCCAGCCAGTCGGCTAGCGTTTCGGCCGACCAGAGTCAGGCTTCCGCATCTGACGCCAGCCTACAATCCGTTCAAACCAGCGCCGAAACCAGTTTGAGTAACGCCCAAACCAGTGCGTCGGCCGACGCTTCGACGGCGGCTTCCATTAGTGCCAGTGCCACCTCGAACTCGAACGATAGTGAACTTTCTGAAATCACCAGTGCGCAAGCCAGCTTGAGTGAGACGTCGCAAGCCATTGCCAGTGATTCGGCATTAGTTTCACAATCGGCCGCTAGTCTGAGCGACGCGTCAACGTCACAAATGTCACAATCATTGGTCAGCCTCAGCGAGCAATCCGAGTCAATGGCCAGCTTAACGTCGGAAACTTCTCAAGCTAGTGCCAGTCTGAGTGACCGGTCCACATCCGATGAAGCCTCGACGTCAACGGTTTCTCAGTCGGAAGCCAGCATGAGTGTGGCTTCGGCCAGCGCCTCGGCTTCGACGAAATCGTTGAGTCAGCTGTCGGCGAGTGAATCGGCCGACGCCTCGATGAGTTTTGTCAGTCAGAGTGCTTCTGAATCGGCGGACACTTCCATGAGCGTCGCGAGTCAATCAGCCTCTGCTTCAGCTAAGGCTTCCGCCGTCGTTTCGGCCAGCCAGTCCGCAAGCACGTCGACGTTTAACCGTCAAAGTGAATCGGCTGATAAGTCATTAAGCGTGGTTTCGACTGAAATTTCCCAAAGCGATGCGAGTCTGAGTCAACGCTCCGTTGACGACGCCAGTGTTCAGGCTTCGTTGTCCGAATCAACGGCCAGTCTGAGTGCACGGAACAGCGCCGACGAAAGCGTCTTGTCGGTGGCTTCGCAATCCTTGGGTAGCTTATCCAACTTGAGCGTAAGCAACACCAGCCTGTCTGAAGCGAGTCAATCCGCCGAAGTTTCCAAGTCACTGCAAAGCTTGAGTGACGAAGGCTCCGAACCGGATGCTAGCACGGTTGCATCGTTGACCAGCTTAAGTCAACAATCCTTGTCCGAATCCGAAGCCTTGTCGACTTGGTCCGAACAGAGTAACAGCATCTCCGTTGCCAACTCCGAAGCTAGTGCCACTTCT
The DNA here is from genome assembly GCF_001434115.1 of Levilactobacillus zymae DSM 19395. Classification (GTDB taxonomy): domain Bacteria; phylum Bacillota; class Bacilli; order Lactobacillales; family Lactobacillaceae; genus Levilactobacillus; species Levilactobacillus zymae. Next base: position 48,029 of record NZ_AZDW01000050.1, read on the forward strand.
GCTTCGGAAGCCTCGCAACTGGATGCTTCGCAAAGTGCTGCGGCTTCGCAATCCGAAGTCTCAGCTAGTGAAGCGGCGAGTCAGTCCGCTAGTGTTTCGGCCGACCAGAGCCAAGCTTCCGCATCTGATGCCAGCCTGCAATCCGTTCAAACCAGCGCCGAAACGAGTTTGAGTAACGCCCAAACCAGCGCTTCGGCCGACGCTTCGACGGTGGCTTCCGTCAGTGCCAGTGCCACTTCAAACTCGAACGACAGTGAAACGTCAGCAATCACTAGTGCCCAGGCTAGTCTGAGTGACACGTCGCAAGCAATTGCGAGTGATTCTGCGTTAGTTTCACAGTCAGCC
>NZ_AZDW01000050.1:48444-49817 GCF_001434115.1 Levilactobacillus zymae DSM 19395
GCGTCCACATCACAATTATCACAATCATTAAACAGTATCAGTGAATTGTCTAAGTCCACCTCTGAGATGGCCTCTGAAATTTCTGGTTCCGAAGCTAGTGTCAGCGACCAAGCCAACTCCGGTAGCGTTTCGACGTCGATCACATCCCAGTCGGAAGCTAGCATGAGTGCGGCTTCGGCCAGCGCCTCGGCTTCGACGAAATCGTTGAGCCAGTTGTCAGCCAGTGAATCGGCGGACGCTTCGACAAGTGTCGTCAGCCAGAGTGCTTCTGAATCGGCGGACACTTCCATGAGCGTCGCGAGTCAATCAGCTTCTGCTTCAGCTAAGGCTTCCGCCGTCGTTTCGGCCAGCCAGTCCGCAAGCACGTCGACGTTCAATCGTCAAAGTGAATCGGCTGATAAGTCGTTGAGCGAAGTTTCGACTGCCATTTCCGAGAGCGACATGAGCTTAAGTCAACGTTCCGTTGATGACGCCAGTGTTCAGGCTTCGTTGTCTGAATCTGAAGCCAGCTTAAGTGCTCGGAACAGTGCCGACGAAAGCGTCTTGTCGGTGGCTTCGCAATCCTTGGGTAGCTTATCCAACCTGAGCGTAAGCAACACCAGCATGTCTGAAGCGAGTCAATCCGCTGAAGTTTCCAAGTCGCTACAAAGCTTGAGCAACGAAGGCTCCGAACCGGATGCCAGCACGGTTGCATCGTTGACCAGCTTAAGTCAACAGTCGTTATCCGAATCGGAAGCACTGTCGACTTGGTCCGAACAGAGTAACAGCATCTCCGTTGTCAACTCTGAAGCTAGTGCAACTTCTGCTTCTGAAGTCTCGCAACTGGATGCTTCACAGAGTGCCGTGGCTTCGCAATCCGAAGTCTCGGCCAGTGAAGCGGCCAGTCAATCGGCTAGCGTTTCGGCCGACCGGAGTCAAGCTTCGGCCTCCGATGCTAGTCTGCAATCCGTTCAAACTAGTGCTGAAACCAGCTTGAGTAACGCTCAAACCAGTGCTTCGGCTGATGCTTCAACGGCAGCTTCCGTTAGTGCCAGTGCCACCTCGAACTCGGATGCTAGTGAAATGTCTGCAATTACCAGTGCCCAAGCCAGCCTGAGCGAGACGTCGCAAGCCATCGCCAGCGACTCGGCATTAGTTTCGCAAAGTGCCGCGAGCCTGAGCGAGGCCTCCACGTCACAATTATCACAATCATTAAACAGTATCAGTGACCAGTCCGATTCTACGGCAACCTTAGTTTCTGAAGCCTCTGGTTCGGAAGCGAGCGTGAGTGATCGTGCCGATTCTGGTAGCGTCTCAACGTCGATCACCTCTGAATCTGAAGCCAGCATGAGTGCGGCTTCGGCCAGCGCCTCGGATTCGATGAAGTCGTTGAG
>NZ_AZDW01000050.1:49827-50568 GCF_001434115.1 Levilactobacillus zymae DSM 19395
GCAATCTGCCAGTGAATCGGCTGACGCTTCAACCAGTGTTGTCAGCCAGAGTGCCTCTGCCTCGGCGGATGAATCAATGAGCGTTGCAAGTCAATCAGCCTCTGCCTCGGCTAAGGCTTCCGCCGTCGTTTCGGCTAGCCAATCCGCAAGCACGTCGACGTTTAACCTGCAAAGTGAATCGGCGGACAACTCGTTGAGCGAGGTTTCGACTGAAATTTCGCAAAGCGATGCTAGTCTGAGTCAACGGTCTACCGATAACGCCAGTGTTCAGGCCTCATTATCTGAATCAACGGCTAGCTTGAGTGCCCGGAACAGCGCTGACGAGAGTGTTTACTCAGTTGCTTCGCAATCGTTAGGAAGTCTTTCCAACCTGAGCGTAAGCAACACCAGTGCTTCCGAAGCCAGTCAATCCGCCGAAGTTTCTAAGTCGCTGCAAAGCTTGAGTGATGAGGGATCTGAACCGGATGCCAGCACAGTTGCATCGTTGACCAGTCTGAGTCAACAGTCGTTATCCGAATCGGAAGCACTGTCGACTTGGTCCGAACAGAGTAACAGCATTTCCGTTGCCAATTCCGAAGCTAGCGCAGCATCTGCTTCTGAAGCCTCGCAATTAGACGCTTCACAGAGTGCTGCGGCTTCGCAATCCGAAGTTTCGGCTAGTGCAGCGGCCAGCCAGTCGGCTAGTGTTTCGGCCGACCGGAGCCAAGCTTCGGCCTCCGATGCCAGCCTGCAATCCGTTCA
>NZ_AZDW01000050.1:50578-59536 GCF_001434115.1 Levilactobacillus zymae DSM 19395
TAGCTTGAGCAATGCCCAAACCAGTGCGTCGGCCGATGCTTCGACGGCAGCTTCCGTCAGTGCCAGTGCCACCTCGAACTCGGACGCCAGTGAACTTTCCGAAATCACTAGTGCTCAGGCTAGTCTGAGCACCACGTCGCAAGCAATTGCCAGTGATTCAGCATTAGTTTCGCAAAGTGCCGCCAGTCTGAGTGAGGCCTCCACGTCGCAATTGTCACAATCGTTGAATAGCATCAGTGAACTTTCTAAGTCCACCACGAGCCTAGCCTCTGAAGTTTCCAACTCTGAGGCCAGTGTCAGTGACCGGGCAGATTCCGGTAGCGTTTCGACGTCAATTACCTCTGAATCGGAAGCCAGCATGAGTGCGGCTTCGGCCAGCGCCTCGGATTCGATGAAGTCGTTGAGTCAACAATCAGCCAGTGAATCGGCCGATGCCTCGATGAGCGTTGTCAGTCAGAGTGCTTCCGAGTCGGCAGATGCGTCAACCAGCGTTGTCAGTCAGGAAGCTTCTGAATCGGCGGACACTTCAATGAGTGTTGCCAGTGAATCGGCCAGCGTCTCCGCTAGTCAATCCGCAAGCACGTCGACGTTTAACCGTCAAAGCGAATCGGACGACCAGTCATTGAGTGTGGTTTCTACGGAAATTTCCGAAAGCGATGCTAGTCTGAGTCAACGTTCCGTTGATGACGCCAGTGTTCAGGCTTCGTTGTCCGAATCTGAAGCCAGCTTAAGTGCTCGGAATAGTGCCGATGAGAGTGTCTACTCGGTCGCTTCGCAATCGTTAGGGAGTCTTTCCAACCTGAGCGTAAGCAACACCAGTGCTTCCGAAGCTAGTCAATCCGCAGAAGTTTCCAAGTCGCTGCAAAGCTTGAGTGATGAAGGCTCCGAACCGGATACCAGCACGCAAGAATCGTTGACTAGTTTGAGTCAACAATCGTTGTCCGAGTCTGAAGCCTTGTCGACTTGGTCCGAACAGAGTAACAGTATTTCCATCGTGAACTCCGAAGCCAGTGTGGCATCTGCTTCTGAAGCCTCACAACTGGACGCTTCGCAGAGTGCTGCGGCTTCGCAATCCGAAGTTTCGGCCAGTGAAGCGGCGAGTCAAGCAGCCAGCGTTTCGGCCGACCAGAGCCAAGCTTCTGCATCTGATGCCAGCCTGCAATCCGTTCAAACTAGTGCTGAAACTAGCTTGAGCAACGCGCAAACCAGTGCTTCAGCCGACGCTTCGACGGTGGCTTCCGTCAGTGCCAGTGCCACTTCGAACTCGGACGCTAGTGAACTTTCCGAAATCACCAGTGCCCAAGCCAGCTTGAGTGACACATCGCAAGCAGTTGCCAGTGATTCGGCATTAGTTTCGCAAAGTGCCGCCAGTCTGAGTGAAGCCTCAACGTCACAATTGTCACAATCATTAAACAGCATCAGTGAAACGTCTACGTCAACCACTAGCCTAGTTTCCGAGATTTCTGGTTCGGAAGCGAGTGTCAGTGATCAGGCCAACTCCGGTAGTGTTTCGACGTCGATTACGTCCGAATCCGAAGCTAGCATGAGTGTTGTTTCGGCCAGTGCTTCAGCCTCAATGAAGTCGTTGAGTCAGTTATCAGCGAGTGAATCGGCCGATGCGTCGACGAGTGTCGTCAGTCAAAGTGCTTCTGAATCGGCGGATGCCTCAATGAGTGTTGTCAGTCAGAGTGCTTCTGCATCGGCCATTGTCTCCGCAAGTCAGTCGGCAAGCACATCGACGTTTAACCTACAGAGTGAATCCGCTGATAACTCATTAAGCGAAGTTTCTAATGAAATTTCCGAAAGTGACACCAGCTTGAGTCAACGCTCTGTTGATGACGTCAGTGTTCAGGCTTCGTTGTCCGAATCAACGGCTAGCTTAAGTGCCCGGAATAGTACCGATGAGAGTGTCTACTCGGTTGCTTCGCAATCCTTGGGCAGCTTGTCCAACTTGAGTGTAAGCAACACCAGCATGTCCGAAGCAAGTCAATCCGCTGAAGTCTCCAAGTCGCTACAAAGTTTGAGCGATGAAGGCTCCGAACCGGATGACAGCACGCAAGAATCGTTGACCAGTTTGAGTCAACAGTCGTTGTCCGAATCTGAAGCCTTGTCGACTTGGTCCGAACAAAGCAACAGTATTTCCGTTGCGAACTCCGAAGCTAGCGCAGAATCCGCTTCTGAAGCCTCACAACTGGACGCTTCGCAGAGTACCGCGGCTTCGCAATCCGAAGTTTCAGCTAGTGAAGCGGCGAGTCAAGCGGCCAGCGTTTCGGCCGACCGGAGTAACGCTTCGGCCTCCGATGCCAGCCTGCAATCCGTTCAAACCAGTGCTGAAACCAGCTTGAGTAATGCCCAAGCTAGTGCTTCGGCTGACGCTTCGACGGTGGCTTCCGTTAGTGCTAGTGCCACTTCAAACTCGGACGACAGTCAGTTGTCTGAAATCGCCAGTGCTCAAACCAGCTTAAGCACCACGTCGCAAGCGATTGCGAGTGATTCCACTCTGGTATCGCAAAGTGCCGCCAGTCTGAGTGAGGCGTCAACGTCACAATTATCACAATCATTAAACAGCATCAGTGAAACGTCTACGTCAACCACTAGCCTGGTTTCCGAGATTTCTGGTTCGGAAGCGAGTGTCAGTGATCAGGCCAACTCCGGTAGTGTTTCGACGTCGATTACGTCCGAATCCGAAGCTAGCATGAGTGTTGTTTCGGCCAGTGCTTCAGCCTCAATGAAGTCGTTGAGTCAGTTATCAGCGAGTGAATCGGCCGATGCGTCGACGAGTGTCGTCAGTCAAAGTGCTTCTGAATCGGCGGACGCTTCCATGAGTGTCGCGAGTCAATCCGCATCTGAATCGGCCAGCGTTTCTGCCAGCCAGTCGGCAAGCACGTCGACGTTTAACAGTCAGAGTGTATCGGATGACGATTCGTTGAGCCTAGTTTCTAATGAAATTTCCGAGAGCGACATGAGCTTGAGTCAACGCTCTGTTGATGACGCCAGCGTTCAGGCTTCGTTGTCTGAATCAACGGCTAGCTTAAGTGCTCGGAATAGTGCCGACGAGAGCGTCTACTCAGTAGCTTCACAATCGTTGGGGAGTCTCTCCAACTTGAGTGTAAGCAACACCAGCCTGTCTGAAGCCAGTCAATCCGCCGAAATCTCCAAGTCGCTGCAAAGCTTGAGCGATGAGGGATCCGAACCGGATGACAGTACGCAACAGTCGCTGACCAGTTTGAGTCAACAGTCGTTATCCGAATCGGAAGCACTGTCGACTTGGTCTGAACAGAGTAACAGTATTTCCATCGTCAACTCCGAAGCTAGCGCAACCTCTGCTTCTGAGGCGTCACAACTGGATGCTTCGCAGAGTGCCGCAGCTTCGCAATCTGAAGTTTCGGCCAGTGAAGCGGCGAGTCAGGCGGCTAGCGTCTCGGTTGACCGGAGTCTCGCTTCGGCTTCCGATGCCAGCCTGCAATCCGTTCAAACTAGTGCCGAAACCAGCTTGAGCAATGCCCAAACCAGTGCGTCGGCTGACGCTTCAACGGTGGCTTCCGTCAGTGCCAGTGCCACTTCGAACTCGAACGACAGCGAACTGTCTGGAATCACCAGTGCGCAAGCCAGCTTGAGTGACACGTCGCAAGCAATTGCCAGTGATTCGGCATTAGTTTCGCAAAGTGCCGCCAGCTTGAGTGAGGCCTCAACGTCACAATTATCACAATCATTAAACAGTATCAGTGAACTTTCCAAGTCCACCACGGACATGGTTTCTGAAGCTTCTGGCTCTGAAGCCAGTGTCAGTGATCAGGCTAACTCCGGTAGTGTTTCGACGTCGATCACCTCCGAATCGGAAGCCAGCATGAGTGTTGTCTCGGCCAGTGCTTCAGCTTCGATGCGGTCGTTGAGTCAACAGTCGGCCAGTGAGTCAGTGGCTCACGCTTCGGCGAGTGATTCCGCTAATACGTCGGCCAGCCAGTCGACCTCGATTGCTGAGAGTCAAAAGGCCAGTCAATCGGCTGAAACGTCGGCGAAGGAATCCGCTGAACAATCCGCCATTGCCTCCGCCGGTCAGTCGGTCAGCGCTTCGATCGTCAACAGTGAAAGCATCTCAGCAGACAACTCGTTGAGCGTGGTTTCTAATGAAATCTCCGAGAGTGATGCTAGTCTGAGTCAACGTTCCGTTGATGATGGCAGTCTTCAAGCATCGTTGTCCGAATCTGAAACGAGTCTGAGTGCCCGGAACAGTGCCGACGAGAGCGTCTACTCAGTCGCTTCGCAATCCTTGGGCAGCTTGTCCAACTTAAGCGTAAGCAACACTAGTATGTCCGAAGCAAGTCAATCAGCTGAAGTTTCCAAGTCGCTACAAAGCTTGAGTGACGAAGGTTCTGAACCGGATGCCAGCACGCAAGAGTCATTGACCAGCTTGAGTCAACAATCGTTGTCCGAATCTGAAGCCTTGTCGACTTGGTCCGAACAGAGCAACAGCATTTCCATCACCAACTCCGAAGCCAGTGGGGCATCCGCTTCAACGGCATCGCAATTAGATGCTTCGCAGAGTGCTGCGGCTTCGCAATCCGAAGTTTCGGCCAGTGAAGCGGCCAGCCAAGCAGCCAGTGTTTCGGTCGATCGGAGTATTGCCTCGGCATCCGATGCCAGCTTACAATCCGTTCAAACCAGCGCCGAGACCAGTTTGAGTAACGCCCAAACCAGTGCTTCAGCCGAAGCATCGGCGGTAGCTTCCGTCAGTGCCAGTGCCACCTCGAACTCGGATGCTAGTGAATTGTCCGAAATTGCCAGTGCCCAAACGAGTTTGAGCACCACGTCGCAAGCGATTGCCAGTGATTCTGAGTTGGTATCGCAAAGTGCTGCCAGTCTGAGTGACGCGTCAACGTCGCAATTGTCGCAATCACTGAACAGCATCAGTGAACTTTCCAAGTCCACCACGACTCTAGTTTCCGAGATTTCTGGTTCGGAAGCCAGCGTCAGTGATCGGGCAGATTCCGGTAGCGTTTCGACGTCGATCACGTCCGAATCCGAAGCCAGCATGAGTGTTGTCTCGGCTAGTGCTTCAGCCTCGATGAACTCGTTGAGTCAACAATCAGCCAGTGAATCGGCTGACGCTTCAACGAGTGTCGTTAGCCAGAGTGCTTCTGCATCGGCTGACGCGTCAATGAGTGTCGTGAGTCAATCGGCCAGCGAATCGGCTAGTGTTTCCGCTAGTCAGTCCGCAAGCACGTCGACGTTTAACCTGCAGAGTGAATCGGCAGATAATTCGTTGAGCGAGGTTTCGACTGAGATTTCTCAGAGTGATGCTAGTCTGAGTCAACGGTCCGTTGATGATGGCAGCATCCAAGCTTCCTTGTCCGAATCAACGGCTAGCTTGAGTGCCCGGAACAGCGCCGATGAGAGCGTCTACTCAGTCGCTTCGCAATCCTTGGGCAGCTTGTCCAACTTAAGCGTAAGCAACACTAGTATGTCCGAAGCAAGTCAATCAGCTGAAGTTTCTAAGTCGCTACAAAGCTTAAGCGATGAAGGTTCCGAACCGGATGACAGTACGCAACAGTCGCTGACTAGTCTGAGTCAACAATCCTTGTCCGAATCCGAAGCCTTGTCGACTTGGTCCGAACAAAGCAACAGTATTTCCATCGTGAACTCCGAAGCCAGTGCAACTTCTGCTTCCGAAGCCTCACAACTGGATGCTTCGCAAAGTGCCGCAGCTTCGCAATCCGAAGTTTCGGCCAGTGAAGCGGCGAGTCAAGCAGCTAGCGTTTCGGCCGACCGGAGTCAAGCTTCCGCCTCCGATGCCAGCTTACAATCCGTTCAAACCAGTGCCGAAACTAGCTTGAGTAACGCTCAAACTAGCGCATCGGCCGACGCTTCGACGGTGGCTTCCATCAGCGCCAGCGCAACTTCGAACTCGGACGACAGTGAACTTTCCGAAATCGTCAGTGCGCAAACCAGTTTGAGTACTACGTCGCAAGCAATTGCCAGTGATTCCGCATTAGTTTCGCAGTCGGCAGCCAGCTTGAGTGACGCGTCAACGTCACAATTATCACAATCGTTGAACAGTATCAGTGAGCTTTCTAAGTCCACTACGGACATGGTTTCTGAAGCTTCTGGCTCTGAGGCCAGTGTCAGTGATCGCGCGGATTCCGGCAGCGTTTCGACGTCAATCACGTCCGAATCGGAAGCCAGCATGAGTGTCATTTCGGCCAGTGCCTCCGCTTCGATGAAGTCGTTGAGTCAACTGTCGGCTAGTGAATCGGCTGACGCTTCAACGAGTGTCGTTAGCCAGAGTGCTTCTGAATCGGCGGATGCTTCAATGAGCGTTGTCAGTCAGAGTGCTTCTGAATCGGCCAGCGTCTCCGCTAGTCAGTCGGCAAGCACGTCGACGTTTAACCTGCAGAGTGAATCGGCAGATAATTCGTTGAGCGAGGTTTCGACTGAAATTTCTCAGAGTGATGCTAGTCTGAGTCAACGTTCCGTTGATGATGGCAGTCTCCAAGCATCATTGTCCGAATCTGAAAACAGTTTGAGTGCGCGGAACAGCGCCGATGAGAGCGTCTACTCGGTTGCTTCACAATCGTTAGGGAGTCTTTCCAACCTGAGTGTAAGCAATACGTCGACCTCCGAAGCTAGTCAATCCGCTGAAGTCTCCAAGTCGCTACAAAGCTTGAGTGATGAAGGGTCCGAACCGGATGCCAGCGTGCAAGAGTCGTTGACCAGCTTAAGTCAACAATCGTTGTCCGAATCCGAAGCCTTGTCGACTTGGTCCGAACAAAGCAACAGTATTTCCGTTGCCAACTCCGAAGCTAGTGCAACTTCTGCTTCTGAAGTATCACAACTGGATGCTTCGCAAAGTGCCGCAGCTTCGCAATCCGAAGTCTCAGCCAGTGAAGCGGCGAGCCAGTCGGCTAGCGTTTCAGCGGACCGGAGCCAAGCCTCCGCATCCGATGCGAGCCTGCAATCCGTTCAAACCAGTGCCGAAACTAGCTTGAGTAATGCTCAAACCAGCGCGTCGGCTGACGCTTCGACGGTAGCTTCCATTAGCGCCAGCGCAACTTCAAACTCGAACGACAGTGAAACGTCCGAAATTGCCAGTGCCCAAACGAGCCTGAGTACCACGTCGCAAGCAATTGCTAGCGACTCGGCATTAGTTTCGCAAAGTGCCGCTAGCCTGAGTGAAGCCTCCACGTCGCAATTGTCACAATCACTGAACAGTATCAGTGAAACCTCTACGTCAACCACTAGCCTGGTTTCCGAGATTTCTAATTCGGAAGCAAGCGTCAGTGATCGCGCGGATTCCGGCAGCGTTTCGACGTCGATCACGTCCGAATCGGAAGCCAGCATGAGTGTTGTCTCGGCTAGTGCTTCTGCTTCGATGAAGTCGTTGAGTCAACTGTCGGCTAGTGAATCGGCTGATGCTTCAACGAGTGTCGTTAGCCAGAGTGCTTCCGCATCGGCTGATGCATCCATGAGCGTCGTCAGTCAATCCGCTAGTGAATCGGCCAGCGTTTCCGCCAGCCAGTCCGCAAGCACGTCGACGTTTAACCTGCAGAGTGAATCGGCAGATAATTCGTTGAGTGTGGTTTCAACTGAAATTTCCAAGAGCGACATGAGCTTGAGTCAACGATCCGTTGATGACGGCAGCCTCCAAGCTTCCTTATCCGAATCTGAAACGAGTCTGAGTGCTCGGAACAGTGCCGATGAGAGTGTTTGGTCTACCGCATCGCAATCGCTGGGTAGCTTATCGAACCTGAGTGTAAGTAACACGTCAACTTCTGAAGCCAGTCAATCTGCTGAAATCTCCAAGTCGCTGCAAAGCTTGAGCGATGAAGGTTCCGAACCGGATGACAGTACGCAACAGTCGTTGACCAGTCTGAGTCAACAATCCTTGTCCGAATCTGAAGCTTTGTCGACTTGGTCCGAACAGAGTAACAGTATTTCCGTCGTGAACTCCGAAGCTAGCGCAGCTTCTGCTTCAGCAGTCTCACAACTGGATGCTTCGCAAAGTGCTGCGGCTTCGCAATCCGAAGTTTCGGCCAGTGAAGCGGCCAGCCAAGTAGCCAGCGTTTCGGTTGACCGGAGTATTGCTTCCGCATCTGATGCCAGCCTGCAATCCGTTCAAACTAGCGCTGAAACCAGCTTGAGTAACGCTCAAACCAGTGCTTCGGCTGACGCTTCAACGGTAGCTTCCATCAGTGCCAGTGCTACCTCGAACTCGGATGACAGTGAATTGTCTGAAATTGCCAGTGCTCAAACCAGTTTGAGTACCACGTCGCAAGCTATTGCCAGCGATTCTGCATTAGTTTCGCAAAGTGCCGCCAGTCTGAGTGAAGCCTCAACGTCGCAATTATCGCAATCGCTGAACAGTATTAGTGAAACGTCTACGTCGACCACCAGCATGGTTTCTGAGATTTCTAATTCGGAAGCCAGTGTCAGTGATCGGGCAGACTCCGGTAGCGTTTCGACGTCAATTACCTCTGAATCCGAAGCCAGCATGAGTGTTGTTTCGGCCAGTGCTTCCGCCTCGATGCGGTCGTTGAGCCAACAATCAGCCAGTGAGTCAGTAGCTCACGCATCGGCGAGTGATTCGGCCAACACGTCGGCCAGCCAGTCGACCTCGATTGTCGAGAGTCAAAAGGCTAGCCAATCGGCTGAAACGTCGGCGAAGGAATCCGCTGAACAATCGGCCATTGTCTCCGCTGGCCAGTCAGTCAGTGCCTCGATCGTCAACAGCGAAAGCATCTCGGCTGATAACTCGTTGAGTGTGGTTTCTAACGAAATCTCTGAGAGTGATATGAGCTTGAGTCAACGATCCGTTGACGATGGCAGTATCCAAGCTTCCTTGTCCGAATCTGAAACGAGTTTGAGTGCTCGGAACAGTGCCGATGAGAGCGTTTGGTCCACTGCATCGCAATCGCTGGGGAGTCTCTCCAACCTGAGCGTAAGCAATACCAGCATGTCTGA
>NZ_AZDW01000050.1:59597-63287 GCF_001434115.1 Levilactobacillus zymae DSM 19395
GAGCACGCAAGAATCGTTGACCAGTCTGAGTCAACAATCCTTGTCCGAATCCGAAGCCTTGTCGACTTGGTCCGAACAGAGTACCAGCACTTCCATCGTGAACTCTGAAGCTAGTGCAACCTCTGCTTCCGAAGCTTCACAACTGGATGCTTCGCAGAGTGCCGCGGCTTCGCAATCCGAAGTTTCGGCTAGTGAAGCGGCCAGTCAAGCAGCTAGTGTCTCGGTTGACCGGAGTATCGCTTCGGCTTCCGATGCCAGCTTACAATCCGTTCAAACTAGCGCCGAAACCAGCTTGAGTAACGTTCAAGCTAGTGCTTCGGCCGAGGCTTCGACGGTAGCTTCCATCAGTGCCAGTGCCACCTCAAACTCGGACGACAGTGAACTTTCCGAAATCGCCAGTGCGCAAACTAGTTTGAGTACCACGTCGCAAGCCATTGCCAGCGACTCGGCATTAGTTTCGCAAAGTGCCATGAGCTTGAGTGAAGCCTCAACGTCGCAATTGTCACAATCACTGAACAGTATCAGTGAGCTTTCCAAGTCCACGACGACTCTGGTTTCCGAAATTTCTGGTTCGGAAGCGAGTGTCAGTGATCGGGCAGACTCCGGTAGCGTTTCGACGTCCATCACCTCTGAATCCGAAGCCAGCATGAGTGTGGTCTCGGCTAGCGCATCCGCTTCGATGAACTCGTTGAGTCAACAATCGGCCAGTGAATCGGCAGATGCTTCAGCAAGTGTTGTTAGCCAGAGTGCCTCTGCATCGGCCATTGTCTCCGCGAGTCAATCCGCAAGCACGTCGACGTTTAACCGTCAAAGCGAATCGGATGATAATTCGTTGAGCCTAGTTTCTACCGAGATTTCCGAGAGCGATATGAGCTTGAGTCAACGTTCCGTTGATGATGGTAGTATCCAAGCCTCCTTGTCCGAATCTGAGACCAGTTTAAGTGCTCGGAACAGTGCCGATGAGAGCGTTTGGTCCGTTGCATCGCAATCCTTGGGCAGCTTGTCCAACCTGAGCGTAATCAACACTAGTGCTTCTGAAGCCAGTCAATCCGCCGAAATTTCTAAGTCGCTACAAAGCTTAAGCGATGAAGGTTCCGAACCGGATGCCAGCGTGCAAGAGTCGTTGAACAGCTTGAGTCAACAGTCCTTGTCCGAATCTGAAGCCTTGTCGACTTGGTCCGAACAGAGCACCAGCACTTCCATCGTGAACTCCGAAGCCAGTGCAACCTCTGCTTCTGAAGTTTCGCAACTGGATGCTTCACAAAGTGCCGCGGCTTCGCAATCCGAAGTTTCGGCCAGTGAGGCGGCGAGTCAAGCAGCTAGCGTTTCGGTTGACCGGAGTATTGCTTCGGCTTCCGACGCGAGCCTGCAATCCGTTCAAACCAGTGCTGAAACTAGCTTGAGTAACGCCCAGACTAGTGCCTCGGCTGCGGCTTCAGCGGTAGCTTCCGTTAGCGCCAGTGCCACTTCAAACTCGGACGACAGTGAAATGTCCGCAATTGCCAGTGCTGAAACTAGCCTGAGTACCACGTCGCAAGCGATTGCGAGTGATTCCACTCTGGTTTCTCAATCGGCGGCAAGTCTGAGTGAGGCGTCAACGTCGCAATTGTCACAATCGCTGAACAGTATCAGCGAAACGTCTGCATCAACCACTAGCATGGTTTCCGAGATTTCTAATTCGGAAGCAAGTGTCAGTGACCGGGCAGATTCCGGCAGCGTTTCAACGTCGATCACCTCTGAATCTGAAGCCAGCATGAGTGTTATCTCGGCTAGTGCTTCCGCTTCGATGAAGTCGTTGAGTCAGTTATCGGCGAGTGAATCGGCCGATGCCTCAACGAGCGTCGTTAGTCAGAGTGCTTCTGCATCTGCGGACGCATCCATGAGCGTTGTTAGTCAGAGTGCTTCTGCATCGGCTATTGTCTCCGCCAGCCAGTCGGCAAGCACGTCGACGTTTAACTTGCAGAGTGAATCGGCAGATAATTCGTTGAGCCTAGTCTCCAACGAAATTTCTGAGAGCGACACGAGCTTGAGTCAACGCTCCGTTGATGACGGTAGTCTCCAAGCGTCCTTGTCTGAATCTGAAACCAGCTTAAGTGCTCGGAACAGTGCCGATGAGAGTGTTTGGTCCGCTGCTTCGCAATCGCTTGGTAGTTTATCGAACCTGAGCGTAAGCAACACGTCAACTTCTGAAGCTAGTCAATCCGCCGAAATCTCCAAGTCACTGCAAAGCTTGGTTGACGAGGGATCCACGCCGGACGACAGCACGCAAGAGTCGTTGAACAGTCTGAGTCAACAATCCTTGTCCGAATCCGAAGCCTTGTCGACTTGGTCCGAACAAAGCAACAGTATTTCCGTTGCGAACTCCGAAGCTAGCGCAACCTCTGCTTCCGAAGCTTCACAACTGGATGCTTCGCAAAGTGCCGCGGCTTCGCAATCCGAAGTCTCAGCTAGTGAAGCGGCCAGCCAGTCGGCCAGCGTTTCAGCGGGCCGGAGCCAAGCCTCCGCATCCGATGCGAGCCTGCAATCCGTTCAAACCAGTGCCGAAACTAGCTTGAGTAATGCTCAAACCAGCGCATCGGCTGACGCTTCGACGGTAGCTTCCGTCAGCGCCAGTGCCACCTCAAACTCGGACGACAGTGAACTTTCCGAAATCGCCAGTGCTCAAACTAGTTTGAGTACTACGTCGCAAGCCATTGCCAGTGACTCGGAATTAGTTTCGCAAAGTGCCGCGAGCCTGAGTGAAGCCTCAACGTCACAGTTGTCACAATCGTTGAACAGTATCAGCGAAACGTCTGCGTCAACCACTAGCATGGTTTCTGAGATTTCTAATTCGGAAGCTAGTGTCAGTGATCGGGCAGACTCCGGTAGCGTTTCAACGTCGATCACCTCTGAATCCGAAGCCAGCATGAGTGTTGTCTCGGCCAGTGCTTCAGCCTCGATGAACTCGTTGAGTCAACAATCGGCCAGTGAGTCAGCGGCCCACGCATCGGCGAGTGATTCGGCCAACACGTCGGCTAGCCAGTCGACCTCGATTGTCGAGAGTCAGGTGGCCAGTGAATCGGCCAAGGCTTCCGCGGTTGTTTCCGCAAGTCAGTCCGCAAGCACATCGACGTTTAACAGCCAGAGTGTATCGGATGACAATTCGTTGAGCGTTGTGTCTAATGAGATTTCCGAGAGTGATGCTAGTTTGAGTCAACGGTCCGTTGATGATGGCAGTCTCCAAGCGTCCTTGTCTGAATCTGAAACGAGTCTGAGTGCTCGGAACAGTGCCGATGAGAGTGTTTGGTCCGCCGTATCGCAATCCTTGGGTAGCTTGTCCAACTTGAGCGTAAGCAACACCAGTACTTCCGAAGCCAGTCAATCCGCCGAGATCTCCAAGTCACTTCAGAGTTTGACTGATGAGGGATCCACGCCGGACGACAGCACGCAAGAATCGTTGACCAGCTTGAGTCAACAATCGTTGTCCGAATCCGAAGCCTTGTCGACTTGGTCCGAACAAAGTGCGAGTGCTTCTGTTGTGAACTCCGAAGCCAGCGCAACTTCTGCTTCGATGACGTCACAGGTAGACGCTTCACAAAGTGCCGCGGCTTCACAATCCGAAGTTTCGGCTAGTGAGGCGGCCAGCCAAGCAGCCAGCGTTTCGGTTGACCGGAGTATTGCTTCGGCTTCCGACGCGAGCCTGCAATCCGT
>NZ_AZDW01000050.1:63297-64647 GCF_001434115.1 Levilactobacillus zymae DSM 19395
CGCCGAAACTAGCTTGAGTAATGCCCAAACTAGCGCTTCGGCTGACGCTTCAGCGGTAGCTTCCATCAGTGCTAGTGCCACTTCAAATTCGGAAGCCAGTGAGCTTTCCGAAATTGCCAGTGCGCAAACCAGCCTGAGTACCACGTCGCAAGCCATTGCGAGTGATTCCGCTCTGGTTTCGCAAAGTGCCGCTAGTCTGAGTGACGCGTCAACGTCGCAATTGTCACAATCGCTGAACAGTATCAGTGAACTTTCCAAGTCCACGACGACTCTGATTTCCGAGATTTCTGGTTCGGAAGCAAGTGTCAGTGATCGGGCAGATTCCGGCAGCGTTTCAACGTCAATCACCTCCGAATCTGAAGCCAGCATGAGTGTCGTTTCGGCTAGTGCTTCGGCTTCGATGAATTCGTTGAGTCAACAATCGGCCAGTGAGTCAGCGGCCCACGCTTCGGCGAGTGATTCGGCTAATACGTCGGCTAGTCAGTCGACCTCGATTGTTGAGAGTCAAGTGGCCAGTGAATCGGCCAAGGCTTCCGCGATTGTTTCAGCAAGTCAGTCCGCAAGCACTTCGACCTTTAACAGTCAGAGTGAATCGGATGACAATTCGTTGAGCCTAGTTTCAACTGAAATCTCTGAGAGCGACATGAGCTTGAGTCAACGGTCCGTTGATGACGGTAGCATCCAAGCTTCCTTGTCCGAATCTGAAACGAGTCTGAGTGCCCGGAATAGTGCTGATGAGAGCGTTTGGTCCACTGCTTCGCAATCCTTGGGCAGCTTGTCCAACTTGAGCGTAAGCAACACCAGTGCTTCTGAAGCCAGTCAATCCGCCGAAATCTCTAAGTCACTGCAAAGCTTGAGCGATGAAGGTTCCGAACCGGACGACAGCACGCAAGAGTCGTTGACCAGTTTGAGTCAACAGTCCTTGTCCGAATCTGAAGCCGTATCTACTTGGTCCGAACAGAGCACCAGCACTTCCATCGTGAACTCCGAAGCCAGTGCCACTTCAGCTTCCGAAGCTTCGCAACTGGATGCTTCACAAAGTGCCGCGGCTTCGCAATCCGAAGTTTCGGCCAGTGAAGCGGCCAGCCAGTCGGCTAGTGTTTCGACCGACCGGAGCCAAGCTTCCGCATCTGATGCCAGCTTACAATCCGTTCAAACTAGCGCCGAAACTAGCTTGAGTAACGCTCAAACTAGCGCGTCGGCTGACGCTTCAACGGTAGCTTCCATCAGCGCCAGTGCCACCTCGAATTCGGAAGCCAGTGAGCTTTCCGGAATCGCCAGTGCCCAGACCAGCTTGAGTACCACGTCGCAAGCCATTGCCAGCGACTCGGCATTAGTTTCGCAAAGTGC
>NZ_AZDW01000050.1:64707-66606 GCF_001434115.1 Levilactobacillus zymae DSM 19395
TAGTATCAGTGAACTTTCCAAGTCCACCACGACTCTGATTTCCGAGATTTCTAATTCAGAAGCCAGTGTCAGTGATCGGGCAGATTCCGGTAGCGTTTCAACGTCGATCACCTCTGAATCTGAAGCTAGCATGAGTGTTGTTTCGGCTAGTGCTTCGGCTTCGATGAACTCGTTGAGTCAACAATCGGCGAGTGAATCGTCAGCCCACGCCTCGGCGAGTGATTCCGCCAACACGTCGGCTAGCCAGTCAACCTCGATTGTCGAGAGTCAAGTGGCCAGTGAATCGGCCAAGGCTTCCGCGGTTGTTTCCGCAAGTCAGTCGGCAAGCACCTCGACGTTTAACAGTCAAAGTGAGTCAGCTGACGAGTCGTTGAGCGTCGTTTCTACTGAAATTTCCGAGAGCGACATGAGTTTGAGTCAACAATCGGCGAGTGATGGCAGCATCCAAGCCTCCTTATCTGAATCTGAGGCCAGCTTGAGTGCGCGGAACAGTGCCGACGAGAGCGTCTACTCGGCAGCTTCGCAATCGCTGGGGAGTCTCTCCAACCTGAGCGTAAGCAATACCAGCATGTCTGAAGCTAGTCAATCCGCAGAAGTTTCTAAGTCATTGCAAAGTCTGAGTGACGAAGGTTCTACGCCGGATACCAGCACGCAAGAGTCGTTGACCAGTCTGAGTCAACAATCCTTGTCCGAATCTGAAGCCTTGTCGACTTGGTCCGAACAGAGTAACAGCATTTCTCTCGTGAACTCCGAAGCCAGTGCCACTTCCGCTTCCGAAGCCTCGCAATTGGATGCTTCGCAGAGTGCCGCGGCTTCGCAATCCGAAGTTTCGGCTAGTGAATTGGCGAGTCAGTCGGCTAGCGTTTCGGCCGACCGGAGTCAAGCTTCAGCCTCCGATGCCAGCCTGCAATCCGTTCAAACTAGTGCCGAAACCAGCCTGAGCAATGCCCAGACTAGTGCCTCGGCCGAAGCTTCAACGGTAGCTTCCGTCAGCGCCAGCGCAACCTCGAACTCCGCGGCTAGCGAATTGTCCGAAATCACCAGTGCCCAAGCTAGCTTGAGTACCACGTCGCAAGCAATTGCCAGTGATTCCGCTCTGGTTTCGCAAAGCGCCGCCAGTCTGAGTGAAGCCTCGACGTCGCAACTGTCACAATCGCTGAACAGT
Source organism: Levilactobacillus zymae DSM 19395 (assembly GCF_001434115.1). Classification (GTDB taxonomy): domain Bacteria; phylum Bacillota; class Bacilli; order Lactobacillales; family Lactobacillaceae; genus Levilactobacillus; species Levilactobacillus zymae. Next base: position 65,873 of record NZ_AZDW01000050.1, read on the forward strand.
GTCAGTGAGCTTTCCAAGTCCACCACGAGTTTAGCTTCTGAGATTTCTAATTCGGAAGCCAGTGTCAGTGACCAAGCAGATTCCGGTAGTGTTTCGACGTCGATCACGTCTGAATCTGAAGCCAGCATGAGTGTCGTTTCGGCCAGTGCTTCCGCTTCGATGAACTCGTTGAGTCAATTATCAGCGAGTGAATCGGCCGATGCTTCAACCAGTGTCGCTAGTCAGGTTGCTTCACAATCGGCAGATACGTCGATGAGTGTTGCGAGTCAGGTTGCTTCCGAATCTGCGGACACCTCAATGAGTGTCGCCAGCCAAGAAGCTTCTGAATCGGCAGATACGTCAATGAGCGTTGCGAGCCAGGTTGCTTCCGAATCCGCGGACGCTTCAACGAGTGTCGCCAGCCAAGAAGCTTCTGAATCAGCGGACACTTCCATGAGTGTTGCGAGCCAGGTTGCTTCCGAATCTGCGGACGCCTCAATGAGTGTTGCGAGTCAGGTTGCTTCTGAATCGGCAGATACGTCAATGAGTGTCGCCAGTCAGGAAGCTTCTGAATCGGCGGACACTTCCATGAGTGTTGCGAGTCAGGTTGCTTCCGAATCCGCGGACGCCTCAATGAGTGTCGCCAGCCAAGAAGCTTCTGAATCGGCAGATACGTCGATGAGTGTTGCGAGTCAGGAAGCTTCCGAATCTGCGGACACCTCAATGAGTGTCGCCAGCCAAGAAGCTTCTGAATC
>NZ_AZDW01000050.1:66678-139800 GCF_001434115.1 Levilactobacillus zymae DSM 19395
TGAATCGGCAGATACGTCAATGAGTGTCGCCAGTCAGGAAGCTTCCGAATCTGCGGACGCCTCAATGAGTGTTGCGAGTCAGGAAGCTTCTGAATCAGCGGACACTTCCATGAGTGTTGCGAGTCAGGAGGCTTCTGAATCGGCCGACACCTCCATGAGTTTAGCTAGTCAGAGTGCTTCTGCTAGTGAAGCAAGTCAGAATACGCAAACCGGTGGCACCGGTGATAACGGGAATTCGTCCACTGGGACGTCAACCGGGACCACTACGACTACCACGACGCCAACCACCAGTCCTTCCGATGTCGTTTCGAATGGTAACGGTGGCCTGCAAACGGGTGAAGCGGGTGCAACGGTTAAGAAGACCAGCACCAAGATCAAGAGTGTTTCGGCTATCAAGAAGATTGGCCTGTACAAGTCACCAACCTTCTCCACCAAGGGTCGGATCACCTGGTACGCTAAGGAACCACGGACCAAGCAACCACAATTTGTTGTGATTGGTGAAGCCCGGTCCAAGAATGGCACGTTACGGTACAAGGTTCGCGACGTTAACCATGGGTCTAAGACTTATGGGTTGGTTGGGTACATTACCGCCAACAAGAAGTACGTCCGGAACACGTACTACCAGACGTTGACCACAGCAACCAAGAAGAAGACCAAGACGATTACGATCATCAATCCGAAGGGCGTGAATGCTTACAAGACGGCTTCACGGTCCGGTAAGGTGGCCCATTACCGTCAAGGTCAACAACTGAAGGTTAAGCGCATCGTGCACTACCACCTGACGACGCGGATCGAATTGACCAACGGCCGGTACATCACGGCTAACCGTCAATGGGTCAAGACCGGGAAGGTAACGTTGAAGCACACCAGTACTCAACGGCACATCAAGTCGGTCAAGCACGTTCAGGTCAGAGTAGCCGTTAAGGGCCGGTACACGCCAGTCGTTCACCGGTTGTCGCCAAGTCTGAGTTACTTGTCAGTAAGTCGGCAAACGTTGCGGCCACAAAATGGGCCAGCGGTTATCGCTCAGATCATGAGTCGGCCGGTAACACCAACGGCTCTGCGGACGGGTTACGTTCAGTTGTACAGCGTGCCCGTACAAAAGATGGGGCTGTACACGACGCCAAACTTCTCAGCAAAGACGCGGATTACTTGGTACGAGAATTTGCCACAGGCTCAGCAGCCAGTGTTCCTAATTCTGGGAACGGCCGTCTCAGCTAATGGGACGTTGCGGTTCAAGGTGCTCGACATTAATCCGGCATCCCCAACGTACGGTCAGGAAGGGTACATCACCGCTGACCAGAAGTACATGCGGATTATTCCAAGTGCTAGCACCCAACTAATAACTTACCGGATTCCGGCAAGAACGTTGGCTAGTCTAGGCTGGATGTACGACAGCAACCAAGTTCTTCGGTACGTGGTCACACCGGTTGACCGGTAACCACGAGTCATCGTTAGTCTGACGGTCACGCGTTAATGACCACAGGCTACGTCAAAAACACGGTCATTCGTTCCTCAACAGGAGCGGATGACCGTGTTTTTTGGTTCTATATAAGAAGGGGACGCTGCCGGCGACTGAGACGATACGCTTAATCGGCAAAAATACCAACCCTCAGCGAACTTGTGACGTCCAGGAATAACTTCATGTAACTCAAAAAGAGACCCGTTAGAGCGCAATTCTCAGCGTTCTAACGGGTCTCTGCGTTTTACTTAAGCTTCGTCTGGAATAATTTGAGCCTTATCTAGTTTGATGTTGCGTAAAGCCAGCGCGTTGTACGCGGCCTGCGTCATCTGAACTTCTTGGATGTAGGTAATATCGTTGTTGAGAATTCCCAATAAGTTCCCTCGAACTTCGCCTTGTTCGTCAATCGGGTCTTCGGAGAGGCGCAGAATATTGTGGGATTTGGCGTAGCGTAGCGCCATCATTTCCATCCCCATGTAGCAGACGATGACTTGATCTTGGACCGTCAAGAGCTTAGCGACCTGCCGGCAAATGAACTCGTTTAGGTTATCGTAGTGCTCCAGGACCTCCTGGGTCTCGGGGTTTTCGATGGTAATGTAGTTCAGCACGTCTTCGTAGTAATAATACCGAATGACCGGTTGTCCCTTCAGGTTTAAAAAGTCGAATTCCTGGGGATGCCCTTCGTCGTAGAAGAGTTGGGTGTATTGCCGACCGTCCGTGGCGTATTCTTCGATGAGGTCGTTACTGCCATCCGGGTTGAAGTAGTCGATTTCCTTTACGGCCCGGTTGGTGTTGGGGTACAGCTTCAATTGACCAATGGGGGCACCATCGTATTCCAACGCACAGAAACCGTCGGCGTTCATCAGGATATTCGTCCCTGTCGGCACCGGGGCGCGGTTGAAGAAAAGGTAATCGTCCGGATTGTAAGTGGTCCGCTTGGTGATGAAGTCGTAAAGGTTCACGCTGTGCTTGATGCCTTGTTGGCGCATGGTCCCGGCAAAGTTTGGCGCGGAGCCAATCGACAATAGGTGCAGTTTATCCGTTTCAAGCACCCGTTTTTCCTGTTTCCAGATTTCAAAATTGGTATGAACACCATTAACTAATTCATAGCGCATCGACTAACTTCCTCCAATCTTCTGCAATCACGTGGTCCTGGTACCGTTGAACCAACTTGACGGTGTTGGCGCGCAACTGACCGTAATCCGCGGCCATCAACCGTTGGAGAGCTTGGTACAGTTGGTCAACACTGTAATCGGCGTCTTCGCGGTTGAAATCGGCTAAGAAGCCGTTTTGACCATCCGTCACGAGTTCCTGAGCCCCGAAACGAGCGTTGAACGTCACGATAGGGAGTCCGGCGTTGAGTGCTTCGATGTAGGTCAGGCCGAAACCTTCGGAATAGGACCCGGAGAGGTAGGCATCGTACTTAGGATATTCTTGATCCAGGTTCGCCGACTGGCCCTTAAGGGTGATGTAGTCGCTGGCGTGACCGTCTTCGATGGCCTGCTTGATTCGCTTCTGTTCTTCTCCGGCCCCGAAGATGTCGAGGGTCAGGTTAACGCCGTCTTCATCGTGTAATTTAACGACGGCCTTGACGATGAAGTCCACGTGCTTTTCAACGGCTAACCGGGAAGCGGTAACGAATTTGATGGGATCACCCGGCCGCTTGTTGAGGTCGATGGTGGGGTTGTCCCGCACACCCCCGACAGGGATGGTGACGATTTGGTCGTCGTGACCCGGGAAATCGATCAGCATGTCCTGCCGTTGCCGTTCGGTGGCGACGATGACCTTGTCGACCTGGTCCATGTGGGTCAGGAGATACTCGTTGTAGTTGTTAAAGAGTGGGTAACGGGGGTCCTTCCGGTTGTTCAACTGGTCGGCGTGAATCACGTCGATCACCTTGGTGGTTGTGGAATGCATGTTGAAGAGGGCCACCTCGGGGTCGATACCCCGGTCGATCATGTAGATGTTCTTTTCGTTATAGGCCAGGTTCAACCGTTCGAAGAAGTAACGAATCAATTGCATCCCGTTTGAGAAGAAAAGGTGTTCGCCACCGGCTTGGTGGTATAAGTGAATGTTACGGATGATGACCTTCCGGTGCTGATCATCATAAAACTGGAAGTCAGCCATTTTAAGACCGGTATTCATATTAAAGAGTTCCACGTGGTTGGAACCAACTAGTAGGATATTGGTCTTCTTATGCTTGTCCGGGTGCTTGACCATGTGATCGACGACGTGCAGACCGCTGGTCGTGTAGGTGTCACGCTTACGGTGGGTGTTGGTCGAATCAATCACCAGTTTGGTGTCTTGGGGGTAAAAGGTCTGGACGCCGTGCTTTAGGTAGTCCTCACCCAAAACGAAGTACTCCCACATGTTGATGACTTGGTCGTTCGCCAGGCCCCAGCGCTTCATGGGTGCTTGGAGGTCCCGGTTCAAGCGATAAAAGAGATAGCGGAAAGGTAGGCCGGCTTGGGTCAGGACCTTTCCTCGGTAGAATTCGGCGTGTTCGACCCCGGAATTGCCCATCCCGATGGTTCCGTTAACAAAAAATATCATTTTGGTTCCTCCCGAAGCATAAGTGTTTGCCAGTGCGCCAGCTTGGCTTGCCAGGCGGCCAGTCCCGAGTCTTCCCGGGACGTGGCGGGGTAGTTGGCCAAGAAGGTCATTAGCTCTTGGTTGATTTTATCGATCCAGTGGATGTTGCCCAACTGGTAGGGGGTGACATAGACCACTAAATTATCCCGGTTGGGCATTAGTAGCAGGGGCTTGGTCGCCCCCTGACGGACCACTAACGCGACGTGGGGTTGGGTGGCCCCCTTAGCCGTCGCGGTGACGCTCCCAGCGAATGAATCGACGGTGAATTGATAGGCCGCTTCCGTGGCGGCATCCATCAGCAGGAGATTGTGGAAGATGACCTGTTCGTGATGGGTGTTGACCAGTTCAATCGCGTAATCGATTGCCTCCGGGGGCATGGTAAAGTGGCCCTCGGTCCCGTCGAGAATCGTGTTACCGATGGTGTGGCCGTCCTCGTCCAGAAATTGGATACGCAGGTAGACCCCGCCGCCGGTGACGCTGATATGGCCGTGCAGAAAGTAGGTCGTATCCGGCCGAATCACCGGTAAATCGTTGGTCAGATGTTGGGCGGCAAAGTTCCGCTTGGAGCGCCACTGGTGAATCACCTCGCCGGGTGGCATTAACGGTGCCCGGTAGGTGACCACGCGCTCAGGCGAGACCGTGACCTGACAACCGTATTCGTAGGTATTGCGCAGGTGGGTCGGCCAGAGCAGTAAGTAAGCGAGACTCATGAAGACACCTCCTCAGTGACGAACTTGCGGTCGAATTCGGACGCCAGAATCATCTGGTATTGCTTGAAGAACCAGGCGTTCACGGCCGGCGTATCGTCGTTGTGCCGTCCCAGAATTCCCTTATGGAGGAAACGCATGTGGGGGAAGTGGGTGGTGGTCCACTCGAACAGCTGGTCAAAGGACGTATTGTCGAAGTCGTCCTGGTACATGTGCGCGATGGCGAAGGTGGTGTGGCTGAAGTCAGCCTGCCGGATTTTCTCCCAGACGCGGTCGTTTAGCTGCTGGGCGGTGGCTGGTGTGTCGTCACCGGTGTGGTAGAGCAGAAAGTCGAACGACGGTTGGAAGTCCTGGGTCCGCTTGATGCGCCCGTTGGTGGCGGTGGTCCCCAGGTTGATGAGGGGTTTACCGGCCACGATGGCTCGGGGACTTAGCTGGGCACCGTAGTACAGGCACGCGGTGGTTCCTTCGGAGATCCCCGAAAGAATCAGGTCGTCGGGGGCGAACCCCAGTTGCTTGAGCGTCGAATCGATGATCTGACGCATACCGGTCTCAAACTCGGGGGATCCCAGGTAGAAGCCACCCCCGTTGAGCCGCGGGTCGCTGACCAGTAGGAAGGGTGCCCCCAGCCGTTCCATCATGAAGTTTCCTTCAAAGTGGTCGGCCATGTTGAACCCACTGAAGTAGACGTTCAGGGGTGGTTTCATATCGCCAGCGTCGAAATAATAGTAAAAGTTGTCGTTAAAACTTTCCGGCGCGTGAAACAGGTGACCGCCCGGGAAAAGTTTGCCGAAATCTTCCCGGGAACGAGCGATGTGGACCAGGCCGATGTCGAGGTCGCCCTGCCCCTTTGCCAGAACGCTCAGGGTGTAGTAGAAGTCGGTGTCCCCTAAGTGCAGAGTCTTTCCCTCCGGATAGTCCGTTGGGTCGAAAACGATGGTGTGCAGGGGCTGGGGCGATTGCTGATTGATCAGGGTCAACTGGTAACGGACAGAAACGTCAGCCGAAGTCGCGCATTCGGCTTGAAAAGTCAGGTCGCGGTTACGCCCGGCGTATCCCTGAGTCTCCCAGATGGCGACGGGTTGAAAATCAAGGCCGAAGTTACCGGACAGATGCATCCGGTAACGGCCGTATCGTTTCAGTTGACCGTCAAAGCTGGAAAGAATCCGAAGACTTCCGTGGTCGAGCTTAAAGGCGTCTTGGCCGGGGAACCAGTCCCGGTTGATGGTGGTGGTCAGTTCCGTAGCGTCCGTCATGTCGATGGGAAAGGCCCCCTTGAGCGCGAACAGCTTTTGGGTGTCGGCGTCGAGGTCGACTTGGCGGTCATAGAGAATGTGATTGGCTGGTAAGGCGGCCAGGGTGGCGTAGTCGTTCCAGGTCGGGTCGTCAGTCGGCAACAGGAACAGGGCGTTGCGCCATTCCGGCGTGATGGCCCCGGTCTGGGTCAGCGCCAGTTGGGGCGCTTGATCGTCTTGCTGGTGGTCCGGATGGTAGACCCACTGATAGACGTCATCGAGCGTGTTGGGGTCGATGACCGGCCGACCGCCGAGTTGCACGACCGGCATTTTACGCATGTTCGCCATGGGTGATCACCCCTTTCCAATAAGCCAAAAGTTTCGGTTCCGCGAGGTTTTCGAGGTAGTTGATGCTCTTGACCAGGCTTTCGTTCCAGTGAATCAGGGTCGCCAGGTAGAAGTCGAGGGCGGCCGGTAGATCGGTTAAATGACTGACGATGAGGCCGTTCTCGTGGTCCGCAACGTACCCGGTCGCGACCCGGTTGATCTGGGGAATCCCGGCACTGATGGCCGCAATTTGGAGCTGTAAGTTGGGAATCTCGCCCAAGTCGATCAGCAGGCGGGCCCCACCAAGAATCTCCTGCCGATCGCTCTCAACCAAACGGTGACGCACGTGAATCCGCTGCAGATTATTGAGCGTGGTTTGAATGACCGCGGGAAGCTGATCGATTTGCGTCAGGGATTGGTGGTTCGCCAATTGAATCAAGAGGCTTTGGAGCAAGAGATACTCGGGCGAGCCCTCCGCAATGCCAGTGGCGGCGATGATGTGCTGCTGGAATTGTTGCGTGAGTCGGTCGGCGGAAACTTTGGAGGTGGCAATCACGGTGACAGCGTGGCGTTCGTCCTTGACCAACCAATCGGTCAGTTGTTGGGTCACAATCGCCTGCTCATAGATGGGCTGGTAATTGACGGCCCAGACGATAGTGGTTTCCGGTAATTCGGTACTGTTTCCCAGGGACAACGTGGTGGCGTAGGGCGAGACCACGTCGACAGGCACGTCCAAATTGGCGTTGACCTGGCGGAATTTTTTAGCCATTTGTTGCGTCGGGGCGATGACCCGTTCTAGTGCGGCGAAGAGGTTGTCGGGCAATGTCGGGGCGACCCGGGTGGCCAGGAGATAGGCGACCCGGTGTTTCTGGGCGATGGCCGTCAAGATGGAAGCAGTGACCGGGTCAGCGGCACTGATGATCAAGTCGTCGCGGTCCGCCAGATGAGCCTGGACCCGTTCAATGATTAGCTCTTCTAGCGACGCATAGGTCCGGGTGACCCGCCCATCGGCCGCGAGGAGGTCGACGTGATTGTCGGTGGTTCGGCGCATGACCGGCTGAGTGGCGGGGTTGAACCAGAGGGTCTCCAGGCGAGTATTGCGGTGATCGTAGGTCGTTTGCGTGGAGCAGAAGCCCCGGTCGTCATAGGTCCGAATGATTCGGGTCCGGTCGGGGTTGGTCAGGGTGACCTGGCTAACGAAACCGGCCGCGTGGAAGGTGACCTCACCTTGGATACGTTGATTGCGCACCAGCAGAACTTTGTCGGCCAGATAGACGAACTGGGTGCCCCGCGGTAAGTCGAGATCTTCGAGTCCCAGGGGTAACCCCTCAGCTTGATGGACCTGTTGCAGGTCGTCGAAGACGTTCCACCAGGGCAACGTGGTCAGATGATTGGCCTGCAACTGGTAGCGGAGCCAGGGCAGGGGTTGGAGTAAGAGCAGTTCGGTGCCCAATTGGTTGTGCATGAACAGCTGGGCTAACTTCACGATGGGATTATCGGTCAGTCGTAGCGCACTGCGGGACCATGCTGGAATAATGACGGTCATTGGGACACCTCCTTAGTCAAAAATCTGATACCGGTTTTTCGTAATCAGGCCGTGAATCTGGTCGGCGACCCCGATCGTCATCCCCGCCAAAATCATCAAGGACCCTAAGTATAGGGAGTAGTTCGCGGCGACGGGCCAGAAAAGTCCCACCAATAGGGGACCGACCCCGATGATCAGGGTGATGATACTGGAAATAAAGGTCAGCCGGTTGAAGTGTTGCATGATGGCGGCTTCCGTGGCGTCACCGGGATAGGTGCCTAGCAGGTAGTCATCACTTTCCTTGAGCGACTTGGCCTGGCGGGTCGGTTGTAGGTTGATGTAGCCGAACGCGTAGTTCAGAAGTAACAGAACGATGGTGTACATCAGCACCCCCTGAGGCGTCCGGTAGGAAAACCAGGTGGTAATGAAATGCTGTGCGGGGGTCGTCGGACCGACCGTCTGGTTGACGAAATACCGCGGTAGCATGAACAGCGAACTGGAGAACATGAACGGCATCCCCGCCGAGGTCAGAACTTTGATGGGCAGGTAGGAATTCGAGTGTTCCCGGTCGAGCATCGGTCGTTCGATGGGTAGCCGAAGTTCGGCGGCGTTGGTGATGACACTAAATAGAAGGAAGATGGCCCCGACGACGATAGCGACGGTCAGGGTGGTGGCGTTGATCTTGAGGGTCACGGTCTCGGCGTCCCCGAACCCGTGGATCAGGTTGTTGGGGATGCCCCGAACGATACCGGGGATGATCAGCGCGACACTACTCCCAATCCCAATGGCGGCGTTCATGTTGGCCAGCCAGGCCACGAACAGCGCCCCGGCAATCAGAATCAGCATGGTGCCGACGAAGGTGATGTCGATATCGGTCCCGGCCAGGTAAAACGTTTGCAATGAGCCGCGGGTCAGATAGACCAGCTGAAAGGACTGGGCGATGGCCAGCAACAGCGTGATGCCGTACTTACCGAAGCTGACCTGGCGGGGACTCAGGTTACTGATGGCCTCATCGCCAATCGCCTGGACGGCCTGCCAGATGATCATGGCACTCATGAAGGGCCCCATCCCGACCGAGAAGAGCGTTTGGTTGGAGAAGTCACTCCCGGTCACCTTGCCGAAGAGTCGCAAAAAAGTCACGTGTTTAAGGGCGGCCTCGGCAGTCGTTAGATCCACGTTCGGGAGGGGAATCGTTTGGCCAGTGACGAAGACCGCTAAAATCAGGGCGGTCCAGCCCAGGCTGGTTAGAAATTCACGATAACGATGCACAACAAATCACCTTTCTAAGGATAGGTCACATCAATGCTCCCGTCCGCTTTAAATTGAAATTCCGATAAGAGGAGATTTTTGACGGCCTGGTGGGCAAAGGATTGTTTCATCTCGGCAAAGGCCTTGCGACCGTCCTTCAAGTATTCCAACAGGGGGTCGTGTTGGGCCGTACTCCGGCTGGTGGCAATTTGACGCAACTGTTGGAGCATGTCGACCTGGTCGATCCAGGCGTTGTCGAGCGACTTCAAAAGGCACATCCGCTCGAAGTATACCTGTTGGTCTTGGTTAATATTTTCGAATTTTTTCTGGAGTTGGTCAACCATTAGTTTCTGTAAAAATGGGACCGTTTGTTTTGGCCGGTCGGGTTGCCAATCGTGGTCGATCACGTTGGCGACGACCAGGTGGTTATCGATGGTGTTCAACACGTAGTCGGCCATGTCGCTACGGGTCGGTTGGGGATGCTGCTGCATGAACGACCGGGCGGCCATTTTAAAGATGCTGGCCAGCTGGTCGTCGAGGGTCGGCACCGTCATGATCTGTTGGCGCGTGGCGTAAATGGTGTCTCGCTGGACCCGCATGATTTCGGCGTACTGGAGGGTCTGCGTCCGCGATTGTCGGTCGCTCTTTTCGGCGTTGTGCTGCGCTTGCGTGATGAGGTGATGGAACCGGTGCTTACCCCAGAAGGGCATTCGAATGCGGGGATTCCCCGCGCCCGGATGATCGCGCTTGTAGGCGGCTGCTCGGCGGCGGTACCGCCGCAGCCAGTTAGGCCCGTGTTCCAACAGAATCGAGTCCTCGATGGAGACCAGAAAGACGGCCTCGCCGGGGGCCCCTTGGCGGCCACTACGGCCCCGCAGCTGGTTGTCGACCCGCGCACTGTTCATCCGCTCGGTCCCGATGACCAGCAGACCACCCAATTCCTTGACGCCCTTTCCCAGCTTGATGTCGGTTCCCCGACCAGCCATGGAGGTGGCGACGGTCACGGCACCGAGTTGTCCGGCTTCCTTGACGATGAGGGCTTCCTTGGCGGCACTCCGTGCGTTTAGGAGGTTATGCGGAATCTCTTCACGCAGTAAGATCCGGGAGAAGAGGTTCGACAGGGAAACGGATCCGGTTTCGATTAGCACCGGACGTCCCTGATGATACGCTTGTTTGACCAGGTCCACGGCGTGCTCGAGTTTTTCCGACGTCGAATTGTAGAGCCGGTCGGGCAGGTCGATCCGCTGGGAGGGTTTGTTGGTCGGGATGGAGATGACTGACAGACGGTAGGTTTCCTGAAGCTCAGCTGCGTCGGTCATGGCCGTCCCGGTCATCCCACTCAGGTGACTGAACATGCGGAAGAGGTTCTGGAAAGTGATCGACGCCATGGTCCGGGTCTGGTTGCTGACCGGAACGGCTTCTTTGGCCTCCAGGGCCTGATGCAGACCGGCTTCCAGCTTCATGCCGGCCAGCTTCCGACCGTTGGAGAGGTCCAATAACGACACGCCATCTTCATCGACCACGTAATCGCGATCGCGGGTCAGCGTCTGGTGGGCTTTGAGGGCCAAAACCAGGTGCCGGTAAAGGGTCCGGTGGTGTTCGCCCAAGAGGTTTTCGAGCCCCAGGTACTCTTCCATGTGGTCGATTCCGCGGGGAGTGAACCAGACCTTTTTGTGGTCGTTGCTGCGTTCGAAGTCGATGTCTTCACGCAACAGGCAGATGACCTGGTCGGCGATTTCAAAGAGGTTGGACCGCACCCGCGGCGCCCCGGATATGACCAAGGGCATTTGGGCCGAGTCGAGGAGGACGGCGTCAATCTCGTCGAGAAGGGCAAAGTGGAACCCTTGCAAGAAGCGTTCGTCGGCACTTCCCGAGAGGTTGTCCATCAGGTAATCGAAGCCCAGGGTGGAGTTGGTGGTGTAGACGATGTCGGCCTGGTAGATCTTATGTAGGTTCCGGTCGTGCGGGTCTTCGCCGGTCGCGGGAACCCCCGCCACGGCGGTCAGGCCCAACCAACGGTAGACTTTCCCCATTTCCTGGGCGTCCCGGTAGGCCAGATATTCGTTGGCGGTGACCAGAAAGTTACCACTCCCGGTTAGGCCGTTAAGGTACATTGGCAGGGTGGCCGTCAGCGTCTTCCCTTCCCCGGTCTGCATCTCGGCGACGTTGCCGTCTTGCATGACCAAGGCCCCCAGAACCTGGACGTCGAAGGGAAACATCCCTAGGACCCGTCGATCGGCTTCCCGGGCGACCGCAAAGGCCTGGATTTTCAGTGAATCCAGGGATTTACCGGCAGCGAGCTGCTCGCGGAAGAGTTCAGTTTGTGATTTTAACTCCTTATCGGACATGTCCCGATACTTGGAAGCTAAGGCGGCTACGGCGCGCATTTGGCGGACGTATCTCTCAGGAGTGCGGTGATGTGTGAACGGCATCCTCATCATTTCTTTCCTTAAAAGTTGACCCAATTCATTGCTTTCAATTCTGTTTGATGGTTATAATTATAGCATGACCAGTAAAACAAATAAGGAAATGTTGAAAAGCGACATCTCCTCAAGAATGAAGCAGGAAGAGCACTACGTCAAGGTTCCGCCGGCCGAGAAGAAGTCGTCCGGGAAGACCTTGAACATCGTAATTTCGGTGGCCATTGCCATTATCGTGTTAGCGGGGATCTTGTACCCGTTGGTAAATCTGTTTTAGGGGGAAAACGGCGTCAAATGGGCCATCTTACAAGGCCCCTGTGAACTGGTTCTTGAGGGGTAGCGACGGACGCTAGCAAAACTAGTCGTCTATACCGATTATACTTGTTCTAAATGGTAAAGTGAAAGAAACCAGCAATTAAATGTTAAATATTATCGACTGTTTTAATCAGGAATCGAATCGGCGGTGTGAACACGCGGTCGGGGCGGTTCCTTTTGCTTGAGTTGATGATTGCTTTTCGGGGGTCAAAGTCGCTATAATTAAGCTATTAATGTGGTAAGTTCACGAGAAAAACCAGTCGTTTTGGGAACGGTTCCGCGCGGGCAGGTTCTGCGGCGCGAAACGGGATGGGAGATTGTGTTTATGCAAAAATGGATTACGGATATTGTGCAGGGGCGCACGTTTGATGCGACCCGCCAGGCCAAGCAGGATATTGCCAACATTGGGGCGTCCATGGGCTATCGAGTGGCCAACATTTTTCGCTACAATGACGTCGGCGAAGACGACGACGCCATGATGGCCCGCATTGACGGTATCACGGCCGCGGTGGGCCGAGGTGACATGCTGGTCTACCAGTTTCCTTCTTTAAATAGTGGACGGTTTGACAACCTGTTCGTCGACCAGATGCATCGGCGGGGCGTGCGGGTAGTCTGCTTGGTTCATGACGTGGGGACCCTGCGTGACCAACAGGCACCGACCTGGATCGACGAGATCGGTTACTTCAATAAATGTGACGTGCTGATCGTCCATAATCGGTTGATGGCCGACCGCTTGCGCGAACTCGGTGTGACGGCACCGATGGTCAACCAATATTTGCTGGACTATCTCGACGATAACCACGACGAGGACCGCTACGAGACCAAGCCGGAAGACTTCCAGCGCGGTGTGGTCTTAGCCGGAAACATCCTTAAATCCCGTTACCTGGCCGACTGGAACAATGAGACCCCGATTACCGTGTTCGGAGTGACCGACGACGACTTGGATAAGAAACTCGACGCTAATCCAAAGATCGATTTTCGGGGTCAACGGTGGCGTTGGGACCTGATTCAGGAGATGCCACGTGAATTTGGCTTGGCCTGGGACAGCGATACGTCGAGTTACAAGTACAACGACTACACGCGGTATAACCATCCGCACAAGGTGTCGATGTATCTGGGCCACGGGTTGCCGGTGATCATCTGGCGGCAGGCCGCGGTGGCCGACATCATCGTGAACAACGGTCTGGGTATCGCCATCGACAGCCTGGATCAAGTCGATGATGCCATCCATAGCATCTCGGATCAAGACCTGGCACAGATGCTCCATAACGTTGGGGAGTTCGGCAAACTAATTCGGGATGGTTGGTTCACCCGGCAGGCACTCCAGGAAGCAGAAATGAAGCTACTGTCGCCGCAATTTGAGATTCCAGCAAAATTAAAATAATAATGGTGGGGAGTCACGGCATTCGCCGTGACTCCTTTTTTGATATAGTTTGACCTTTTTGACGGAATAGTTGCTTTTCCCCCGACCGGTGTTAAGATGATGGACAATTGTTGCTTATACAGCAGGGTAATCAGCACAAAATTAGCACTCTATAAAACGAGTGCTAATTATTTGCTTTTCTGACCAATGCTGACTATTATAGAAAATGTAAAGAGAAACAAAGAACTTTGAAAGGGGTTATTGAGTATGACCAACGAAATGATGAACCGGAACGATGATTTGTTTAATCCAATGAATTTCTTTAATGAAGTGGGTAATTTGGGCCGCGATTTGTTTAACGGAACCGATAACCCAATGAAGACTGACGTGGTCGAACACGATAAGGACTACCAAGTTACGGCGGAAATGCCGGGCTTCAAGAAGGACGATATCCACGTCGATTATCGGGACGACACGTTACGGATTTCCGGGACGTCTAACGTCGATGAATCAACCAAGGATGACAAGGGCCGCGTTTTACGGCAAGAACGTTCTAGTCAAAACGTTTCCCGGGCCTTCTACCTGCCAAACATTGACCTGAAGCACGTTAACGCCAAGTACGATAATGGTATCTTAACGTTGACCTTGCCGAAGGAAACCGAAGCGGAAGATCACCACAAGATTAGCATCGATTAATCGAATGACGACTAAAAAAATGGCGTTGCCGCCCAGTCTGTGAGCTGGGGGCAACGCCATTTTTGGGTTTAACTTTAATATTGTTTCCCGGTTTCGTACACGATTTCCGGTTCGTTTCCGGTCCGTTGGTTCTTGTTCAACAGGTCGATCATCGACAGTTCGTCGTCGCTCAACTCGAAGTCAAAGACCTGGGCGTTTTCCACGATGCGTTCGGCGTGCTGGGACTTCGGAATCGGTAAGATACCGTGTTGGAGTTCCCAGCGTAAGATGACCTGGGCCACGGACTTGTGGTGGTGGTCACCGATCTTCTTGATCATCGGGTCGCCTAAAACGGCACGGCGCCCCAGGGGACTCCACGCCTCGGTGACGATGTGGTTTTCGGTGTCGTAGTCTAATAAGGCTTGTTGATTCAGGTAGGGGTGGTATTCGACTTGGTTGACCACCGGCATTTCCTTGGCCTGGGTGGCTAAGAGTTCGAGGTGGGCAACGGTGTAGTTGGACACCCCAATCGACCGCACTTTACCGTCGGCCTTGAGCTGTTCCATGGCCTGCCAGGTGTCGAAGAAGTGTTCGCGCACCGGCCAGTGGATCAGCAAAAGGTCCAGGTAGTCGGTTTGGAGACGTTTGAGGGACCCTTCCACGGCCTTGAGGGTCTCGTCGTAACCCTGGACGGCTTCGGCGACCTTACTGGTCAAGTACAGGTCGGGCCGCGGTAGGGCCAACGTTTTGAGGGTGTTTCCCAGGATGTCTTCGTTGCGGTAGAGCATCGCGGTGTCAAATAAACGGTAGCCGGCGTCCCACGCGGTCTGAATGGTGGTATCCATGGTGGCTTGATCACTGAGTAGGTAGGTCCCGAAGCCGAACTTGGGAATCTGGTGACCGTCGGCGAGGGGCCGGGTTTCGGTAATGCTGGATAATGTCATAAATGTGTCCTCCTTAGCGGGCAAGCCCGTTGTTTCTGTTGGGCGTCGAGGCGCCTAATAAACTAATTTTAGGTGATAATCGTTTAAATGACAACGCTTACTTTTACGCAACTCAGTGGCGACGAAACTGGTCGTAGAGGTTCACACTGGCCTCGAAGAGCATACCCGCGGTCATCAGCCACATGGCCAGCATGTTTTGGTGCGCCAACATACAGCCCAACAAGATCAGATACAAGACAAACAAAATCAGGGACGTTGATTTATGTGCCATGAAAAATTCCTCCTTCGTTAATTGTTTCCGCCTTCATTTAACCACTCTCCAGCCGGTCTGTTAAACTGCTAGCGATTCGTTTAAGAAGCGAAAAAATTAAACAGATAACGGGTGAGTGGTCAAATAATCTTGTACAATATGGGTAAAAGCGGTACCAATTTAAGGAGGTCTGGGCCATGGCGACAGTTGAACAAGATGCACAAACGCCACCGTTGACGCGCGGGTTAACGGCTGCCGAGGTGACCACGCGGATCGAGCAGGGCCTAAAGAATGACCCGGTCCCGCCGCTCACGCGGAGTGTCAAACAGATTTTTCGGGATAACTTACTCACGCTCTTTAACTTAATTAATTTAGTTTTGGCCGGCCTGGTCCTCATGACCGGCAGCTATAAAAACCTCCTGTTCATCGGGGTGGTGGTGGTCAACACCGGAATCGGCATCTTTCAAGAAATCCGGTCCAAACGCCAGGTCGACCACTTGGCGTTGCTGTCGGAAGGTCTGATTCGGGTTCGCCGCGACGGAGAAACCACGGCGCGGCACCAAGACGAAATCGTCCAGGACGACTTGCTAGAGGTCGGTCGGGGGGACCAGCTACCGGTCGACGGTCTGATCCGTGAAACCACGGGCCTGGAGGTCGACGAGTCCCAGATCACCGGGGAGTCGACGCCGATTACCAAGCGCACCGGCGATACCCTGATTTCCGGCAGTGTTTTACTGGGCGGTAAGGCGGTGGTGCAGGCCACGCAGGTCGGGCAAAGCAGCTTCGTCGAACAGTTGGCCCACTCGGTCAAGCAACAGCATCGCACCGCCAGTCAATTACTGGATACCATTAATCGAATTATTAAAATCTTGACCATCGTCATTATTCCGTTGGGCATCCTGTTGTTCATCGCGTCGCTGGTCAAGGGCCAAGACACCAACCGGGCCATTCTGGGCACGGTCGCCGCGATGGGTGGGATGATCCCGCAGGGGCTGGTCCTGTTAACGTCGGTAGCCTTAGCGGCGGGGGCCTTTACCCTGGGCCGTAAAAACGTGTTGGTTCGTGAATTACCCGCTATCGAGGCACTGGCCCGAGCGGATGTTTTATGTCTGGATAAGACCGGGACCATTACCAGTGGCAAGCTGAAACTAGAACGATTGGATCCGGTGGGGGCCACGGAGCTGACGACCGTTCAGACAATCCTGGCGCAACTGGTCGCGGCCACCGGCGACGATAATGAGACCGCCCAGGCCGTGCAAACCGCGCTGGGGACCCCAACGGTCACCACCGCGGGGGAAGTTCTCCCGTTCTCCTCGGGACGGAAATGGAGCGGGGCCCAGTTGGCCGGCCAAGTCTACGTGATGGGCGCACCCGAGTTTATTTATGACCAGGTGCCCACCGCCGTGCAGAAGCGGATTCAGGCCTTGGCCGCCCAGGGGTACCGGGTCCTGTTACTGGCGCAAGTCGACCAACTGACCACGCCCCGGCCGGTAAATCCCCAGGCGCTAGCGTTAATTTTGATCACCGACGAATTGCGGCCCCACGCCGCGGACACCTTTGATTTCTTCGTGACCCAGGACGTGGCCCTAAAGGTCATCTCGGGGGATAATCCCGTGACCGTGGCCAGCATTGCCCAACGTGCCGGGATTCCGGGCGCCCAGGCACTAGTGGATATGAGTCAGGTGGGCGAACAGCCCGACTACGACCGACTGGTGGCGACCTATAACGTCTTTGGTCGGGTCACGCCCCAGCAAAAGGAGGGCTTGATCAAGGCCTACCAGGCGGCCGGCCATACGGTGGCCATGACCGGGGACGGGGTCAACGACCTGTTGGCCTTGCGGCAGGCCGACTGTAGTATCGCCATGGCGTCGGGAAGTGAGGCCACCAAGAGTCTGGCCGATTTCGTTTTGATCAATTCGAACTTCGACGCCATGATCAACGTGTTAAACGAAGGCCGTCGGGTCATCAACAACATCGAGCGGGTGGCCTCGCTCTTCCTGATCAAGACCATGTATTCGGTGGTCCTGACGCTGATTTTCATCTTCATGAGTCGCAGCTACCCGTTCGAGCCAATCCAATTGACGCCCATCTCGTCACTAATGGTCGGGATTCCCACGTTCTTCTTGGCCTTACAGCCGAACTACACGCGCATTGCCGACCGGTTCATGAAGCAGGTCATGGAGATTGCGGCTCCGGCTGCGGTCTGTGTGGTGGGCTACATCCTGGTGATCATGGCCATCGGCACCCAGTTCCACCTGAGCTTCGCGACGACCTCGACGTTAAGCGTCCTAATGACCGGGCTGGTCAGCTTAAACGCGTTACTGATGGTTGCCCGGCCGTTGAACCGGTTCAAGATTGCGTTGGTGCTGGTGATGGCGGCGCTGTTTGCGGTCATCTTCCTCTTCTTCGGCAAGCTGTTCTCGCTGGTCGACCTCTTGAATTGGCAGTTGGCGTTGTTGTACCTCCCGTTGATGATCAGTGTGCAACCCGTCTTTTTACTGGTTCAGGCGGTGCTGGGCAAACGCATCCTAAGCCGAATTCGGTGGCGTTAGCTGAAAATGATAAAGTTAGTGATTAGCTAGTCACAAAGACTAGGTAACGTGTTATAATGACACCAAACAACCGAAGGGCAGGGAACGACGATGGCAGATTTTAATCAATACACCCGCTGGGAAACGCAGATGCACGGGGTTAAGCTCCCCCGGTGGGACGACTTACCCAAGTTTGATTTGTACATGGATCAGGTCACCGCGCTAGTCAACGAGGTGTTGGGACCGTTGGGCGTGGATACCATCACACCGGCGATGATCAACAACTACGTGAAGCACAAGGTGATTTTAGCGCCGGTCAAGAAGAAGTATCAGACCATGCAACTGACGGATATTTTGATGATTAGTCTGCTCAAGCCGATGTTCCAGACGGACACGGTCCGCACGGGGATCGACCAGATCACGGCGGGCGATTACCCGAAGCAGGCCTACGACAACTTTATTGGGAGCCTGGAGGACCGGTTACACCACTTGGGTGAAGACCAGGTTCAACCGGCTGCCAAAAACTTAAACGAAAAGCTGATGCAGGTTGCGGTGGACGCCGTGGTCGCACGCTTGCAATCGGAGAAGCTGTTGACCATGATCAAGCGGCCGTTACGTAAGGTTGAAAAAACGAAATAATGACTAAACGGGCGACCAGGGGGTGGCCCGTTTTTAGTGGCTAGTGGGTGTGACTTTACTTTGAAAAATGGTGAGCGTATTCTTAAGAAGACGACTCACCGTCGAGCGAGGAGGGGCGACCCATGACCATTACCGAATTAGTGGATTTGTTGTATCAATTGAAACTGGCCGATTTGAACGTGACCAGTCTCTTTAAAAATCAGACGGGCTTTAACCTGACCCGCTACGTCATCCTCCTGTTCTTAAAGAAAAATGGACGGACCACGCAAGGGAGTCTGCAACGGAAACTCCAGATTGATAATGCCGCGGTAACCCGACATTTGAAAGAACTTGAAGAGCAGGGACACGTGACGCGTGAGCGAAATCCACAAAACAACCGTGAAGTGTTGGTGACCTTGACGGCTGCCGCTCAACAGGAATTGAAACATTGTGGAGAGACGCCGGCGGATAAGATTTTATTGGCATTCTTTGGGGAACAGTTCACCCCGGCGGAAATCGCCCAACTGGCCGGACTATTACAGCGTTTAAGCAACTTGAATTTATCGTAGATCACGGTAACGGGGTCTATTTTTTTAGATTTATTTTGTGAATACGTTTACATAAAAACGCTTTCATGTTATATTTGACTTGTCAATAGTTGACGTGTCAATCGTACGATTTCAACTTAATTTGAATGAAGAGGCGAACTGGACATGAAAGATTTTAAAGACAAAGTGATGTTTATTACCGGCGCCGCTCACGGCTTTGGCGAGGTTTTAGCCAAAGAAGGGGCACGACGGGGCATGAAAATTGCCATGGCCGATATTGATGAGCCAGCGTTAACTAAGGTCTATCAGGATATCCAAACGGTCACTCCGGACGTGTTGATGGTTGTAACCGATGTCACAAAGGAGAATGAGGTCGACGCTGCCATTGCGCAGACCATGACTAAGTTTGGACGCATCGATTTGTTGATCAACGATGCCGGCGTTGCGGTGCCCGGAATGGTCTGGGACCTTCCGAGTCGCGATTGGGAATGGATTATCCATACCAACCTGATGAGTCAGGTCTACACCATGCAAAAAGTGATTCCGATTATGCGGCAACAACAAACGCATGGGGCCATCATTAACGTTTCATCGTATGCCGGACTGGTCTCAACACCGCTGATGCCAGCCTATTACGCCACGAAATTTGCTAGTGTCGGAATGACCGAAGGTATTGCTTACGACCTGCAACAACATCAGATTGATATTGAGATGCACGTCTTTTGCCCGGCCTTTGTTCAAACTGATTTATACCACTGCGAACAGCACCGCCCGGCCCAATATACCGATGCCACGGACCCTTACTATCAAAGTCAAGCTTACCGCGATGGTCAGAAGTTTGCGAAGCACGATATTACGACGGGGATGCCCATCGATAACATTGCAAACATCGTCTTTACGGCCCTGGAAAAGAACCAATTTTACATTCTCAGCCACCCGTCCTTGAATCCGATGATTACCAAGCGGACGGAACGGATCGTTGAAGGGCAGGGCCCGGACATTAACTTTGTCGGCCAGTTCATGCAATCATTAAGTCAAGCCAACCAAACGGATCAATAAAAGGAGATCATGATGATGGATACCACTAAATCGATGACTAACGATAGTTATACTGAAGTGATGTTGAAACGCCAGTCAGTTCGGAAGTTTCAGCCCGACGTTAAAATTCCACGGACTGAATTAACGGAATTGCTCAAGGAAGCCACCACGGCCCCTTCAGCCTGCAACCTGCAGTCCTGGCACTTTGTGGTTTGTGACGACGAAGCGGGGAAGCAAAAGGCCCATTCACTGGTCATGCCGTTTAACTTTCCCCAGACGGATACCTGCTCGGCCATCGTCTTTGTCTTAGGGGATACCCAATCTCACGAAAAATACCGGGACGTGTGGAACAAGATGTGTGACGAAGGCCGGATTACGCCGGAAAAGCGTGATGAGGTCTTCCAGACGTTCTTGCCGCTGTACGAACACGCCGACCGTGATTTCTTGGTGAAGGATAGTACGATCGATGCCAGCATGGTTTCGATGCAACTTTTGTTGGCTGCTCGGGCGCACGGCTACGAGGCCAATCCGTTGGCCGGGTACAATGCCGCTAAGATTGCCCCGACTTTTGGCTTAGACGCGGAACGTTACGTGCCCGTCATGGCGATTGCGATTGGTAAGCCAGCGGAAAAGCCGATTGAATCCATCCGCTATGACGTGACGGATTTAACGGATTTTGCTTAAGCCTAAACACAATTAACGAATCTGAAAAAACGGTGAACTTACGTCGCGACGTGAGTTCACCGTTTTTAGATTGGTTCATGATGTTTGATAGGATAAACGTGGTCAGTGAACGGGGTTAAACGCTTATTGCGTCTGAGTTTCTAGGCTCAACTCGTTCATGAAGGCCAGTAACAGGTTGGCGTAACTCGGGTGGTCCGTGTTGTTGCGGATTTCGCCCTGCATCTCGTGGAGGTTATCCGTGATGATGCCGTTGACGCCCAGAAACATCATCTGGTCCAACTGGGTGATGTCGTCAATATCCCAGGCGTAGACCTTCTGGTGGTGCTTGGCCGCCTGGTCGATGAAGTTATCGTTTAACGTCGTGGCTTCCATGGTGTAGGCGTTCGCATCGGTGTACGGGAAGGTCAGGTTGTACGGCAGGATATAGCTGACGAACAACTTCGGGTCTTCGCGCCGCAGCGCCGTCATGATCCGGTAACTTAACGTGTGGACCTGGTCGTGGTTTGCCAGGAGGGTGGCCCCGTAGCGGTCAACGAAGCGTTGGGCCACGTCCGGCGTGGTGGCCGAATTGGTCTTGATCTCCACCAGTAACTTCTGGTGGTGGGCAATCGCGGCCTTGAGGTAGGCGTCGAAGCTCGGAATCTTGGCCTGGTAGCCGTTTTCGGAGACCGTGATGTTGGTCAGTTGTTTGAGGGTTAGCTTCGCGACCCGGCGGTTAACGTTGGCCAGCGCCTTCAGGTTGGTGTCGTGCATCACCACGAATTGGTGGTCCTTGGTCTGCTGGATATCCATTTCCACGTAGTCCGGTCGTTCCTTGCTGGTCTTGACCAGCGCCGGAATCGTGTTTTGGACGCCGTTACCGTTGTCGACACCGCGGTGGGCGATCGTTAACGGCTTACTGATGGCAAGGCCGTTGAGGTAAACCAGGTTGAACGTGACCAACATGGCGGAGATGATGACTAACCCGGTGATGATCAGCACGCGGGTCCGCCGTTTGGTCCGGGCCGGTTCGTGGAAACTTAGCAGCATCATCGGCGTGGGTTCGTGGTCGGCGTGACTGCTGAGGATGATGGACATGAACAGGATGGTCGCGTAGCAGACGATAAATTCCGTCAGGACTTCCATCAAGAAGAGGTTGGTCGTGGCGGCGAATAGCGCGACTTTAGTGGTATCGAAGTAGAGTTGCCCCAGGTAGATCAGGGCGTAGGCCACGGCCACGAACAGGCTGACCATGGCCAGGGTGACCAGCATCCGGCTGACGTAGCGCCAGAAGTTAAAGCGGGTGGCCCGCCAGCTTTCGCGGATGGCCGCACGGCTATGGTACTGGTCCAACATCATTAAGGGTAAGACCGCAATCAAGCGAATCCCCAGATAAATGGCGGCGGCGTAGAACAGGATTAGCGCCGTGGCCCAAACGGGGTTGGCCATTAAGTAAGTAGTAATGAAACTCGGAATTTTAGCCTTGTTCAACAGGGGCGTGGAGAACAGGATGCTGCCAAACGGCATGATGATCAGGAAGTAACCGATGAAGAACAGGAAGGTGCTGGGGGAGGCGTCCGTCAGGCTGGTCACGGTCGTCCGCAATAACTCGCGGGTGGTTCGTGGTCGGCCTAAACGAATGTTGCGAATCCCTAACAGTAGAAAGGCAAATTGCCAGTAGACCAGTAACATGATAGCTAACAGAATCGCTAACAGGCCAATCACGGCGATCGGATGCTTCAAGATGATACTTCCCAGGTTGGTATACGACACGTAAGGAATCCGTTGCCAACGTAAGAGCGTGGCGGTCAGCCAACTAAAAACGGGGATGGCACAGTAACTGATGATGACGTTGGTCAGAAACACTAACGACACGTAGCTTCCCCAGTGTTGCCAGAAATGGCGGGTACTTTGGCGCCAAAAGGCCCAAGCTTGCATGATTGATCCAACTCCTCTTTCCCATAGCCCCCGATTAGGACGACGAGGGGGCCGAGGTAATCGGGAAAAGTGGCTTTATCCCCTAAATTTACCACACTTCGGGTTAAGGCAGGGCCCCTTTCCGTTCTCAATAACGACTGGTTACGGATGAAAGCCATGAAAAAACGGGTCGATGTGAGTGAATTCACACGGGGGATGCCGCAAATTTTTAAATTTATTTTGAAACATTATTGTATGCGCTTACAACTCAATCAATTAAAGAACTTGTCATGGCGCGAGTTAAACCGTTTGCACAGAATTTTGTGATGTTTTGAACACAAAGCAGTTGACGTTTGAAAAAATGATGGTAAACTAAGACTCGTGAATAAGTTAACAAGATGTTTTCAAGCATAATGGAGGCATAGAGATGTTAAAAGACGTAAACGTAAAACCAACCAAGAAAGACGCCAACACTGAAACCGTCGACCAAATGATCGACCGGTTAGTCACCAAAGCGCACACCGCATTGTGTGCCATGGACGACTTCACTCAAGAAAAAGTGGACCACATTGTGCACCAAATGGCAATCGCCGGTCTGGACCACCATATGGAACTGGCCAAGGCCGCGTATGAAGAAACCGGACGGGGGAATGTCGAAGACAAGGCCGTGAAGAACATGTTTGCGACCGAAGAGATTTGGCACTCCATCAAAAACGATAAAACGGTCGGCATCATCAAAGACGACCACGAACGCCAATTAATCACCGTGGCCGAACCCCTGGGAATCATCGCCGGGGTCACGCCGGTTACCAACCCCACGTCCACGGCCCTGTTCAAATCCTTGATCGCCGTGAAGACGCGGAACCCAATCATCTTCGCCTTCCATCCGCAGGCGCAGAAGTCATCCGTGATGGCTGCTAAGGTCGTCCGCGACGCCGCGGTGGCCGCTGGCGCTCCCGAGGGTGTGATTCAATGGATCGACAAGCCGAGTCTGGAAGCCACGACCGCACTGATGAACCACCCGAAGGTCGCCAGTGTGCTGGCCACCGGGGGTCCCGGCATGGTCAAGGCCGCTTACTCCACCGGGAAGCCTGCCTTAGGGGTGGGACCTGGTAATGGCCCGGCCTATATCGAAAAGACCGCCAACATCAAGCGCGCGGTGTACGATATCGTGTTATCCAAGACGTTTGATAACGGGATGGTTTGTGCGTCCGAAAACAGCGCCATCATCGACACTGAGATTTACAGCGACGTTAAAAAGGAAATGCAAGCCCGCGGCGTTTACTTCATTAAGAAGGCCGACCATAAGGCCTTAGCCGATGCGATGTTCCGGCCAGAAGGCGGAGTCAAGGGACCTATCGCGGGGATGTCCGCCATCAAGATTGCCGATTTAGCCGGCATCAAGGTTCCCGACAACACCAAGGTCTTAGCCGCCGAAGTCACCGGGATCGGCCCGAAGGAACCATTGTCCGCTGAGAAGCTGTCACCAGTTCTGTCCGTTTACAAGGCCACGAGTCACGAAGACGCCTTTAAGAAGGCCGACGCGTTACTGCACTTCGGTGGGTTGGGTCATACCGCGTCCATCCACACCCAAGACGACGACTTGGCCACGGACTATGGCATCAAGATGAAGGCCAGCCGGGTGCTGGTCAACACGCCATCCGCGGTCGGGGGCATTGGGAACCTGTACAACGAAATGATTCCTTCCTTAACCTTAGGGACCGGGTCATGGGGCAAAAACTCCGTTTCCCACAACGTCTCGTCCTTCGACCTTCTGAACATTAAAACAATTGCAAAGCGGCGAAATAACATGCAATGGATCAAATTACCTCGGGTTTACTTTGAAAAGACGTCCGTGCGGTACCTTGACGACATGCCCGGCATCAAGCGGGTCTTCCTGGTGACCTCACCATCGATGGTCCAACTGGGTTACGTTGACACGGTCTTGAACGAACTGAAGCGCCGGCCGGACGGGATCGAATACTCTCTGTTCTCCGACGTGGAACCCGATCCAACGACGGATACGGTCAACCGGGGGGTCGCACAGATGCGGACCTTTAAGCCCGACACCATCATTGCTTTAGGTGGGGGTTCACCGATCGATGCCGCCAAGAATATGTGGCTGTTTTACGAAGACCCAGCCGCTAGTTTCTTCGGCGCAAAGCAGAAGTTCCTGGACATCCGGAAGCGGACTTACCGGTTCAAGAAGCCAAGCAAGGCCCAATTCGTGGCCATCCCAACGACTTCGGGGACCGGGTCCGAAGTGACGCCGTTCTCCGTCATTACGGATTCCAAGACCCACGTCAAGTACCCACTGGCCGACTACGCGTTGACGCCGGACGTGGCCATCGTGGACTCGCAATTTATCGAAACGGTCCCGAAGAAGACGGTCGCTTACTCCGGCTTGGACGTGTTGACCCACGCCATCGAATCCTACGTGTCGAACATGGCGTCGGATTACACCCGGCCATGGTCCCTGCAGGCCATTAAGCTGGTCATGAACAACCTGACCGATTCCTATAACGGTGACGTTCACGCCAGAGCCGAAATGCACAACGCCTCGACCTTAGCCGGGATGGCCTTTGCCAACGCCTTCCTGGGAATCACCCACTCGGTCGCCCACAAATTGGGTGGCGAGTTCGGCTTGACCCACGGGTTGGCGATTGCCATCACCTTGCCACACGTCATCCGGTACAACTTTAAGGAACCGACTAAGTTGTCCATGTGGCCGAAGTACGAATACTTCCGCGCCGACGAAGACTACGCCGAAATCGCGCGCTTCCTAGGTCTGCCAGGCACGACCAAGGAAGAACTGAAGGAAGCCTTAGTCAAGAAGATCATCGACTTGGCCCACTCGGTCAACGTCACGTTGAGTTTGAAGGCCAACGGGGTCGACAAGGCACACTTCGATAAAGTGGTCGACCACCTGTCCGAACTGGCCTTCGAAGACCAATGCACCACGGCTAACCCGAAGGAACCATTGATTGCCGATCTGAAGCAGATCATGATCGACGAATACGATGGCAAGGGCGTCGAAAAATAATTCCTGTCTCCTAATAAATTTAACATCAAACCAGAAGGAGCACTGATCACGAATTGTGGTCGATGCTTTTTCTGTGGTTTAAGGGGGAATTGCTGATTAAAGCGGGCGGTTGTGCTTAAAATGCGATTTTTAAAGAAAATGCGGATTAGCTTAGAACATTATATAGGAAGAAACTAACGATTTAATTTTCAAACGTTATCGTAAAAATGGGAACGATTGTCGGCAGTTTTCATTGGAAACGGCATAAAATTTGCGGATGGTCAGCGTGAAAAATTGGTAAAATCACGGGAATTTCCGGCTAAAACGGCTAAATTATCATTGTTTTTTCATTTTAGATGACAAATTTTACAAGTTTTTCTGGAAAATTGAGAAGGCAAATTCCGGCCAAATTGCGCTAAAAAGGCTAAAAAAGGGAAAAATAAAGCGTTTTATATAACAGGCAGGTTACAAATATGACAAAATGTCATAGTTAGTTGTTTTTCTTAACGCCGCCGTAATCAAACATCAATTTGCGTGTAATACCCATCAGTTATTCTAATAGCCGTTAAGCAATCAAAGGAGGACATTTACTTTTATGAGTATTAAGAAAGCTTTAGTAATGACGTTAGGGACAGTTGCAGTGATGGGCGCCGGGCTCTTCGCTTCCAACGAAACGGCTAACGCCGACACGCGGGTAACGGTCAAGCAGGGGGATTCTGTTTGGGCCTTAGCCAACAACCACCAAACGTCTGTGAGTGCCATCGAAAAGGCCAACAACTTACAAAACAGCGCCATGATCTACGTGGGTCAATCTTTGGTGATCCCATCAAACACGACCACGACGACGTCTGCTAACGTGGCCAGCCAAGGCTACACCGCCCCAGCAACGTCGACGACTACCACGACGCCATCAACGCAAAACCAAGCGACGACGGCAACGACTAGCCAAAACACGACTTCGAACACGACGAGCGCCTCTACTGGTGTTTCCGGTTCCGAAGCTAGTGCTAAGGCCTGGATTGCCAACAAGGAATCCGGTGGCTCATACTCTGCTACCAACGGTCAATACGTTGGGAAGTACCAATTAAGCTCGTCTTACTTAAACGGGGACTACTCCGCTGCTAACCAAGAAAAGGTTGCCAACCAATACGTGGCTTCCCGTTACGGTTCTTGGTCCGCTGCTCAGTCCTTCTGGCAAGCAAACGGCTGGTACTAAAACCAGATTAATTTAATTCGTTTAAACTCAAGTAAGCCGTTCGGATGCAGGTCCGAACGGCTTTTTGGTATCCTGAATTTTTAACTGGCGGGGGTAATGACTGGCGCGGTAGATTTCTTCGCCGCCCAGAAAATGGTAAACTAAAAGACAAACGGGGCTAATGACCGGTCAACGATTCAGCGTCAGGGCCATGTGGTTCGGTGAGGGGGCAACGCAGATGTCAAAACAAACGTGGTTTAAGGTGGGCGCCGGCGGTTACGGGGCGGCGACCTGGCTGGTGATCTGGCTGGTATTGGGCTGGTTACGCGCTTGGCCGCACTGGCTCAACGTGATCCTAGCGTTTCTGATCATTCTGGGCAGTAATTGGGTCCTGCGGTGGGTCCCGCAACATAGTCTAGCTCACGATTACTGGGCGGTCGGTTTCATCGGGTGTACGGGCCTGTTCATCCTACTGACCTAGACGTTAACTACATATTATAGAAGAAAAGGGGAAATTCCGGCAGCTCTGACTGATTGGATTTCCCGGTTGATGGCGGTCGTCCCCGGTGGGCGGCCGCCTTTTTTGACGTTGCGGCCCCGCATTTTACGCAAAATCACGCCCGAAAGCGATTACTCACCGCCTGTATGTTTCAGGGGGATTAACCAGATTGCGAAATGTCACATTTCCCCGTTTTTCTTAATTCGTTCGTCATCTAACTTCAATTCGGGTGTAACCTCCAGCGGTTATGATAGTAACCGTTAAGTAATCACGACAGATTCACCAAATTCAAGGAGGACATTCATTTTATGAATTTCAAAAAAGCTTTAGTATCGACTCTTGGGACCGCCGCTATTTTAGGCGCAGGTTTCTTCGCCAGCACCACTTCCGCTAACGCCGACGTCCGGGTAACGGTGAAATCGGGAGACACGGTCGCTAAGATTGCCAACCAATACAACTCAAGCGTTTCGGCCATTGAATCGGCCAACAGTTTAAAGAACGTTAACATGATTTACGTGGGCGAATCCCTGGTCATCCCAAGTTCCGCATCCACGACCACGACGACCAAAACTACGACGCCAAGCACCAGTCAAACTACTAGTGCTAACACGGCCGCCGCAACCACAACGCGCGCAGCCACGACGGGGACCACGAACTACAGTTCCCAACAAAACACCAACGCCAACACGGCCTCCACGACGGCTAACACGGCCAACGCGTCAAGTACGTCGAGTGCCTCGACTAGCACTTCCACGAGCTCTTCGTCTAGCTCCGAAGCCGCAGCTAAGGCCTGGATTGCCAACAAGGAATCCGGTGGCTCATACTCCGCGACGAACGGGCAATACATTGGGAAGTACCAATTAAGTTCTTCCTACTTGAACGGGGACTACTCCGCGGCCAACCAAGAAAAGGTCGCCAACCAATACGTGGCTTCCCGTTACGGCTCTTGGGCTAAGGCTCAAGCCTTCTGGCAAGCTAACGGTTGGTACTAAACCAAGGGATCTAAAAAAACTAACCAGTCTGAAAGCCGCCATCATCCGCGATGGCGGCTTTTGGCGTGGAAAGTTCCCGGTGAAAGGCACCAGAACGGCAGAAAATGGGATAATTCGTTGAAAAATGACCCCACTTTATGGTAAATGGGGCGGACTGTTACGATTTTGTAACATAGCAACAACGGCTCTGTAACTTGAACAAGTTAAGATGGGGTTAAGAATTCACTAGGGGGTTATTTCCATTAAAGTTAAACATTTATTCATGGTTATGTTAACCGTTCTGGCACTAGCCTTACCTAGTGTAGCGGGTGTAGCTGATAATACGATCACGGCTCAGGCCAAGACCAAGGTAACTTACGTTTCGAACCTTTCGAAGAAACAACAGGCCGCCAAAGACTGGATCGCCATGCGCGAATCCGGGGGCAATTACCGGGCCCGCAACGGGATCTACTACGGTAAGTACCAACTGACCATCTCGATGCTTCACGGTGATTACAGCAAGGCCAACCAAGAAAAAACGGCCGACCGTTACACCCGTAACCGGTACGGAACCTGGACGAAGGCAAAACGCCACTGGGTCTCCCATCACTGGTACTAAACTCGACATAGCTAAGGCGTTCAATCTGCAGATTGAACGCCTTTTTTCTTTGGTCACTTTGGCTAAACCCGTTACCGAATTTAGCCGGGGAATCTGGCGATTTAGATGATTCTTTCTTGAAAGCGGATACAATATTCTTTACACTAGGAAGTAATCAATGCAAGATTGGGAGGGGTCACTGTATGACCAAAGTATTAGCTATCAACGCCGGAAGTTCCACCTTGAAATGGAAACTGTTTTCCATGCCGGATGAAACCGTCATTGCATCGGGTTTGGTGGACCGGTTGAATTTACCCGGCTCAATCTTTAAGGTCAAGCTCGCCAACGGGCAGAAGTACACGGAAACCAAGGATAACATTACCAACAAGCTCGCGGCGGCCATGGTGCTGACGCGGCTGAAGACCTACGGCATCCTGGACCATTTGAGCGAAATTGCCGGGGTCGGACACCGCATCGTGGCCGGCGGGGAATTGTTCAAGGACTCGGCCGTGATCACGCCGTTGGTTTTGAAACAAATCAAGGCGTTAAAGGACTACGCGCCGCTACATAATCCCGTGCAGGCTTACTACATCGAGGTCTTCCAACAACTGTTGCCGGAAGCCCAAGAAGTCGCGGTCTTTGACACGTCGCTGTATGCGGACATGCCCGCGGTCAATTACCTCTATAGTATTCCGTACGAATACTACGAAAACTTTGGCGCCCGGAAATACGGCGCCCACGGGACCAGCCACCGGTACGTCTCGGCCCGGACCGCAGAGATCCTGGGCAAGCCGTTAAAGGACCTCAAGCTGGTGACCTTACACCTGGGCTCCGGCTCATCGGTTACCGCCTTCGACCACGGCAAGGCCCTCGACACCTCGATGGGCTTCACGCCGCTGGCCGGGGTGATGATGGGGACCCGTTCCGGGGACATTGACCCGTCGTTAGTGGGCTACCTGGCCGAAAAGTTGGACGTCACCATGCCGAAGATGATCGACATCTTGAACCACAAGTCCGGTCTACTGGGCGTTTCCGAACTGTCACCCGACCAACGAGACCTGGAAAAGACGCAGGCTGAGCGGCCGAAGTCGAAGCTAGCCCTCGACATGTTCGTCAACCGGGTGGTCCGGTACGTTGGGAGTTACGTGGCCGAACTGGGCGGTTTAGACGCCCTGGTCTTTACCGCGGGTTCCGGGGAGAACGGCATCGCCATGCGCCAGGCCATTGCGGATAAACTCGGTTACCTGGGCGTGGCAATCGACCCGGCCAAAAACGATTTCCGTGGCGAAGAGCACATCGTCAGTCCCGACGAGGCACCGGTCAAAGTGCTGGTCGTCCCGACGAACGAAGAGCTAATGATCGTGCGCGACGTGATGCGGTTAGGGAAACTTTAACCTGTCGTTAAGGTTCAACGGTTGAATATTTCAGTTCAATAACAACCATGACAATCTGTCATGGGAAACGATCTTCTTTAACCGAGCGGTAACCTGACGTTAACTCGGTTGTGATTTGGCGGCGGTAAGCTGTAGTCAATCAATAAGGAGGTCGTTTTTTTCATGACAATTCAGAAAACGTTAGTTACCGCATTAGGGTTGGCAACGGTGGTGGCCGGTTTAGGACTTTCCAGCGTGACCGCCAACGCGGCTACGACAGCGCCAGCGACCGCAACTCAACCAGCGGGACCAACGTCTACCGCACCTTACACGCAACACAACACCTATAATTTAACGCATTCTACGGGCACCACGAGCACCACGGGGACCAGTACAGAGACGACGACCAGCACCAGCACGACTAGCAGTAAAGCGTCCGGGGCCACCATCACCGAGGCGCAATTTGAAAGCCAAGGGGTGGTCTATCTCAACGGTAACAAGTGGACCTACTATTCTGGTAGCCAGACGGCCGACGGCACTAGTATTAGTGCGAACGGCCTGGATTCTAACGGCTACCGGGTCGTGGCGGCGCCCGCCAGCGTTCCGTTTGGCACCAAAATCATGACGCCACTGGGCATGGGGGTCGTGCATGACCGCGGGACGGCCATCACCGGCAACCATTACGATGTGGTGATTCAGTAACCCCAACCTTTCAACCCCTTAAATCCTAAAAAAGACCAGTTCACTTTGCGGTGAACTGGTCTTTTTAGGTCTATTCTGCGAAGTTTAGCGTTTGACGGACTTGATGGAGAGCATCAGAATTCCACCGATCAAGGAGAAGACAAAGGAAAACAGGAAGATTGCGGAGAAGCCGAAGAGGGAAATCACCGCGGCGGCAATCACGGGCGCAATGGCCTGCGTGACCGTGTTGCCCAGGTTGTAGACGCCCAGGAAGAAGGCGACCCGGTTTTGGTCGGGGATGACTTCGAGGTTCAGCAGGTTATCCAGGGAGTTCCACATTCCCATCCCGATTCCGGCGGCAAATGCGTAGATGATGATTCCGATGTTGTCGCGGAGGAAGAAGAGGGCTAGGGCCCCAAAGGCCAAGAAGATGGTGGAGAAACCCACGGGGTATTTCAGAATCTTGAACTTATCCGAGACCGGACCGGCCACGAAGCCCATGAAAATTCCGAAAATCAGCATAATCAGGTTAATCAATTGAATCGAGGATTGGGTTTGACTACCGCGGTGCAGGAAGTCGGTCATGATGTAGAGAATGTAACCGGTGATGGCGAAGTTCCCGACGCCTTGGAAGAGCTTTCCCATTAAGGCTAGGTAGTAGTCGCGACCCACGGACCACCCGGGGAAGATGGCCTTGGCGTCCTTTAACGTCAACTTAGGCTTGGGTTGTTTCGGCGCGTCGACGTCATCGACGTTGGAAGGTTCGTGAACGATCAATACAGCGATGAGTACCCCAACAAAGGCGATAATCCCAAAAATCACGAAGCCTAACCGGAACTGACTTAGGAACATGGCACCGATGACGTTAAACCCGTTGTTTCCTAGCGCCATCCCCAGGCCCCCGTAAGCGGAGGAGGCGGTTCCCCGTCCATCCTTCGGGGCGAAGTCAATCCAGGCGACCATTGGGGCTACGATGAAGTTCAGGGCGGCTTGGCCCACCATCCAGGCGGCTAACAGAACGGGAACGGTGGGAGAAACGGAGGCCGCCATCATGGCTAACATGAAGACGAACGCCCCACCCATGATCCACGGCGCCCGCTTACCGAACCGAGACTTGGTCTTGTCGGAAAGGGCTCCGGCAATCATGTTGGAAATGGCCGCAACGATCATCCCACAGGTGGAGAAGAGGGCGACCAGCTCGATTTTGTGCGGCGCGTCCAGATGTTGAATCAACGCGGGCAAAAATAGGCTGTTCATGACGATGTAGGGGCCTAGCCAGCTGGCCGGACCGATGATGAGGCCGGGAACCAGCCGTTTTAACGAAATAGTTGTTTTCATGTTAATTTTCCTTTCGGGTGAGGTGATGATTGTGCACTTGATAATGGCTAAAGTCTGCGGCCGAGGCGTGTTGGTAGGCGTCGACCGAACCGATGAAGTTGAAGAGACCGGTAAACCCACCGATTTCGCCGGGTTCGCCGTTGACCCCTTCGTCGGACAGGTAGCTGACGTCGCGAGTAGGACCTAAAACTTGCCACTCATCGTTAGCGGCGAACCGGTAGGCAAAGGTGGCTTGGCCGTCAGCGTAATCAATCTTGAGGTCGGCGTGGTTGGCCGGGACTGTGGCAAGGTCGAAACGGTGATCGATCCGGTCGCCCAATTTAGCTTGCAGGACCTTTAAGATGGTCCGGGTCCCATCCGCTGAGGGGCAAAGGCACAGGTAGATCCAGTTGTTTGAATCGTAGTAGAGGCCTAAGCCGGCCGTT
The DNA here is from genome assembly GCF_001434115.1 of Levilactobacillus zymae DSM 19395. Taxonomy (GTDB): domain Bacteria; phylum Bacillota; class Bacilli; order Lactobacillales; family Lactobacillaceae; genus Levilactobacillus; species Levilactobacillus zymae. The sequence continues at coordinate 99,159 of NZ_AZDW01000050.1, forward strand.
TGCGAGTAGTGCACGGGCGCAAAGTCAACGGTGGTTTGGACCGTGTAGTTCAGTGAAGTCGCGCGGGTGGCCATGATGGCGGGATTAACTTGGGAGAAGAAGGAATTGCGACCATGAATTCGGAGATATCCCGGGCGTTCGGTGGTGTTGACCCAGTCGGTGGTTTGTGACTGGTAAGGGGTCATGAAATGCTGGTCGGGCGTGGCGGTATTGAACGTGACGTCGAGATCGTCGGCCGTCAAGTCTTGCGGTCCACTGGTGGCCCGGGGACCCTCGAAGGTGGACTTAGCAAGGTTCGACCCATCGGCCATCTGGAGCCAGCCGTCAGCCGTCCAGGTCATTTTTTGAAGTGACGTTTCGCGGCCTAACGGGTTCAACGTGGTGCCCTTTAACGGCCGTGACATCAGGTGAGCCACGTACCATTCGTCGTCTGGAGTCTGGACCAAAGACCCGTGGCCGGCCTTTTGCATCCGACTATGGGGGTTGACCATCTCAAAGTGCCCGGCGTCGGGATCGCCCAACGAGAAGAGGTGTTGGGGCGCGGAGGTGATGATGGGTTCGCCGGTTGGGTTAGGCTCGTAGGGACCGAAGATCTGCTTGGCCCGGCCAATTTCGACCCCGTGCGCGTAGCCGGTCCCCCCTGCGGCAATCAGTAAATAGTAGTAGCCATCGTGGTGGTACAACTGGGGAGCTTCGGCACAGCCCCGGGTGGTGAAACCGGTGGTGACGCGGTGCCAGTCGCCGATAATCCCCCCGTTAGCTAGGTCGACTTCGGCGATGACGATGTGGCCGGGTGCTTGGTAACCGGTCCGCGTCTCCCATTCGAGAATCGAGACGTAGTGTTTGCCGTCGGCGTCGTGGAAGAGGGCCGGGTCAAAGCCAATCGAGGTCAGATAAACGGGGGCCGACCAGGGACCGTAGATACTATCAGCACTCATGGCGTAGGAATCCGCGTTGAACTCGCGGCCGGCCATGTTCTGCATGTGCGAGTAAGCCAACCAGTATTTGTGGGTCTGGTGGTCGTAGGACAGGTGTGGGGCCCAAATGCCGGCCGGGGTGTTGGTCCCGCGCAGGTTCACTTCGTCGTGTTGTAGCACGTAGGTGATTAGCGACCAGTTGACCAGGTCGCGGGAGTGAAAGATTTGCACGCCGGGGTTCCAGTGGAACGTTGAGGTGGCGATGTAGTAGTCGTGGTCGACACGGATGATCGACGGGTCGGGGGCCATCCCCGGAATAATTGGATTATTAAAACTTGTCATGATTAAAGACCTCTTTAGTTTCAAACTTGGGTATAATTAGGAAGTAGTTCATAGGTTGTTTAAGACAAACTTGATGATAGCATGAAAGCGGATACACAGTTAGTTGTTTCGACCAACTAGTCAAAAGGGGCCGGTCAACAGGTAAAAATTGTGACCTTTTTCGGGTAAGGAGTGGGATATTTTGCCAAATAATCATCACGAAAACGTCGTGGCTAACGTCGACATCGGGGTACGCTTCTTCAAGTCGGCGGTGACCACCAGTGGGTACGTGCCGTTTCATTGGCACAACAGCATTGAACTGGTCTGTGTTTTTCAGGGGAAATTGGTGTTCAACCTCAACGGCCAGACTTACGAGATTGGGCCGCGGCAGTTCATGGTGGTCTCGTCGAGTGTGATCCATAGCGTGACCAACGACCCCAACGTGGCCCTGGTCCTCCAGGTGCCGTTACCGTACCTGGCCGCGTATTGCCGGCACCCGGAAGAGTTGGTCTTTACGGTGGAAGTAGACCAGCCGGCCGCCTATCAACAGATTGTGGCGGACTTTATCCAGTTGGATCGGCTTAATCACGACCAGCCGGAGGGGTACCTTTTCGACTTTGGGGCCACCGTTTTGGATCTCCTCAAGTTAGTGGTGACCCATTTCGCTCACCGGGGAGCCACCACCAACGAGTTGACCAGTAATCTAAAGGAACTGATGGTCTACATTAACGCCAATTACACGACCAGCTTGTCGACGCAAAGGTTAGCCGACCAATTTGGCTATAATCCCAGCTACCTTTCCCGGATGTTCAAGGAACAGGTGGGGTTAACGTTGACGGATTACGTCTATAAGGTCCGGCTCAATAACTTTTACCAGGACCTGTTAGTGACGACCATTCCGATTGGTACCCTGTTCAAGAAACACGGTTTGACCAACGTCAACATGGCCCGGACCTTATTTAGCCAGATGTATAATTGCTTACCTAAACAGGCGCGGCAAGCTTATCAACGTACACACCAAACAAGGCCGTGACCAGAGTCACGACCTTGTTTGGACTTCTTTGAATGAACGGTGCCGAAATGTGCGCTCAAGGGCTATTGATTTCGTTTGGTCCGTGAGCCGATCGAGCTAAGGTCATGCGAGTCGGCTAACCGCTTTTGGCACCCTTGCTTAGGCGGTTACATCAATTCCGAATTAGCGATTTCCGTGTACATCTTCTGACCACCCACTAAATAATTGCTGTAGTACACGCTGGGAATGTCATCGTCAGACTGGCCCGCGGTTAAGAAGGGCTTGTGCAGATTGATAACGTTGAGCCGGTATTGCGTCTTACCCTGGTACTTGACCTTTTTAAAGGACAAGCCACTAAACTTCTTGTTTAGGAATAGTTCGCGCGTGTTGCCGTGGACCTTAGTTCGCTGGATTTTCACCTGATGTTGGGGCTTGTCGTTGAACTGGTATTGGGTTCCGGCAGCGTACTTGCGGTATTCGACGTAGCCGTTGCTGGCGATGTGAAAAAAGGTCGTGTCGCGGCGTTGCGCATTTGCCAGCAGTTTTCCTTGGTATAAACGTCCCGAACTGTAGGCCGGCATATAGGCTGGCCGGGCGACTCTTTTGAAGTCCTGAGGATTCTTAGCGTACTGCATGCCAATGGATGACGCGTAAGGCTTGTTCCGCGGCCGTTTTTGATTAAATAAGGAATCATTCAATTGCTCTACCATGACGCCCATTTCATGATTGTCCTTACTCCCTTGGACGATGGTCCCTTTAGGAATTTTGATGAATTTAAAGGAATTATCGTCAAATTGAACTCGGGCCTTGGTGGTCCGTTTGGCTTGATAATACTTGAATTTGTAAAGTTGGCTGGCGGCTACCTGTTCGTTACCGATTTGGTAGGTTTTAGCCTGCGAGGGAGTTGGGAATAGTGCCATCGCACCGGCAACGACCAACGGCATGATCAATAATTTTTTTAAACGCATAATTTTCTCCTTCTCTAGTGAGGTGTCTGGCTTAATTCTACCGGCTTTAGGTTGCCGATGGGGCAGGACGCAGCCTTAATCTGCTGGCCGGTGGAACTTGAATTCAGGCGGAAGTCCACTCGATAGCGAGGACGTAGAAAAGGGGTTCGGCCACCATCACTGATTGCCGAACCCCTTTTTGATCAATGTTGTTGTAAATCGCGGTGCGTGTAACCCCACCAGCCGATGAGGCCTAGCAGAACGGCCAGACCCAGTTCCCAGCCAAAGGTCGCCCACGCCACGTGGTGCACGGGAACGCTGGGGGCCCACCCGAACGGGCTGAGTCGCTTGGCCCATTTGGGCAATTGTAAGAGGTTTCCCAGGTACTGACTGACGAAGCCGTAAGCCAGGTACAGCCAGGCCAAGGTACGTCCTTGGGGCCAGACGCCAACCAGCAGGATGCCGAGGGCTAAGAAGAGGCCAATCACCGGCAGTTGCCCCCAGAACCCTTGCCAGAATTCGAAAGCGGTAATTCCGTCACTGGCGTGCGTCAGACTCGCGTTGCCCGTCAGGACCATGCCGCCCCAGCCGCCCAGAAAGATCAGGGTACTGAGCAGGCTGGCGGGCCCCACGTAACTCAAAAACAGTCGTGTGCGACTCAGGGGCCGGGCGTACAGGGCTTCCAACCAGCCGTGGGTCTCGTCACCGTAGAGTTTGAAAATCAGCTGTAACCCGGGGATGACGGCCACGGCGGCCAGGATGATGGCCAGTAACGCACTAAAGTTGACCAGCAAGCTGTGGTTGGCCGAGTGGACCACGGCTTTGCCGAAGACCTGCTGCATGGTCGGATTGGTCTTCAAGATATCGCCGATGGTGTTGAAGACGGTCCCGTAGGCCGCGCCCAGCACCACGACGCCTAAGAACCAGCCCAGAAAAACGTTGTGTTGACGCCGCCAGAGTAAGGAGAGCGGTCCGCGTAACCAGGTCGAAGCGGTCCGCCGCCCCGGCCGCGTCGCGATGGCACCCGAGCCTAAGTCGCGGTGTTGAGCCACCCAAAGCGCTAAGGTGATGCAAATCAGTCCGGTCAGGCCACTCAATAGGACCGGCGTCCAGTTAGGCTGATGGTAGGGGGCCAGCTTTTCCACCCAGCCCAGGGGCGACCACCAGGTCAGGCGGGGCTGCTGGACGTCGGTGATCATGCGGGCCAGGTAACTCAGACCGAACAGGGTGTAGGCCATGCCGGTCGCACTGGCGGCGTGATCGGCTAGCTGGGCCAAAAGCAACGTCAACATCCCGAACAGCCAGCCAATCGTGGCCAATCCCAGACCAATTACCCAGTTACCCTGGGTGGTCGCTCCGGGCATGGTCGCGAAGTTGAGCCCCAGGGCGTACAAGACGCCGATGCCCAGGTTGACCAAGGTCAGTTCGCTGGCCGCCGCCAAGAGCGGGGTTTGCGGCCCAATCGCGTGGGCCCGTAAGAGTTCGGTCAACCCCTGGTCTTCTTCATAACGGGTCGCGTGAACGGCCAGCCCCAGGTTCATCACGACCTGGATCAGGGCCATGAAGAGTAACATTTCGTTGGCGAAAATTTGGGCGGTCGTCGCGTTTTTCCCCAGTTGAAACGGGCCGAACATGGCCACGATGGCCGGACTCTTTAACGTCGCCACGATACCGGCAATTTCGGCCTTAGTGCCGTAAATATCGACGAATTTGACGGCCACGGCGGCCATCAATCCGGCCAAGACCAGTACCCAGATCAAGAGACGGAAGCGGTCCCGGCGTAACCCTAACCGGGTGAGACGCCCAGTCCCGGTGCGTGTAGTGAGTGTCATTTTGGTCACGCCTTTCCGTAGTAGTGCATGAAGAGGTCTTCCAACGTCGGTGGGGTGCTTTGCAGCGCCACGACCTGGTGGGCGGTCAGCGCCGTCATCACCGCGGGTAACTGCTCGGCTTCTACCGAGAACTGCCAGCTGTTGGGCTGTTGGCCAGTTTGCACGGCGTGAACGCCGGGGAGGGCTGCCGGGTCCAACGGCGTTTTGGTGGTGACCGTGATGACCGTGCGGGTCAGGTGGCGCATCTCGGCCAGACTGCCGGTCTCGATGATGGTCCCCTCCCGGATGATGGCGATGCGGTCACACATCCGTTCGACTTCGGAAAGAATGTGACTGGACAAGAGGACGGCCTTGCCGCGGTGTTTCAGGTCTAAAACGGCCTCCTGGAAGATCTTTTCGTTGAGCGGGTCCAACCCGGACGTGGGTTCGTCGAAGATGTAGAAGTCGGCGTCCTGCGAAAAGGCGGCAATCAACGCGACCTTCTGCCGGTTCCCTTTGGAGTAGGTCCGGGCCTTCTTGGTGGGGTCCAGCCCGAATCGGTGAATCAACTCGTCGGTCCGGGCGGTATGGGCGTTACCGTTGAGTTTTAACAGCAGGTCGATGATCTCGCCGCCGGTCAGGTTGGGCCAGAGGTACACGTCGCCGGGGACGTAGGCCAGGCGTTGGTGAATGGCGACGCTGTCGTGCCAAACGTCGTGACCGAAGATGGTGGCCGAGCCACCGCTAGCGCGAATCAATCCGAGTAAAGTCCGAATGGTGGTCGACTTACCGGCACCATTGGGCCCGATGAAGCCGAAGACCTCGCCGGCGTTGACGCTAAAGGTGATGTCTTTGAGCGCGGTAAACTTACCGAAACGTTTTTGTAAGTGGTTAATTTCTAGAATGGGTTGGGTCATGGGTAATCCCTCCTTATCAACTCTTAAATCGCTATCATCGTAAGCCCGGGGGTGGGGAAAGTCAACGAAAAAGTGAACTATTTTTAAATAATAGTTCACTTATTTACGACGAGGGAAGCGCCTGACCTCATCGGCTTTAGAATTGGACGGTTGGTTTGGTCGGCGACCGGCTCAACCGTATGGTAAAATAATCAACGATAAGGGGAATTTCGAGAGGTGATCAGGTCATGGCAACCAATCAACAACGCAAACAACAGCAGCGCCAACATATCCTGCAAACGGCCCAGACGCTGTTCATGCGCGACGGCTTCAAGGCCATCAAGGTCAGTGCCATCGCGGCGGCGGCCGATGTTTCGCAGGTGACGCTGTACAAGTATTTTGACAGCAAGCTTAACCTGGGTCACCAGGTGGTTTTAGCGATGGTGAACGACGGGTACGCCGATAGTCGGGCCTATGCGACCGACCCGCAGCTGTCTTACCAGGAGATCGTTCAGAAGATGGTCACGTTGAGCACCCAGATGACGGATACCATGCACCCGGACTTTTACCGGTTCGTGGTCCGCGACATGCAGGGCCAACTGGGCAACGACGAGACCATGCAGGCCTATCAGGCGCAGAAACGCAACTTCTGGTCCGTCGTGATTCAGCGTGGTCGGGAAGCGGGGATGATCGACCCCGTCCTGACCGATGACGCGTTGATGCTGTATCTGGACATGTTTATCCAATACATCAGCAGTCCCGCCGGTCAAAAAATCGTGGCCGGTGGGGAACAGGACGCCCATTTCAAGGCCCTGACCCGGCAGATCGACCACCTCTTTTTCTACGGCTTCATCGGCGTTCCTCCCACAGAGACGAAAGAAGGACTTTCTCATGAGTAACGAGACTTTAACCGCCGTACACGATTTCGCCCGCAGCAAGATGCGCGACGACGAGACCGGCCACGGCTTCGACCACATTCAACGCGTCGTCGGTTTAGCCGACCGCATCTTAGCGGCGTATCCGGCTGCTGACCGGCTGTTGACGCTAACGGCGGCCTACCTGCACGACGTGATCGACGAGAAATTAGTCGCCGACACCCAGGCGGCTAGCGCCGAGGTCCGCGACTTTCTCAGTGCTCACGACTTCAGTTCGGCCCAGCAGGACACGATTTTTCTGATTATGGACAACATGTCGTTCCATAAGACGCTCGACGGGACGGCCAAACCTTTGCCGTTAGAGGGCCAAATTGTCCAGGATGCCGACCGCTTGGACGCCATTGGGGCCATCGGCATCGCCCGGGCCATCTACTTCGGCGGCCACTTCGGCGAAAAAATCTATGATCCGGCCGTGGCGCCGCGCACGCAGATGACCCACGCCGAGTACCGTAATCTGGGTGGTGAGACCATCATCAACCACTTCTATGAAAAACTATTGACGTTAAAGGACCTGATGAACACGACCGCCGCTAAGGAATTAGCGGCACATCGTCAGCAGGTCATGTTGGACTTTCTGGCTGAGTTCAAGGACGAGTGGCAAGCCAACCGTTAAAGCGCAACGAACGCCTTCCCGTTCCCGGGGTGAAGGCGTTTTTATTTTGTGCGTGCGCAATTTAATCCATGACATTGGCGCCAAAAGTGCGTATGATAGATGCAGTGTTTAAAAAATTGAGCCGTAATTAAATTTAACGATAAAGGAGTGTGGTTGAAATGGCTGCAAACGAAACGGAACCGCAGGAACTCACGGGGCAGCGCCTGGTCGCCATCGTGGCCGTGGCCCTGATGGCCTTCGTGGGCATCTTGGTCGAAACGTCGATGAACGTGACCTTTCCCACGTTGATGCGGACCATGCACGTGTCGTTAAGTACCGTGCAGTGGGTCACCACGGGGTACTTACTGACCGTGGCGTTACTAATGATTACCTCGGCGTTTCTGAAGCAACGCTTTACCAACCGGCAATTATTCGTGACCGGGGCGGGGCTGTTTATCCTGGGCGCGTTGATCTGTGCGCTGGCGCCCAACTTTCCCATCTTGTTGGTGGGCCGGTTGATTCAGGCCGGCTGTGCGGGGATCGCGATTCCGTTGATGGTCAACGTGGTGGTCGAAAGCGTGCCGCGGGCCAAGCTGGGGTTCTACATGGGGATGACCGGATTGATCCTGATGATTGCGCCGGCCAGTGGCCCGACCTTTGGTGGGATCATGGTGTCGCTAGCCGATTGGCGCATGATTTTCTGGTCGACGATTCCCGTGGAGGCCCTGGTCCTGATTTTCGGGGTCCGCGCCATTCAGCAGTATACGCCGACGCAGGCCGTCAAATTCGACTGGCGGCAATTCGCGTTGTTGGCGGTGGCCTTCGTGGCCGTGATGTTGGGCTTCAATAGCCTGACCACGGCGGGTTGGTTGAGCTGGCAGTTCCTGGGCGGCCTGGTTCTGGGTATCTTGGCCCTGCTCGGCTACGTCCGGGTGGCGAAAACCAGCGACCGGCCGCTCCTCAAGCTGGAAATCTTCCGGAATCCCATCTTCACCTACAGTTTCTTTGCCTACGTGATCCTACAATTCTGTAATATCGGGATCAACTTCGCCTTACCCAACTACGTGCAAATCGTGGTGGGGGCCAGTTCGCTGGCCGGTGGGTTGATGCTCCTGCCCGGGAGCCTGATCACCGCGATTCTGCAGCCCTGGTTCGGTCATTTGCTCGACGAACACGGCGCTAAACTCCCCATCTTGTTAGGGAGTAGCCTGTTTCTGGTGGCCGCTTTGGGCTTTACGGTGTTGGGGCAACACCTTTCGGTCGTGATTGTGGCCGTGCTGTACATCGTTTACAGCATTGGGCGGTCGATGGCCTTCAGTAACACCATGACCAACGGCTTAAAGGAAGTCACCATTGAACAACGGGCCGATGCCAACGCAATCTATAACACTGGTCAACAGTTTGCCGGGTCCTTGGGGACCACGATCCTGGCGGCGTTGATGTCGTCGGTCAAGGGTGGGGGCCTGTCTTACGCCCACGCCACGGCCCTGGGGAGTCAGTTAGCCTTTGGGCTGATCCTGGTGTTGAGCATCGTGAACTTTGGCTTCTACGCGATCGTATTTCGGTATCAAAAAAAGGATTAAACGTCAAAAACCAGTCCGTGATGGGCTGGTTTTTGTGAGTTATGGTGCGTAACTAGGTTCTTTCTTAAATCTCAACCACTGATTTAGATACCCATTTATGGCCTCTTAGTTAAAATAATCCAGTTTAATTACTGTTATAACTCATGTGAGCTGGAGGGCCAGTCAGAAATGGGCTCAGGGATGTCGTTTGTCTTGGCCAGTGTTTTTTACTGGCCTAGACAAAGGTCGGTCTTCAAGACCCGGGCTATGGGCTTGAAGCCGTACCCATCCCGTTCCAGCCCGTTTCTGACTGGCCCGGAAGCGCTGAATCCCTCCAGATTGGTCATCTAAGGTAAGTTCTAATCAAATCTGGACCATCAACACGGCCCCGGCAATCAAGATGCCGAGTCCCGCGGAGGTGGTGAGGGTGCGCCGCGGGTCCGCCTCCTTGAGGATGATGATTCCCAGAAGCGTAGCAACCACCACGTTTAACTGCGTTAGCACGAAGGCGTTGACCAGTCCGTTGAGTTGCAGCGAAATCAGGTAGACGGACGAGGAGACCGAGAAGATCAGGCCGGACGTGATGTTCTTGATGCCGGCCGGGTCGTTGCCCGGTAGCTTCCGGCGGCCAATCAAGTAGAGGAGTAGCGACGTGCTCAACATCCCCAGCGCTTGGGGCAAGAAGCCGTTGATGCCGCTGGTCGAGTTGGCGTAGTGCGGGAAGCCGGAGTACCCCCAGTACCCAAAGGTGGTCGCTAGCAGGACCAGGTAGCCGCGCAGGTTTTTGAGCGAAAAGCCGACAATACCGTTGGCGACCAGGACGCCGAGGATGATGATGACCAGGGCACCCAAGCCAATTAGGTTGTCGTGCCAGCCAGTCCATTCGCCGAACAGCCAACCGCCAATCAGCGAGTTGCCAATGATTTGAAAGGCCGTGGATAGCGGCATGGTCAGACTGACGCCCAGCTTGCCGTAGCCCCAGTACTGGCCGCATTGTCCGAAGCTCCAGAAGGCCCCGGAGATAAAGTATAGCCAGAAATCGTGACCACTGATGCTGAACCGAAAGATCAGTTGGAGCACCGTGGCGGTGATTACGATACCCATGCTGGTGCCCAAGAGCTGTTGTAAGAAACTACCGCCGGTGACCTTACGCATCCAGATCGGTAGGATGCCCCAGAAGAGGGCGGGAATGAGTCCAATTAAGATTGCCATGGCGAGACTCCTGTTCTAAGTGGCGGGGTGAACGACAAAGGCGTGGGTGGTGTACGAATTTTCGCCGTAGGTCTCGATACCGCGGAGGGGTGCGAAAATCTTCGGCGTGCCCTGCCAGGGACGCAGATCGTATTGGACGGGGCTGTCCAGGGGCCGGCGCAACGTGAGGGTCACGTGGTCGAACGTCAGATTTTGAATCATGTGGTCGGCCACCGACCCGATAAAGAGGCCGTTTTCGGCGTCACAGGTGATGTTGGTGAAGCTGACGTTGCGAATGACTTGACCAGTCAGGTCGGTCTGCGCGTCGCGGGGCAGAAGTGAGATGAAGATGGGTTCTCCGGCGCCCCACCATTCCTGACTGTAGTGTTTGGTGGCAATCGAGATGTCGTTGAAGCGGATGTTTTCGGCACTGCCCGGGTCGCGTAGCTGGAAGGTCAGGCCGCGGTTGGTGTTGGTGATGGTCAGGTGCTGGAAGTGGCAGTTGTAGAAGTTGCCGAAGCTACTACTGCCAAATTTGACCGCGGAACTTTGGGTTCGAATGGTACAGTTTTCGACCAGTAAATTGGTGCAGTCGCCGTACGCCGCGGTTTCTTCGGTGCACTTAGGGCAGATGGCATCGTCACCGGTCACGATGGCGCAGTCGTGGATGTAGGTGTTGTGACTGCGGTCGACGTCGATGCCGTCGGTGTTGGGCATCCGCGGCTCGTTGTGGATGGTGACGCGGGCAATTTCGGTATTGTGACAGCCGACCAGGTGGACCGTCCAGAACGGGGCGTTTTGCAGCGTCACGTCTTGCAACCGCACCTGGTGGCAGTCCTCGAAGTAGACCGTCATCGGGCGGGGGTATTTGTAGAACTTCAGATGGACCTCGTCGCCCTGATCCGGGTAGATGAACCGTTGGAAATTCCCGTCGATGGCCCCGGCACCGGTGATGGCGATGTCGGTCTGCCCCTTGGCGTAGATCAGCCCGCAGATGGGAGTATTGTGCCGGTTCAGTTCAAACGGGCCCGGTCGGTGGGTGTAGCGCGCTTCGTTGCCGGAGCCGACCAAAGTGGCGCCGGCCGCAATATGTAAGGTAACGTGACTCTTCAAGACCAGCCCGTCGATGACGTACGGCCCACTGCCGGGGACGAGGACCGTCCCCCCACCGACCTGAGCGCAAGCGTCGATGGCCGTCTGAATCGCGGCGGTCGCGTTGGCGTGAACCTCGGCGTAGGTCAGGTGCTCTAAGACGTTTAATTGCATGAAACCACCAGCTTTCTAGGAAGGTCCCGGATTCCATCGGTCGCAGAACCCGGAGGAGATACTCTTAGAGTAGCAGGCAAAGAAACCGCTTTCAAGGGGCAGCGAGGAGAAAGTTACCCCCAAATTAAAAAAACTGGTGAACCATCGGGATGGTTCGCCAGTTGACGAGGATTAATGAATTTTAGTGAGGCGTTGGATGCGCAGGGCACCGATAATGGCGACCACGATCAGGCCCACGTAGACGAAATTTTGCGGCAGGCCGGTCGGGTTGATCCGGTAAGCCCAGCCGTAGAGTGACGGACCCAGGGCGGCCATGAAGTACCCGCCGGCTTGCGCCATGCCGGAGAGCCGCGCGGTGGTCAGGGGGTCGTCGGTCTTTAAGCCGAACATGGTCGTGGTGTAGATGAAGAAAAAACTGATGGCGATGCCGACCAGGATGTTTTCGGTCAACCAGAAGCCAAACGAGGCGGTGTCCTGGAAGAACAGCATCAGCCCGGCAATGATCCCGCAGGCGCCGGGGATGGCTACCAGGATCTTTAACCCGGTCGGCCCCAGTTCCGTGAGCAGGTGCGGCGTCAGGATGTACACGGGGATACCGACCAGCGAGTAGACCGCCATGATGATGCCGATGTGCCCGGCACTCAGCTGATGGTAGCCCATCAGCACGGGAAACCAGGCGGCCATGGTGTAGTTCAGGAGCGATTGGCAACCGAAAGTAATCAGAAATAGCCAGGCGTGCGGGTTAGCCCAGATGCTGCGGTGCGGCGCACGGACGGCTTGGTGGGCGGGCAAAGCCTTCATTTTTTCCGGGAGATGATGACTCATCAGACCCCAGAAAATGACCACCAGAAGGGGCACCACGGTCAGAATCAGCAGAATCGCCTGCCAGCCCCAGTGGGTCACGACCGGCGCGGTCACCAGGTTAAAGCCGGCACTCCCCAGGTTCATCGAAAACGAGTACAGGGTGGTGTACAGCGCGATTCTTAAGGGAAAATAGGCCTTGATGAACGCGGGCATGAAGACGTTTAGGTGGGCGATGCTGATCCCAATCAGGACGGTCCCCAATAGCATGGTCGGCAGGGTGATCACCAGCCGCAGGGCCGATCCCGCCAACAGCAGAATGAGCGCCACGGTCATTGCCGGTTTGATGCCCCACTTGGCTAGCGGGAGGGCGGCAAAGTTGGAAAAGAGCAGAAACATGACCAGGGGTAGGGTGGTCAGAATCCCCAGGCTCCCGGTCGAAACGGCCAGGTGGTGGGCCAGCTGGGTGAGCACTAGGGGTAAGGTGGTGATGGGGGAGCGCATGAGAATCCCGATAGCTAGGACCACCAGCAGAATCTCGGTCGTGTGTTCAATTTTTTTCGCCATGGTTGGCCTCCTATTCGTACAGAAAATGACTAGCCCAACGACTAGTCATTTTTTAGTCTATGAACCTATTCTATAACGAAACATCAACGGAAAACAACCAGCCACCGGTAAATCAGCCGGGGGGGGTTCGGCAGCGCAGGGGGTCATTCTTACCAAAAAGGATCAGCCCGTTGCGGACTGATCCTTTTCATCAACGACTTACTTGAAGAAGCCGAAGTAGTTTTTCGCGTTGTTGTAGGAAATATCTTGAACGATCTGACCCAGGTAAGCGTAGTCGTCAGGAACTTGTCCCCGCACGACCCATTCACCGATCAGGTCACACAATACCCGGCGGAAGTATTCGTGCCGTGGGTAGGAGAGGAAGCTCCGTGAGTCGGTCAACATCCCGACGAAGTTTGGCAACAAGCTTTGTTGGGCCATGATGCGCAGTTGGTCGTGCATCCCTTCGCGAGTATCGTTGAACCACCAAGCACAGCCGAGTTGTAGCTTCTGCTTGACTTCACCCTGGAAGCTTTGCATCCCAGTGGCCAGTTCCAGCCAATCGTTCGGGTTGGTGGAGAAGAGGATGGTCTTAGGAATGTTGTTTTCTTCGGCCATGTCGCTGAGCAGGGCCATGATTTCACCGGCGATTCCGGGTTCGGACCCCATGGAGTCAAATCCAGCGTCGGCGCCTAACTTCCGGAACATTGGGCCGTTAGCGTTCCGCAACACGTTCATATGGTATTGCATGGTGAAGTCGTATTGCTTGTTCAGCCGCATGAGTTCTTCTAACAGCAGGGTGGTGTAACCGTCGACTTCGGCAGCGGTCAACTGGGTGTTGTCCTTAGCGGCCTTAGCCAGAATCTGGTTAAATTCATCCTTGGAGATCTTGCGGAAGTGATACGAGTTCAACCCGTGGTCGGACAGACGGCCGCCCATTTCGGTGAAGAACTTGAAGCGGTTGTCTAAGGCCTTGACCAGGCTGTCGTAGTCGGTGATTTCAACCCCAGCCACGTCGCCCAACTTCTTCAGGTAAGCCCCGAAGTCGCCTTGGTTGATCCGGACCAGGTTATCTGGCCGCATCGCTGGGAGGACCTTGAAGCCGTTTTCCGCTTCGTCTTCTCTGATCAGCTTGTGGTAGTGCAGGTCGGAAGCCGGGTCGTCGGTGGTGCAGGCCACCTTGACGTTCATGTTCTTAATCAGGTTGCGGGGCTTGAAGGCTTCGCTTTGAACCAGTTCGTTGGCTTTCTTCCAGATAGCGGGAGCGGACTTGGTGTTGAGCGGTTCGTCGATACCGAAGAAGCGCTTTAATTCCAGGTGGGTCCATTCGTAGAGTGGGTTCCCAATCGACTTTTCGATGGTCCCGGCCCAGGCCAGGAACTTCTGGTATTCGTCGCCGTCACCGGTGATGAGGTCTTCGGGAACCCCGTTGGCCCGTTCGAGGCGCCACTTGTAGTGGTCACCTAAGCTCCCGTCATTCAACCACAGACGGGTGATGTTCGGGTAGTTCTTGTTTTCATAAATGTCTTTTGGTTCCAAGTGACAATGGTAGTCGATGATCGGCATGTTTTCGGCGTAATCGTGGTACAACGTCTTGGCCGGGTCATTGGTTAACAGAAAATCTTCGTTTAATAAAGTCATGAGAAAACTCCTTCATAGAATATGATTTCGTTTATCCGAAACTTAACTGACGAGTCAGTCGGCAGCTAAAGGGATTAGCCTTCAGCTTGTTCCTTCTTTTCTTCTTCGGCGTTCGCATTGTGAATCTTAGCTAATTGAGCGGCGTTAGAGTTGACGCGCTTCTTGCTCAGTGGGTAGAAGAAGAGTAACAGTAAGGCAGCGACTAACAGGCAGACCGTTGGCACACCGGTTGCCAAGTTGTAGATCTTGTCAATAACGGCTTGCGATTGAACGGCACCACCACCAGTGGAGGACTTGTAACCGATGAAGGTCAACATGAACCCACCGAAACCACCAGCGATCGCTTGGGCAACCTTCCGGGCGAAGGAGTTAACCCCGTACACGATCCCGTCTTCACGGACACCCGTCAAGACTTCGTGGTTATCGATAACGTCGGTGATGAAGGCCCAAACCATCAGGTTGAAGACCCCGGCACCCAAGGAACCAAAGAACATCATAGTCAAGTAGAAGTACATGTTGCTAGTGTGAGAAACCATCAAAGTTCCGTAGATAGCAGCACCGATTAACAGTGCGACGATAGAACATTCCTTACGACCAAACGTCCGCGTCATCCAGTTACTGAATGGGGCCAACAGAATAACGGTCGCAAAGTTGAAAATCAAGGCAATCCCCATGGCAGAGGTGTTCTTGAAGTAGTCGTTAAACAGGTAGGAAATCAAAGTCCCAGACAGGTTTTGGTTGATAACGATCATGATGTCGACTAAAACCAAGACAATCAAGGCCTTGTTTTCGAACATTCCTTTAACCACGCGGCCCAGGGGAACCTTTTCAGACTTTTCAGTCCGAACACGTTCCGTGGTCAGCTTCGTGGTCAATTCGTAGCAGACGTAACCTAAAATGGCACAAGCGACAACCACCCAGAAGAACCGGCTCCCGGAAATCTTTTGGGAAGCGCCGATGTAGATGAACATTGGGATGATGTAACTGGTGATGGCGGAACCAACGGCAGACCCAATGGAACGGAACGTCGATAGGGACGTCTTGTCGTTCGGGTCACTACTGATGGCAGAAGCCATAGAACCGTAAGGGATGTTAACTGAGGAGTAGAAGATCCCCCAAGCGATGTAGGTGATGAAGACCCAACCTAACCGCATTGGTAAAGCCCAGTCCTTAACGATTGGGACGAATAACAGAACCAAAGCAATCAGTAATGGGTAACGCATCCGGTTGATCCAAGGTTTGAACCGACCAATCTTATGTAACTTACTGTTATCGACTAATCGTCCCACGGTGATGTCGGCAAAGGCATCGACGAACCGCGCGATTAAGAAGATAATCCCAACTTGTGACCCGGTCAAACCAAGCACGTTGGTATAGAAAATCATTAAGAACGAGTTAACCACGTTAAACGAGAAGTTATTCCCGATATCACCGAACATATACCCAATCTTATCTTTAATGTTGAACGGTGCCGCGGAAACTGTAATAGTCTTTTGTGTCTTATCCAACGAAATTCACTTCCTAAATAAATTTTTGTGATAAAAGACGGTTACCAAGCGTTGAAACTGAACAATAGCAAAAGCTAATCATCGGTGGCCACGGAATTTTAGCTGTGACCAAATTATCTGCCTCCAAACTGGTATAGAAGTTACCTAGAGAATAGCACGGAAGGAAACCGCTTTCAACATAAAATCGTTAAATCACAATCTGAAAATTAAAATGATAATGGCGGTAAACCGCTATACTCCGGGATTATCGCTGGAATTTAAGAATTTAAAGAAAATTCGTTGACAGCGCTTACAGAGTCAATTAAAGTAAACCTGTCACGATATTCTGATATATCACTTGAAACTAATTAGGGGGTCTAGCGCCGACTTATGGCTAAAAAGCCCAAGACTCAGGCGGATTTCCTCGTGAGGTTACCGCCTTAGCTCGGCTGAGCGACCGTCAAAGTTCGTGAAAGCGCCCTCAAAAAGTTTAACTGGTGTGTTAGACTATGACCAATTGAATAGCAACAATCACTAGATTTCGGAGGTGCATCACATGAAAGTTAGTTCTAAACTGCTGAACGTTACTGACCATCACGATTATCTGGATGTGGCAACGGACGGCGCCCAGTTCCGGGTCTACCTCTTGGATGAAAACATCATCCGGATTCGCGGAACCTTTGATCAGGAGTTTGCGCCGGAGGAATCCTACGCCTTAGTCAAGACCGCGTGGGACGATGCGGCCGACGACCTGTTAGCCGATGAACGGCAACGGGTCACACCAATTGCCATCGATTTGAAGACCACCGATGATGGGTACACGGTCAACAACGGCAAGTACACGCTACATATCCACGCCGACCCGTTTTACTTTGAAATCATCGACGAAAACGGTCACGTGGTCCACAAGGACTTGGCCAAGCGCTCGTTCGTGCAGGACAATCTGGGACGCAGCTTCCACTACAGTAGTATGGGCGACCACGATAAGTTCTACGGATTTGGTGAAAAGTCCGGCAAGCTGAACAAGTTCAAGCGCCGGATGCGGATGCACAACACCGACTCGCTGGGCTGGAACGCTAAAAAGTCCGACCCGTTGTATAAGATGATTCCGTTTTACATCGACTTCGACACCCAAGCTAACCTGGCCAGCGGGTTGTTCTACAACAACATGTACGATTCCGTCTTCGACATGGACTGCGAACACAGTAACTACTGGTTACGCTACAGTTACTTCCAGTGTGACGGCGGCGACCTTGACGTCTTCTTCATCGGGGGTCCCACCATCAAAAAGGTCGTGGAACACTACACCGACCTGACCGGGAAGACGGCCATGATGCCGTTACCGTCGCTGGGGTACATGGGCTCGACCATGTTCTACACCGAACTGGACGAACATTCCGACGACGCCATCCTGGATTTCGTGGATACCTGCAAGAAAAACGGCATTCCCTGTGACGGCTTCTTCTTATCTTCCGGCTACACGTCGGGTGAGGACGGCAAGCGCTACGTGTTCAACTGGAACAAGAAGCGTTTTCCGGACCCGGCCAAATTCGTGGCCGAGCTCAAGAAACGGGGCGTTCTTCTGGCGCCAAACATCAAACCCGGTATCCTGACCACCAATCCAATCACGCCCGAGTTCCAACAAAAGAACGCTTACGTGAAGACGGCGGACGGGACTGCCGACGAGATCGATCAGTACTGGGGCGGCCCGGCACACTTCGTGGACTTTACCAGTCCCAACGGTCGGGATGCCTGGGGCCAAAAGATTATCGACGCTCTGGCGTCCATCGGCATCACCTCGTTATGGAACGACAACAACGAATTTGAAATCAACGATGACAGTGCCACGGTCGACGCCGACGGGGTACATCAAACCATCGGGGCCGTTAAACCGATCATGTCGACGTTGATGGCCAAGACCGGGATCAATGCGTTGAAGCAGTATGACCCGAACGTCCGGCCGTACTCAATCAACCGGGCCGGCTTCGCGGGGATTCAACGGTACGCGCAGACCTGGGCCGGCGACAACTACACCAGCTGGACCAACGTGAAATACAACATCCCGACGATTCTGGGGATGGGCCTTTCCGGGGTTGCCAACCAAGGCTGTGACATCGGTGGGTTCGACGGGCCGTTGCCGGAACCGGAACTGTTCGTCCGGTGGGTCCAAAACGGGATTTTCCAACCGCGGTTCTCGATTCACTCCTGCAACAACGACAACACGGTCACCGAACCTTGGACCTACCCGGCGTACACCAAGTACATCCGGGCGGCCATCAAGTTACGGTACACCTTAGTGCCGTACTTCTACTCCCTGCTGTACGAAGCATCGACCAAGGGGTCACCGATCATGCGGCCGCTGGTTTACGAATTCCAAGACGACCCCAAGGTGGCCGAAGAAAGTTTCGAATTCATGCTGGGGTCCTCGCTACTGGTCGCCAACGTGGTGGACAAGGGACAAACGGAAAAGGACGTTTACCTGCCAGCCGGTTGTCGGTGGTTAGATTTGAAGACCGCGCAATACTACGATGGCGGTCAGACCATCACGGTACCGGTCGACTTAGGCAGTATCCCGATGTTCTTACGGACGGGCAGTATCGTGCCACGGAGCTTTGGCATCGACAACCTGCATAACGACGTGATCGATCACCTCAACGTACTGGTCGAAGCTAGTCAAGACGTTGACTTCACCCTGTACGAAGACGACGGGGTCACCAACGATTACAAGCAAGGGCAATCGTTACGGACCAAGTTGAGCGCCCAGGCTACGGCCGATGGCGTCACGATCGACGTGGCACGTGAGGGTGATTACCCAACTCAGGTGAAGACCATGGAATTCGAAGTTTGCTGCCCAACCATGGCGCCACTCAGCGTCAACCTGGCAGGACGCGACTTACCGCGGTTCCTGAACGCGGCGAAGTTTGCCGACGCGGAAGAGGGCTGGTACTTCGACGGCGAGAAGCGGCAAGTGATCATCCGTTACGCCAACCTGGATGCGCAAAGTTACCAATTAGGCATCAACTTCAGCATCAAGGATTTAATTTCAATCTAGAAATTAAACCGCTTTTCGCGGTATCATGAGGGTAATCGAGTGACTGCCACGGAATAGTGGTGAGGGGAAATCAATTCGATAAAAATTGGTTTCCCCTTTTGCTTGGGCTGGATTCGAAATAGGTTACCGCTCATCGGGGGACAAACCTGATTGGGAAACCTAACCGAGAAATGGTTCCTCGGTAAATAGTAAATTAATCGGCGTTGGGGAAATGGAAAAAAGTCCCCCAGCGGAACAGAGTCGACTTGATTTGCTATGGTGAAATTAACCTTAGTCGACGTCTTTTGTCGGCTTAGGTTAAGGTCGTGTTTCGAAGACTCGGGTTGGGAGGCTTCGAAACCGTGCCCACCATAGCTAATCTTGCTCGACGGCGTGAAGCGACAACGCGACAACGTGTAAGGAGGTCCGTTTTGGACGCAATTGATTTGACCCATGGGAGTCCCCTGAAAAAGATTCTGCTCTTTTCCCTGCCGCTGGTGGGCGGCTCCATCTTCCAGCAACTCTATAACTTTATTGATACTCTCATCGTCGGTCGCCTGTTAGGCATCGACGCCGTGGCGGCCGTCGGGGTCTATTACCCGTTGAATTTCTTGATCCTGGGCTTTATCCAGGGAAGTTGTATCGGCTTTAGCATTCCGTTGTCCCACAGTGTGGGGAAACAAGCCGACCAGGAAAGCCGCGAGTTTTTGACCAACGCGGTCTGGCTGTGCCTGATCATGGCGTTGATTTTTACGCCGGTGATGATGCTCTCGGCCCATAGCCTGTTAGTCGCCCTGAACACGCCCAAGAGTATTTTGGGAATGGCGTTGACCTTTACTACGATTTCGTTCTTCGGGATTCCGGCCAATATTTTATACAACTACTCGGCCGACGCGTTGCGGGCGTTCGGCGATTCGATCCATCCGCTGTACTTCCTGATGGCCTCGTTGGTCTTAAACATCATCCTGGACCTGGTGTTTGTCTTAGTCTTTCATCTAGGCATCGCCGGGATTGCCTGGGCCACGGTCATTAGCGAATTTGTCGGCGGCTTGTTGAACCTGATGCTCTTCCGGGGCAGTCGTCAGCCCATCACGGTGCGCCGCGCGGACTGGCGCTGGCGCGGGCCGCGGATTAAACGCATGTGCGTGATCGGGTTACCGATGGGCCTGGAATACTCCGTGTCGGCCATCGGGGCCATCATCATGCAGGACGCCATTAACCTGCTGGGACCGACCATCGTGGCGGCCCAGTCGGCGGCCGAAAAGGTGCGCCAGCTGTTCACCTTACCCATGGAAAGTGTCGGGGCGGCCATCGCGACCTACCAAGCGCAAAACGATGGTGCGCAAGCTCGTCAGCGCATGAAGGCCGGCATCTTTAGTGGTATCTGGATTCAGGTGATTTATTCGGCGGTGGCCTTCGTGGTCATCAACTTGTTTAAGACCACGTTTGTCACCATGATCCTGGGGCACCACGCGGCTAGTGCCGTGCAAAGTGCGAACCAGTACATCTTCATCATCAGCTTCTTCTTCCCGGTTCACGGATTATTGATGATTTTCCGGAACACTTTACAAGGGTGGGGGCATAGCCTCTACGCCATCGTGTCCGGGATCGGCGAACTTCTGGGGCGGTCGTTGGCAAGTATCTTGGCCATTACCTCACTGGGCTTCGTGGGTATCTGCTACGCCAACCCGGTGGCCTGGGGCTTCTCACTAATCTACTGTGTCGTGATGGTGGTGTGGGTTTTCCGCCGCGGGCATCAAGCCGCTACCGCACCTAAACTCTAAGCAAGTACCGCATCCACTAATTAGGGGTGCGGTTTTGTTTTGACTTGAAAAAATGGTCAAAATGAAAACGTGTGAAATTTTAAGACGAAATAAAAACAATCGAAATTAAATTAGTCTATATAATAGGAAGAGTTTAGATATTTTTAAGTGATATATCAGCTGATGGGATTGAAGATTTTGGGGGACGTGTTATACTATGAGTATATAAATGTTCACGTTAACATTTGAAAATTGCACCAAAATGTTACCTAATTTGCGGTCTAAAAGCCAACTGATGTATTAGATTAATAAATAAATTGATTTTATTGGATTACGGATAATCGCTGATATATCAACGATAAGTGTGCCAAATTTCCTCATTTCCTCAAAAATGCGACTTGACATTTTAGCCGTATATTGTAAGATGAAATCGGTTACAAGCCATTACTGATATATAAGTTCACCTGAACCGCATGACATTCAGACTTAACGCAATGGATACGACAGAAGAAAGGATGTTTCTAAATGGTTAAATTAAACGACGATTACTTAAATAACAAGGCCGCCTTTGAACAGGCGGGCATCAAAGTTCCTACTTATGATCAAGCGAAGATCAAGCAAGCAACTGCTGACCATCCTCGTTGGGTCCACTTCGGTGGTGGGAACCTGTTCCGGGCATTCCACGCCGCTATCGCGAACACATTAATTGAAAAGGGCGAACTGGACTCCGGTGTCGTCGTTGCTGAAACCTACGATGATGGTGTTGTGAAGGACATCTACAACGCCTACAACAACCGGATCTTACGGGTCGTTACCAAGGCCGATGGGAATTTCGATAAGGAACTCATCGCGTCCGTTGGTGAAGCCCACTTCTTCAGCCCAACTGACCAGGCTGGTTGGGACCGGATGTTTGAAATCTTCAAGAACCCATCCTTACAAGTGGTTACTTTCTCCATTACTGAAAAGGGTTACAACTTACGGACCGTTGATGGCGCCTTAAACGACCTGACCAAGGCCGACATCGCCAACGGCCCAGAAAAACCTAAGGGCAACATGGCCGGCTTAGTTTCCTTACTGTTAGCTCGTTACCAAAACGGCAAGACACCATTAGCCTTACTCAGTACCGATAACTTCTCCCAAAACGGGGACCGGTTAAAGGACAGCGTCTTGACGATTGCCAAGGGCTGGAAGGACAACGGTTTCGTAGACGACGCCTTCTTAGCTTACTTACAAGATCCTAAGCAAATCAGCTTCCCAATCTCCATGATTGACCGGATTACGCCTAACCCAGCCGAAGCTGTTAGCGACAAATTAAAGGATAGCGGTTTCGAAGATTACCAAATCGTGCACACCGCTCGTCACACCAACATCGCGCCATTCACCAACACCGAAGAAGTTCACTACTTAGTCATTCAAGACGAATTTCCAAATGGTCGGCCGAAGTTTGAAGACGCCGGCGTGATCGTTACTGACCGCGACACGGTTAACGATGCCGACCAAATGAAGGTTACTACCTGCTTGAACCCATTACACACGGCCTTAGCTATCTTTGGGAGTGTCCTGGGCTTCACGGCGATTTCCAAGGAATTACAAGACAAAGACTTAGTCGCTTTGATTAAGCAAATCGGTTACGTTGAAGGCTTACCAGTGGTTACGGATCCTAAGGTCATCAACCCGAAGGACTTCATCGACCAATTGGTCAACAAGCGCCTGCCTAACCCATACATTCCAGATACGCCACAACGGATCGCTACGGATACTTCCCAGAAGATTCCAGTTCGTTACGGCGAAACCATCAAGCAATACGTCGCGCGTGACGGCTTTGACCCATCGACGTTGGAATTCATCCCGTTGACGATCGCCGCATGGTTCCGTTACTTAATGGCCGTTAACGACGAAGGTCAAGCCTTCGAACCAAGTCCAGATCCAATGATGGATGACTTGAAGAAGTACGTGGGCGACATCAAGTTGGGTGAAGACACCGACGTTCACGCTCACTTGAAGGACATCTTGACCAACACGTCCATCTTCGGCCAAGACCTCTACGCGGTTGGCTTGGGCACTAAGGTTGAAGGTTACTTCAAGCAAATGATCGCGGGCAAGGGTGCTATCGTGGCCACGCTCGAAAAGGCTTTAAAAGATCACGCGAAGACCGTTGCCTAACGCCACCCAATTACTGGAGGAATGAGCCATTATGATTACGATTCAAAATGATAAGTTCCAAGCCATTATCAACGAAGTCGGTGCCGAATTAACGCACCTGGTTGACTTGAAGACCCAACGCGACCTGATCTGGAACAACGACCTGTGGCCAAAACACGCCCCGGTCTTATTCCCCGCCATTGGTCGGTCGAACGACGACGCTTACTTGATTGACGGCCAGAAGCACGAGATGCCCCAACACGGGTTTGTCAGTGGTTTACGGTTTGACGTCAAGGACCAAGCAGTCGACCACGTCACGTTAAGCACTAAGGGTAACGCGGAAACGCAACAATATTACCCCTTCAAGTACGAACTAGACATTACCTTTACGGTCGTGGCAGACGGTTTGCACCTGAGCTTCACGGTCGACAACCAAGACACCCAAGACTTGTCGTACTCCCTAGGGTCACATCCAGCCTTCAACGTGCCATTTGAAGACGGTGAAACCTTCGACGACTACGAATTGGTCTTAGATCCCAAGCCAGCGAAGTTGGAACAATTTGAAATTGTGAAGACGCCGAACCCTTACCGTTCTGGTAAGAAATTAGAAGTTGCGCAAACGGACGGGGTCATCGCGTTGAACTACCAGATGTTTGACGCCGGCTTGATCATCTTGGACGACTCAGCTTTGAAGAGTATCACGTTACGCTCGAAGAAGAACGCCCACACCATCAAATTGGATTTGACGGATTTCGATTACGTCACGTTATGGACCAAGGAAGGCGCCAAGGCACCGTTCCTCTGCCTTGAACCCTTCAACGGGTTGCCTGACGTGAGTGGCGACTTGCGGGAATTGGCGACTAAGGAAGCTAACCACCACTTAGCTGCTGGCCAACAAGAAACCATGCAATACACGATTCACATTAATTAATAGAGTGCGACGACGGGCGTTTAGCCGGTGAGCATGAACGTCAAGTCAGTGATTATCCTGAACTTTGGATAATGACTGACTTGGGGTTAAGCGGAACCGGTTGCCCATCAGGAGCACGTTTCAACGAGGATGAAACTGGTCGCCTTGCCGGTCGGCCCCACTGGGGCTGGAACGTGGTGGACACCACCTTAAACAGATAATCCACTATTAATATCTTACGTCTCACCAAGAGAATATGGAGGTCAATTAGAAAAATGTCAGAATATAAGATTGCGGTTGTTAACTCAAGTAGTTTTGGTCAAGTCTTCACGGAACACTGGAAGGAACTCGAAGAAATCGGTGAAGTCAAGCGCTTCATGCTCCCAACCGACATCGACGGTAAGTCCTTAGCCGCTAAGCTGAAGGGTTACAACATCATCATTGCGTCCGTAACGCCAATGTTTGACAAAGAATTCTTCGACAACACGGAAGGCTTGTTACTGATCTCCCGTCACGGTATCGGCTTTAACAACGTTGATATCAAGGCTGCTAAGGAACACGGCGTTAAGGTTACCATCGTGCCCCAATTGGTTGAACGGGACTCCGTTGCCGAAAACGAACTGGTTAACTTGTTGACCTTGGTTCGTCGGACGGTGGCTGCTGCTGAACGTGAACGTGACGACCGGTACGAAGACCGGGCCGAATTCATGGGTAACGAACTCAGCGGGAAGACCTTTGGGGTTATCGGTTGTGGGAACATTGGTAGCCGGGTCGCTGAATTGTTCAGTGTCTTTGGTGGCCAAGTGTTCATCACCGACCCAGATCCAAAGGCTCCAGAAGGCTGGTTGAAGAGCCACAACGTTCAACGCGTGGACCTCGACACCTTGCTGAAGAACAGTGACTACGTTTCCTTAAACGCCTCACTGAACGATGGTAACTACCACTTGATCAACGCTGAAAAGGTTGCTGAAATGAAGAAGGGCGCTTACCTTTGCAATAACGCCCGGGGTGCTTTGATTGACGAAACGGCCGTCTTAGATGGTATCAAGTCTGGTCAATTATCCGGTTACGCTGCGGATGCGGTTGAAGTTGAACCCGTTCGTGCTAGCCACCCATTCTTACACAACGACCGCGTCTTACTGACGCCCCACACCTCCGCATACACTTACGAATGCTTACACGGCATGGGCGAAAAGTGTGTCAGCGATGTGAAGAACTTAATTGCAAACAAGCCATTAGTTCGGGAATTAACGAGCACGTTGGCCTAGTGAGGTAACCGAATGGGACCATGTGCGCTCAAGGCGGCATGGTCCCGTTCTTTACCCTCAATGCGCTAAATGGTTCAGCGGTTGGTCGTTTTTGAACGGCAATCGCTACTTATAGGAAGAGATTCGACTGGTGGTATCCCTGGTTAGCGAGTAACTCGGTGGAGTTGACGGTAGCTATTGGCCGTCGTCTGGCTGAACAGGGCGTTATCAATCGAAGCGTGAGCAACAATAGTGTTAAAGTCGGGTTCCCGGCTTTCGCTATCAATAGCCGATCTTTATTTAAACAGAAAGCTGGGAAACGAAATGGACTATTTAATTGGAATTGATGTTGGGACCACGAGTACCAAAGCGGTCATCTACGATAAAAAAGGGAAGATTTACGGCTACGCCAACAAACTGTACCCGTTGATTCAAGAAAACTCCGATATGGCCGAAGAAGATCCAGATGTAATCTTTGACGCCACGGTCGCGGCTTTAAAGGAAGTTACCGGTAAGGTGGACGGCAAGGTCTTAGGGGTCGCTTGGTCGACGCAACAGCACAGCCTGATCGCCTTAGATAAGGACCACAAGCCACTGACCAACGCCATCACTTGGGCCGATAACCGTTCCGAAAAGTACGCTTCGGCGATGGACAAGGACGGTTCCGGCCTGGAACTCTACAAACGGACCGGGTTACCGAACCACCCGATGGGCCCCGTCTACAAGATTCTCTGGTTGAAGAACGAACGACCAGACATCTACAAGCAAACCCGTTACTGGGTCGGCTTGAAGGAATACTTGATTTACCGGTACTTCGGTCAATTAAAGGAAGAATACGGGATGGCTGCGGCCACCGGTCTGTTCAACATCCACACCATGGACTGGGACGAAGAATCCCTGAAGTTGACGGGTGTGACCCGCGACCAGTTGCCTGAATTAGTGGAAGCCACTTACCAGGTTAAGGGCTTGAAGCCCGAATACGCCAAGGAAATTGGCTTTGACGAAGACATGCCGTTCATCATGGGGGGGACCGATGGGGCCCTTTCCGGAATCGGTTCCGGGGCGATTGGCGACGGCGAAGTCTCCGTCACCATCGGGACTTCCGGCGTGGTCCGGACCTTCGTGGACAAGCCACAAATCGACCCGAAAGGCCGGATCTACTGCTACCCAGTCATGGACGGCAAGTGGATCATCGGGGGCCCCGTCAACAACGGGGGAATCGTCTTCCGCTGGGTCCGCGACAACCTCTTTGCGCCCGAAAAGGCGTTGGCTAAGGAAATGGGCGAAGACCCGTACGATTTGCTGACCAAGATTGCTAGCCAGGTTCCCGCCGGTTCCGACGGCCTGATTTTCCACCCGTTCTTGGGTGGTGAACGGGCCCCAATCTGGGACGGGAACGCCCGGGCTTCCTTCTTTGGCTTGACCCGGCAACACAACCGCTCCCACATGGTTCGGGCCGCCCTGGAAGGTATCGTTTACAACCTGTACACGGTTGAATTGGCCCTCAAGGAAGCCGCTGGTGAACCTAAGAAGGTCATGGCTTCCGGTGGATTTGCCCGCTCGCCACTCTGGCGTCAAATGTTAGCCGACATCTTCGAAGAACCCGTGACGATTGCGGAATCCTTCGAAGCCGGCTGTTTAGGGGCCATGGTGATTGCCCAAATTAGTTTAGGCCTGGCCGACAACCTTTCCGTGGTCAAGAACTTCATTGGCAAGACCAACACTTACCAACCTAACCCAGAAACCTACGCCAACTACCGGGAAATCATGCCGATTTACATCCGGTTGGGCCGGAAACTGGAATCCGAATACACCGCCATCGCGGAGTATCAACGGAAACGGGAACCGAAGGAATAAGTTTCGCTGGATGAAACTGGTCGCCCTCCGGCGCTCAGGGGCGAACATTTGGACCGCCAGTGGGCACAACTTTGAGCCTTGCTAAACCCGCAAGTCTCAAAGCTTGGCCTTATGGTAAGCCGACAAAAAACGCCGACTAACCATAATTTCACCGGCTGAGCCCCTGCTCGCCTACGGGCTGAATACTGAATATTCTAGTTAAACTATCCGTTGTAGAACGGGAATGTAGTGGATTGTGTGGGTTTAACAACGGGTCAATTCAGTGAAATGTAACACTTTTTCATAGTTTTACTTGAAATATGTAACTTTTTTTAATATGATAAGGACGACTTAAAAAACGGAACTTATCACTTTACCGAGAGAGAGGAAATTACACGCATGAAAATTGGATTAGTTGGATTAGGCAAGATGGGCTTGAACTTAGCCCAAAACATGATGGATCACGGTACCGAGGTCGTTGGCTTTGACTTGAACAAGGACTTCGTCAGTGCCGCCGCTGGTTTTGGGGCCGAGGCCGCCACGTCTTTAGACGACTTGTTAAGCAAGTTGCCTTCGCCTAAAGTTGTTTGGCTGATGTTACCAGCCGGCAAGCCAACCGAAAGCACGATTGCCACGTTGACCGACGTATTAGACGCCGGCGACTACATCGTCGACGGGGGGAACTCCTTCTGGAAGAACTCCGTGGAAGACGCCAAGAAGGCCGAAGCCAAGAACATCAACTTCTTCGACTGTGGGACCTCTGGTGGGAAGTCCGGCGCTCGTCACGACGGGAACTTTATGATCGGTGGGACGTCCCAAGAATCCTTTGACGCCGTTTTGAAGCCAATCTTCGAAGGCATCGCCCAAACCAACGGTTACCTGTACACCGGTGCTGCTGGTTCCGGTCACTACCTGAAGATGGTTCACAACGGGATCGAATACGGGATGATGGAAGCCATCGGTGAAGGCTTTGACGTGCTGGAACACAGCGATTTCAACTACGATAACGAAGCCGTTGCCTTACTCTGGAACTCCGGTTCTGTCGTTCGGTCATGGCTCATGGAATTGGCCCAAGAAGCCTTTGCCAAGGACGCTAACCTGGACGAAATCAAGGGAACCATGCACAGTTCTGGTGAAGGTATGTGGACCTTGCAAGAAGCCATGGACCAACAAGTGCCAACGCCAGTTATCGCGCTGTCCTTAATGATGCGTTACCGTTCAATGGAAGACGACACCTTTACGGGTAAGGTCGTTTCTGCTCTCCGGAATGGTTTTGGTGGCCACGCGGTCGACAAAGCTTAATAAAGTTAATAACATCTGAAAGGCGGTACTTTTGGGTACTGCCTTTTTTGAAAAAATGCTTGTGAAAAAACGTGACAATCCGCGTTGCGGTTAGCCAGTTGGTTTAATTGTTTGACTAACCGGTAAGAATTTAGGCGCACCTATGCTAAACTAAGAGAATCATCAGCTCATTCACCCACGCATTAAAGTCGACTTGAAGGGAAGGTCGGCGGGTGAAAGAACTAAGCGAACCGACACAGAGACCAAGACGAAAAACTGGAAAAGGATGGTTCATTCGCTATGCAATTAAAAAACATGCGGAGCGAAGCGTACAGCCAACTTCGTTACCGAATTATGCACAATAAATACACTCCCGGACAAAAGATTTCCGAAAAGGTCATTTCCGACGAGCTCGGGATCGGCCGGACCCCGGTTCGTGAAGCGGTGATCCGGGTGGAACGGGACGGACTGATTGACGTGGTGCCGCAAAGTGGGACCTACGTTTCGCGGATCGACATGGCGATGGCCAACAACGCCCGGTTTGTCCGTCAAATCTTAGAAGTCGAAATCATGCTGGAGGCCACCGGTAAAATGACCGACGAGTGGTACCAGAAACTCCAACAGAATCTGGAAAATCAGGTGGTCGTGGCCCAGCAAGGCGATCCCGATGCGTTCTTTGACCTGGACGAAGCCTTTCACAAGACCTTCTACCTGGCCGCGGACCGCGAAGTCGTTTGGGATTGGTTACAGACGTTGAACATGCACCTGAACCGCTTCCGGTGGATGCGCCTGAAGGTCACCAATCTGGATTGGCAGACGTTGTTAGACCAACACCAGGCAATCTTAGACGCGGTGCGCCGCCGAGAACTCGACGACGTGCGTTATAGCATCACCAAGCATTTACGGCTAATGTTGAGTGAACGGAAATATCTACTCAACAAGTTCCCCGACTATTTCATGAACGTGCGGCCCGAGGACCTCACGTCGGCCGACGTCCCGGCTCACGAACCGGGGACGCTGGATGTGCGGGGCATCTTAGCCAAGACAACCACGAAAAACGATTAGAGGAGGTCGCAAACATGGAGATGGGATTTCGATGGTATGGTCAACAAGACGATGCTATCTCCCTGGCGAACATTCGCCAAATTCCCAACGTCACCCAAGTGGTGGGGGCGTTATTCGATATTCCGGTGGGCGACGTTTGGCCCCTCGACAAGATTCTGGACTTGAAACGGCAGATTGAGGCCGCCGGTTTAAGCTTTACCACGGTGGAATCGGTCAACATTCACGACGACATCAAGATTGGGTTACCCAGTCGGGACCAGTACATCGCGAACTACCAAGAAACGATTCGGAACCTGGCCCAGGCCGGCGTGACCACGATTTGTTACAATTTCATGCCGATCTTCGATTGGGTTCGGACCAACCTGCATTATCCGTTGGCGGACGGGTCGACGGCACTGGCCTTTGAGGAACGTTACACCCAAAAGGCGCCCGAAGAGATCATTCACGACGTGCAAAGCCAGGCCAACGGTTACGTCTTACCCGGATGGGAACCCGACCGGTTGGCCGAGGTGCAGCGGTTATTTACGGCCTACGCCGACGTGGACGAGGCTCAACTGACGGCTAACCTGAAATACTTCCTGGACGCCATTATTCCGGTGTGCGAGGAATGCCACGTGCAGATGGCGATGCACCCGGACGACCCGCCGATGCCGATCTTTGGCTTACCGCGAATCTACAAGAACGCGGCCGACATGCGCGCCATCGTGGCGTTGAACCCGTCGCCGATGAACGGGTTTACCATTTGTACCGGGAGTCTGGGTGAAAATCCCGCTAACGACGTGCCGGCAATTATCCGTGAGTTCGTGCCCACGGGACGCGTGCCGTTCGTCCATGCCCGGAACATCAAGCACTTAGGCCACCATCAGGACTTTCACGAGTCCGGCCACCTGTCTAAAGACGGGTCGCTGGATATGTTTGCCATCATGCAGGCCCTACACGACACCGACTTTGACGGCATCATTCGGCCCGACCACGGCCGCGACATCTGGGGAGAACAGGGGCGTCCTGGCTACGGGTTGTACGACCGGGCCTTAGGGATCGCCTACCTCAACGGGTTGTGGGAAGCCATTAGCAAGACCAAGTAGGAGGCGGTAACGTGGGAACGATTCTAACGATTGGCGAGCCCATGGTGGTGTTCAAGGCCCAAGAGACCAACGCTAGCCTGGCGGACGCCGCGACCTTTCAGAAGTTTTCGGCCGGAGCCGAGTTGAACGTGGCCCTGGGGTTAGCCCGGTTGGGGCACGCCACGGAATACGTGTCGGCGGTGGGGCAAGACCCGTTTGGCACCTACCTGCAGGCTGAAATGCGCCGCAACCACGTGGGGGTCACCAACCTGGTGACCAAGGCGGCCTACCCGACCGGCTTTTACCTCAAGCAAAACGTGGATCACGGTGATCCGGCGGTCTACTACTTCCGGCGGGGGTCGGCGGCGGCCCACTACGATTTGAACGATCTTCGGGGCGTCGACCTGGCGCAGGTCCAATTGGCCCACCTGTCGGGTATCTTTGCAGCGTTGTCCGCGGAGAGCCTGGCGGTGTACCGGCAATTGAACCGCGAACTCCTGCAGCACAATATTCCGGTTACCTTTGACCCGAATCTGCGGCCGACCCTGTGGTCCTCGACCGCCGAAATGGTGCGGGTGACCAACCAGTTGGCTCAGACGGCCACGGTGGTCTTACCCGGTTTGGGCGAGGGCGAAACGTTGACCGGCTCGCGAGACCCGGAAACCATCGCCGACTTTTACCTGCACCAAAGCGAGGTCACTCAACTAGTGGTGGTCAAGCTGGGCGCTAAGGGGGCCTTCGCCCAACGCGCGACCGGGGAGAAACTGTGGGTCCCCGGCTTCCACGTGGCGCCCGTGGTTGATACGGTCGGCGCGGGGGACGGTTTTGCCGTGGGGCTGATCTCGGCCCTGCAGGAAGACCTGTCGCTGAAGCAGGCTCTGCGTCGGGCTTGTGCGATTGGCGCCATGGCGGTGCAAGTCATGGGGGACAACGACGGGTACCCGACACCCGCGCAGCTGAAGACGTTTTACCAGGAACACCAGACCCAGTCCTAGGAATTCAGCTCGCAATCGCCGCCGCTTAGCGGGAGGTTGTGGCGAATTCCTTTTTTGCTTTTAGCGGTCAAATCATCTATCCTAGTACTATTATCAATGATTGTGTGATAAGTGAGTGTAACCGTGAACATCTTAATGTAACGATTTCGCTGAAATGAGGCCAGACCGTCTAACTGGTATGGCAGTTACGACTTAACGGTTGGTTCCGGTATTTGTACGTAATTGGTGCTATATTAAAGAGATATGGTATCAACCAATATGTGGCTGAACCTAACCCGGCAAATGGTGAGAAACCCATAGTACCGGGATGGACTAACCGCATTGACACACTAAATTTAAACTGATAAAAAGAGACTGCACCAAATTATTATCGGCTTTGGGAGGAAACCAAGATGGAAGAAGTCACGATTCGAACAATTGCACAACGGGCTAACGTTTCACACACGACGGTTTCGCGGGCGTTAAACGATAGCCCACTGGTCAAGGAAGCCACCAAGAAGAAGATTCGGCAGTTAGCGGATGACCTGGGGTACGTGCCGAACCTAAACGCTAAGGGGCTAGTCGAACAGCGCTCCTTCCTGATTGGGGTCTTCTTTTCCGACCTAGATACGGGGACCTCACCGAGTTTCTTGGTCGACGTGATCAAGCGTGCCCGTGACTTCTTACCTAAGGGTTATTCACTGTCGTTAGACAGCGTGGAGTCGCTCAGTGCCAGTGGGACCGTCTCCCGGCACCAATACGACGGGGCCATCGTGGTGAGCCAATCCAAGAAGGATGATCCGTTCATTGAAACGTTGATCAAGCGGCGGTTACCGATTGTGGTGCTTAACCGTAAAATCGACCGGGATGACGTCTCCAACTTCTCGACCAACGATTATCTGGGGGCCAAGAAGATTCTGGAATACGCGATTCGCATGGGTCACCGCCAATTTGGCATCATCGGTGGGGCCACGAGCTTCGTGTCCGCGGCCGACCGGCGCCAGGGGTTTGACGACGTAATTCGCGAGAATGGCGCCGAGACCCGGCCCGAGTGGCAACGGCAGGGGAATTATCTCCCCGAAAGTGGCTACCAGGCCATGCGCGATATCCTGGGTGCCGCCGAGACACCGACCTGCATCTTCGCCACCAACGATGATATGGCGACCGGGGCCGTGCGGGCCTGTCAGGACTTGGGGTACAAGGTTCCAGCCGACATCTCGATCATTGGGTACGATGACATGAACTACTCGAAGTATTTGGTGCCGCGGCTGACCACGGTCCGTAAACCCACCGACAGCATCGTGCAAGAGGGGGTCAGCGCACTGACGGAATTGCTGAGTAATCCCGCCATGGCGCCGGTGAAGAAGGTTGCGGAACCAACGCTCATCGTGCGGGATTCCGTTAAGGACCTGCGGAAATAAAGATTTTTAGGAGACTGACCAGTGAGTCGGTCTTTTTTGTTGGCCCCTAAATTGGCCTGATTAATTTAAAAAGATCAAAATTTATCCAGTTAAATTTGTGAGCTCCTTTTAGCGCGAGACCGGCCTTTTCCTGACTTTTGAGCAAGCCAACTGATATATTTGTTTTGTTTTTTTGCAAATAAATGTTAACGTGTGCAGAATTTTGTGATAAGATAAGCATTGTTAGATAGAAAGCGCTTACGAAAGCGATAAAACGTAGCTTTTAAGAGTTAGCTGCTAATGAAATCTCAGGGTTAAGATTTAGATTTCAGGTGGTACATACCAAAGATTTGTGTTAACGTGTGTATTAGAGAATGAAACCGATTTCGGGACCCCGCGATGGATAATTCAAGGAGGTGCTCACATGAGCGAGGCAGTAACTAGTCCCCATCCAGAGACTGAGGAAACCAAAGACGAAATGATTAATGACTCATCTCGTCACATTCCGATGCGCCAAAAGATTGCGTACGGGTTTGGGGACTTCGGTAACGGGTTCATGTTTGACTTAGGGCAAGCATACCTGACCAAGTTCTGGATTGATGCGTGTGGTATTGGTGCCGGTGCGGTTGCCGGAATTTTCGCCTTTACTAAGATTTTCGATGCGTTTATGGATCCAATCGCCGGTTCAGTCATTGATAACCGGAAGAAGATCGGTAAGGCTGGTAAGTTCCGACCAGTCATGATGATTTCAGCTATTATTCTCGGGATTATGACAGTCGTTACCTTCACGATGCCTAGTGGGCTGAGTGGAACGCAAAAGATCATCTACGCATATGCTGCTTACATGATCTGGGGCTTGGTTTATTCGTTCACTAACGACCCTTATGGTTCGTTAGCGTCCGTTATGTCACGGAACTCCCAAGACCGGAGCTTCATGGCAACGTCTCGGCAGGTTGGTTCCGTAGGGGCCCAATTCATCGCCGGGGTTGCGTTCATTCCTTTGATGGGCTTGATCGCCAACGGGAATACCGGGGTCAAAGAAGAACACGGTTACTTCTGGGCAGCCGCAGTCTTCGCCATTATCGGGGTCCTGATGTTCGCCGTTTGTTACTTCGGAACGCGTGAAAACGTTAAGGTTCACCGGAACACCGGTAAGGGTGCCGAAAAGGAAGGGTTCAAAGATTACATCAAAGTTATCTTCAAGAACGGACCTTTAGGTGCCTTGATTCTGATGACGCTGTTCACGATTTCCGCCATGAACACCAACAACCAAATGATGGTGTTCTACGCACAATACAACTTGGGTAACATTGGTTTACAGCCAATCATCAACGCGATCATGATGGGTTGCTCCATCGTTGGGGTCTTCATGATTCCTACGTTGACGAAGCATTTTGGGCAAAAGCGGACCGCAATGTGGAGCTTCGTTATCGGGGCCGTTGCCAACATCGCGAACTTCTTCTTACCACAAAATGTCATCGTTTTCATTGTCTTAGTTACCATCGGTTACACGGCTTTGGCGATTCCAAACGGGATTACTTGGGCCATGGTTTCCAACGCTATCGACTATGGTGAATGGCGTTCTGGGACTCGGAAGGAAGCCATCACGTACGCGGCGTTCAACTTCTCCCGGAAGATTGCGCAATCCTTAGCTGCTTTGGTTAGTGCCGGGGTTCTGGCGTTGACCGGTTACGTGGCTAACGCGCACCAAACGCCAGGTGCCTTACGGGGTATCAAGGCTGCGATGACGCTTTACCCAGGGTTCTGTCTGTTAGTGGCTGCCGTCGTTATCGGCTTCTTATACAAGCTGGACGAAAAGCGGTTTGCTGAAATTGCTGACGACTTGGATCACGGTCGTTGGGAAGGCGGAAAGCTGAAAGGTAACATCAAGTAACATTGAGTTTCATGATTAATTCGGGTTTATGTTCCTTAAAACTAGGTACTTACAACTATATTGGAGGCAATATTGATGGATTTACAAAAATTAGTTTCAGACGTCCATGAGATCTTAGCCGCAAATGGCGACTACTCAAACCTGTCAGACAAAGAAGTTTACGTGAACTCAATCCAAGTTGACGTGCGTAACGTTTACTTTGACTTACACCAAACGGTTAACAAGCAAACGGTTAAGAGTTTAGTCGTTTACGAAGACCGCGACGATGTTAAGGACTTCGATGCCCGCGAAAGCATTGCCGATGCTGACAAGACTTTGATTGTCGGTGACTTGAACGAACAAAACTGGCACGCTTTGACGAAGCGCTTCAACTGGTTGAAGCCAACTTCTCGTCACGGCCACAAGTACACCTTTGGTTTAGGTGACCGCTTAGGCTTAGCTTCCAATGCTCACTTACGCTTATTCAAGGGCCGCGGCATCATGCCTGTTCTGGCTCAACAATCCATCCGTGAACTTCTCTTGACGAACCGGACTGAAACCGACGTTCTGTTGGATGCCGGCTGGGCCGTCTTCGACGAAGGCTTCACCACTGGCTGGGCCGATGATGGTGACCACGTTAAGAACCCTCACGAAGTTGACTACGCCATCAAGGCTGGTTGCACCATGATCACCCTTGACTCGACTGAAAAGATTCATAACGAAATCGCTGACTTAACTGACGAACAATTGGATGCTAAGTACAACGCTTTGGACGACGACCTGGTTAAGTACTTCAACGATACTTACCTGGACAAGACGTTCCAAATCAACGACAAGGCTTCCGTTCACTTCAGCAAGAAGGATGTTGAACAATCCGTCTTAATCTTCAACGGTGCCGTTCAATACGCTATCTTTATCTACCACAAGTTCATCAAGCCTTACAACCTGGACTTCGAAATTTCCATGGACGAAGCGATCGTACCAACGACGCCAGCCAACCACTACTTCTTTGCTAACGAATTACACGAAGCCGGCATCACCCCTGAAACCATTGCCCCACGGTTCTACGGTGAATTCCAGAAGGCCATTGACTACATTGGTGACGTTAAGCGCTTCGAACGTGAATTCGTCATTCATGAAGCCATTGCGGAACACTTCGGCTACAAGTTGAGTATCCACTCTGGTTCCGATAAGCTTTCCGTTTACGAAATCATCGGTCGGTTGTCCAACAAGCACGGCTGGCACGTTAAGACTGCCGGGACTAACTGGTTGGAAGCTCTGCGGGTTATTGCCCACGCCGATCCAAAACTGATGCGTGATATCTACAAGTTCTCTTACGACAACTTGGATGATGTGGCAGCCTTCTACGTCTTCAACGCCCAAACCGATGGTACGGCACCAAAGCCAGAAACCATTACCGACGACAACGTTATGGACTTGCTGAAGAACGATGACTCCCGTCAGGTTCTGCACACCATGTACGGTTCCATCTTGAACTACCAGAAGAGCTACCGTTACGTCTTCCGTGACAAGTTCTTCAAGATCTTGAAGGAAAACCAAGCTCAATACGACAAGTACTTGATTGCCCACATTGCCCAACACATTGACTTACTCCAAGGTAAGGCCAAGACGAAGGCTGAAGTCCAAGCTAAGTACGAACCAAAAGACTAATTCTGAAGACGTCTTAAAGGAGGACAACACCCATGGATTTGCTTGATGACGATTTCTTACTCGGCAATGATATGGCCAAGAAGTTGTTTAATGATTACGCTAAAGACATGCCAATCATTGACTTCCACTGCCACTTGAACCCAGTAGAAATTTACGAAAACAAAAACTACCCGAACATTACGCGGATTTGGTTGAACGAAGGCACTTACGGGGACCACTACAAGTGGCGCCTGATGCGTGCCAACGGTGTTCCCGAAGAATTGATCACTGGTGACGGCGATGACTACGATAAGTTCATGGCCTGGGCCGGCACGATTGAAAAATCAATGGGGAACCCGTTGTACGAATGGACCCACTTGGAATTGAAGCGCTTCTTCCACATCGACGAAGTCTTCAATCGCAAGACGGCGCCCGAAATTTGGAAGAAAGCCAACGCTTTGCTCCAAACGGAAGACTTCAAGCCACGTAACTTGATTAAGAACATGAACGTCAAGGCGGTCTGCACCACGGACGACCCAGCCGACGACTTACGCTACCACAAGCTGCTGAAGGAAACCGAAGCTGAAAACGGCTTCCGGACCTTACCAGCCATGCGGCCAGATAAGTTGATCCAAATTGATCGGGACGGTTATGCGGACTACTTGAAGAAGTTGAGTGACGTCTCTGGCGTTAAGATCAACGGCTTCAAGGACATCATGGCAGCGGTTAAGCAACGGTTTAGCTTCTTTAATGACATGGGCGGTCGTTTGTCCGACCACTCCTTATTGACCTACCACTTTGTTGAGGCTTCGGACAGCGAGCTGGATGCCATCGTCAACAAAGGGATCAATAACCAAGATTTGACGCCTAAGGAATTAGACCAATACATCACCATGTTGTTGGAAAACTTGATGAAGTTCAACAAGGAATTCGACTGGACCATGCAATTCCACATCAACTCCATCCGGGACCTCAACCGGCCGATGTTTAAGAAGTTGGGTGCCGATACCGGGTACGATGCTGTTGGGACGCAACCAGACATTGCGGGTGAAATCCAAAAGCTCTACACCAAGATGCGCAACACCAACGATATTCCAAAGACCATCTTCTACTCCTTGAACGACAACGATTGGATGCAATTAGCAACCATGATGGGCTCGTTCCAAGAAGGCGGCAAGCAACGCTTACAATTAGGTGCTGGCTGGTGGTTCAACGATACTGCCGAAGGAATGGACAACCAATTACGGATTTTCGCGCAAGAAAGTCTGTTACCAAACTTCGTCGGGATGTTGACCGACTCACGGAGCTTCTTATCCTACCCTCGTCACGAATACTTCCGTCGGGTACTTTGCAACTTCTACGGCAAGTTAGTTGAACAAGGTCGGGTACCAAACGACGAAGCCACGTTAGGGAAGATCGTACAAGACATTTCCTACAACAACGCCTACAACTACTTTGGTTTCTTCCCAGACAAGACGCCAGATGAGTTATTTAACACGAGTTATTCAACCAGTAAGTAATTACTGAAAAAATACACTTCCTAAATTTCTCGTACGACTGCTTAGCGGTCGTGCGAGATTTTTTGGTGAAGAGTGTGATAAAAGGCGGTTAGCTAGCGAGCATTAATTGCGTCAGGTGGATAATCCCGGGCTTGGATTATCTGCCTGACGGGATTAAGCGCAACTAGCTGCCTTTTAGCGCACGTTTCGGCACCAGAAGATTGGCGCGCGCGGGTTAAACGATGGTTGTTAGAACACCATAATGTCCAGTTGTCAGCCAATCCTCAAATAATTGAGACAAGTCCCAATCAATGATTGAAAAGAGCGCTTTCTTGTATCACCATAGACTTATAACCCACTCAGCTAACAGTGAATGGAAAATCTAAATTTGGTATTTGGTAGGAGGAGTTGCACATGAATCAAAATCCTTTAAATATTTTGCACACCATCGGGTTGAAGGAACTTTACCCGATTATTCGGTGCCAAATTAAGCTGACCGGACCGTTCGACATTGACCGGTTCCGGCGGGCCGTGACCTTGTCGGCGAAGGTCGTCCCCGAACTCTTTTGTAAATATAATCTAGCCGATAATAGCTGGACGCCCGTGGTGGACGACGCCACGACCATGGTGACCGTGGTCGATCAACTCACGCCGGGCTTAGACAGTAATCCCGATTGGTTCCGCCAACCGCAACTCCGGGTCTTTATCGAACCAGGTACGACCACCACACTGGTCTTGACCATGAGCCACATTTTGACCGATGGTAGCGGGTTCAAGCAGTACCTCTACTTATTGAGTGATTGTTATAATCGGGGCGTGGCGGCCGTTAAAGACGTGCACAACACCGTTGACTTGGATTGGCTCAAGGACCTGTTGAAGACGCATCCGGCGCCGCAACAGAAAAAAGACGTCGACCACCCGGCCCACGCGCTAGGCTTGCCCCGGCTGGCGGATGAATCGGCGCAACGAGAAGCCCACGTCAGCGGTGTGCGGTTGAGTGCCGTCCTGACCAAACAGTTGATTCACGCGACCCACGACCAACACGTCACGGTCAACGATGTTTTGATGGCGACCTTTGGTAAGACCATCCAGGCCTACGACCCCGAGGTGGCGGACATCGCGATCGCCTGCCCAACGGATATGCGCCAAAGCATCGACCACGATCAGGCCCAATTCCGGATTGCCAACCATACGGCCCGGTACAATCCCGCAATTCCAGCGCCGTTAGCCGAACCGATTCGTGAATCCGTTCAAAAAATGCACGCGGGAATGGCGGCGCTCAAGGACCAAGACCAGTTCCTGGATTCCGTGCGCTCGCTGATGGCCCAGTACCAACACGAAAGCATCGACCAGTTACAACAAATCGTCGAAGCCAACTACCACGTGCGGCCGATTGGCTACACCAACTTTGGCATCATCGACGACCAGCGGTTACGGTTGGACGACACCGACATCACGGACGTTTTGATGACGGGGTCCTTCCGGTTCGCGCCGATGTATCAGATTGCCTGCAGCACGTTTAAGGGCCAACTGTCCTTAGGCTTTAACATGGTGGGGACCGACCAAGAAGTTCAATTCGGTCGCGACCTGGCCCAGGCCATGGCGGGGCGCATCGAAGACTTCATCGATCCGCAAACGGCATCGACCCAGACCTTATAATGAAAATGGTGCGTGTCCCGTTTTTGGGAGACGCACCATTTTTTAGGATTAGGATTTAAACGCGGGGTCAGCCGGACGCCCCGTAATGTCGAGGTGGGCTTGTAAAAAGGCGTAGGCGGCTTGCACCGGTTCGGGGATGTCGACGTGTGCGATGTAGTTTTGGCCGTGAGGGCCGTACCCGTGCGCGTCGTCGGTCAACCGTGGGAGTTCGCCCATCAGTAGGGTGATGTAATCGTGCATGGACCACATTCCGAAAATTGGTTTGGTGAAACCGAGCTGGCCGTTCCAGACCTGAACGTGGACCTGGTAGGCCGCGAAGTTGACCAGTTGCGTCTCCGGGGCGACCTTGTGGAAGCAGGCGGCCATCCGCCGTTGCATGGTGGCGTCTTGGATGACGCCCAGGCGCTTGACCGGGATATCGTGGGCTTGGAGGACGGCCAAGCTGTTGGCGACGTTACTACCACAGTTGGTCGATTCGGTTTCTAATAAGCGAATGTGATCCACGTAGGTGTATTCCAGGTAACGCTGGTGCATCAAGGCTTCGCTGGGATCACCCAGAAAGTCGAACCCACGCTTGGAGAGTTGGGCACGGAGCGTGGGGGTGGTGTGCCCCCGGCCCCCGGCAATCAGGTAGTGGTTAGCGGCTTGGTGGGCCATGGCCTCGTGAAAGACCGAGTCGCCGGCCAGAATGCTGCCGCCGAATAGGATAATGGCATCTAGTGGTTCATTCAACGCCGCACGGGTCAGTTCCGGCACGTCGCGGGGCCCCAGGTAGTCGGCCAGGACGTTGAGCGCGTCAGCGATGGCGGTTAAATTTTCAGACATTTGGATTCCTCCGTTCGTAATACCTCTATTGTAAGCCGTTTCACGGTCAGAAGAAACCATAAAAAACGCCACTGCGGATGGGGGTCCGTAGTGGCATTTGGGGTTTATGAATTAAGGGGGAGCTTACTTGCTTACTTTAAAGCTTGGGATTGCTTTTGAACCAGAGCCGTGTAAGCGGACGAGAAGGAATGGTTAGCCGTAGCAGGGTTCGAGTTGGAAGCGGCGAAAGCTTGGGTGCTAACGAAGGCTCCGGAAACAACAACAGCAACAACAACGATCAGTGCAATAACTTTAGATAAACGCATTTTATAAACATGTCCTTTCAGCTCAATGGCTTTAACTTTTTTAAGTTCCGTGTTTTCAACATTTGTTAACGTGAACATCGTAATTCTTTCAGAAAATTAAGTCAAGAACTAATTGGTCATGTAAAGGATTACATTTAAACCTGAATTATTCACCAGAAACTCCAAAATCCCCATCAAACACATGATTCAAGTG
>NZ_AZDW01000008.1 GCF_001434115.1 Levilactobacillus zymae DSM 19395
CAAAAAAGCCAATAACCACACGCCTTTGGCGTGATTATTAGCTTTCAAGTTTCAGTCTATAGATTTAATTCGTAGGCTAGCCGGGCGTTATCCTCGTGGTTTTCGGCGGGTTCGTCCACGTAGACCTTACCGCGGTGTTGGTAGCCGAAACTAGTGGCTAAGCCCTGCATCCGCTGGTTCATGGCGTGGGTGTCGATACGGAAGTTGCGAATTCCCTGCTGGTAGTACTGGCTGACCAGGTTGGAGAGAAACAGGGAGCTGAGGTGTTGACCGGCAAAGTCGGGGCCAATCGCGATCCGGTGAATCGTCATGTAGGGGTCGACCGTGTTTTCCCAGTGGCCGCCGGTGATGTCGTGATAGTTCGCGTCGTCGGCCACGATGGTGGTGGCGGTACCGGCGACTTGCCCGTCGACAATCAGGACCCAGCAGTTCTGTGCGGCGATGTCGCGGCGCAGCGTGGCCTCGTCGGGATAGCCATCCTGCCACTGGGGACTCCCGTCGGCCTTTAGCATGGCTTTGGCGTTATCGATGATGGCCATGATGGCGGGTAATTGCTCGTGAGTAGCGCGCTTAACGTATTTTAAACTCATAAATGAAACCTCCCTAAATAACCTATTTGATTCCTAGAATACCACGAACCACCGGGTGCGGGACGAAAAAGTTAAGGCTAAACACTTCTCTTGGCCCGCCGGAGCAGGTAGACTAGGCACGACAAGAAAGGTGGGAATCCAGATGGAAATTCGGGAAGCAACGGCACAGGACGTGGCGGAAATTGCGCGCATCCACGTGACCAGCTGGCGGGTCGCCTACGCGGGAAAACTGCCCCGCGCGGTGGTGGCCCAGCAGAGTTTGGCCCAACGTCAGAAACTTTGGCAGCAGCGGTATCAGGCAGACGGGGTCTTGGTCGCCGAAGACCACGGGGTGATCGTGGGGTTCATTGCGGGCGGGCCGCAGCGCCACCACGAAACGCTGGGCGCACCGTATCCCCAGGAGGTTTACGGGTTGTACGTCGATCCCGCGCAACAACAACGGGGCGTGGGGTATCAGTTGTGGCAGGCGCGAATCGCCGACTGGTCGGCCTGGACCGTCGATTGTCTGGCGACCAATGCGGTGGCCCTGCGGTTCTATACCCGCCAGGGCGGTCAGCTAGTCCAGACCGGCAACTATTCGGCGGGGCAGCAGACCTTTCCCACCCGGGTGCTGGGCTTTCACCAGTCGGTCCCGGAATAACTTGAAACAATCGATTGAAGTGCGTTTAAAAAACTAGCGGACCATCACAAAAATTGTGGTGGTCCGCTAGTGGTCGTTAAACCGGGTGATTGAATCCGTTGACCGGACAACTACCGATCGGATTAGTCATCATCGTCGTGGTAGTCGTTGAGCTTTTGGGCGGGAGAAATCTTGACGACCTGATTGATCTGCGAGGTGTCGTCATTGCTGCTAGAATCCTTCACCGTTGCGGTGTATTGGAAAGTCTGGATGTGGTCGTAGTCTTCGTCCGTGAGGCCAAAGTCGTATTTGACCGTGTAGGTGACCAGACTCGTGCCGTTGGGACCGGGCGCGACACTCTTGACGTCGGTGTCCATCCCGATGGCGTCGAGGTGGTCGTCATGGTAGTAGCCCTTGGCCATTTGCTTGAGCTCGGCGAAATCGGCGTTGCTCTCCCCGTTTTCGAAGAAGTCGCTCATGGGATCGCCGTCGTCATCGGTGGCGTCGCCCATGTCGCCGTTATCGGCCAAGTTCTGGACCGCCGTGAACAGGTCGCTGAAGAAGTCGTCGGCGGTACCGCTGTCGATCAGGTCGGGATAGTCGAGGTTCACGGTGGTGCCATTGTCGTGTTTGGCCACCGTCACGCTACGGGTTTTTGCCGTTCCGGCCGACGAGACGTACTGGGCACTTAACGTCATGTTGTCCGACCAAGGTTCGTCTTTGAGTACGTAGGTGCCGTTGCCGTCAGCCGTCCCGATCTTCTTGCCGTTCAGCAGGATAGCGGACCCGCTGGCGGTGTTGACGGTGACGCTCACGGTGGTCAGGTCTAAGTCGTAGGCCTGGTTACGGGTGATGTGGTAATCGCTACTATTGGTAAGCTGGTGACTACCCACCTTACCGCTGGCCTGCAGGTGATATTCCCCGGGGACTAGGGCAGTCAGCTTCTTGCGGTAATCGTTGCTGGTCGCCGTGGCCACCGTTTGATGGTCGAGCGAGATGACGGTGCCCCGGTGGTTCGTGGTGACGGTCGGGTAGACCGGGCTGACGCTGATCTGGTACTTGGGAAAGAGTAACCAGTGGCGGCCGGTCTCCCGGTAGGTGAAGTTGCCGTCTTGACTACTCCCACTGCTTAGCAGCTGCGCCTGTAGCTGGTTGAGGGCCCGCGAGTGAGCGCGGTAATAGCGGTTAAGGGGGATGAGGTTAGTCGTGGTCAATTTAAGGTCGGTACTACTGCTGGTCAGCTCGCGGGTGAGGTGACGGCCGCTACGAATATCGGCAATGGCCCGGTTCAGGGTGGCTTCCTTAGAGTAGTAGTGCTGTCCCCACGCGATACCGGCGATGAGGGCGACCGCCACGACACCGCCCAGGCCCCAGAGAAGCTTCCGGCGCTTGGTCCACGGCCGGTGGGGTCG
Source organism: Levilactobacillus zymae DSM 19395 (assembly GCF_001434115.1). GTDB lineage: Bacteria > Bacillota > Bacilli > Lactobacillales > Lactobacillaceae > Levilactobacillus > Levilactobacillus zymae. Next base: position 2,622 of record NZ_AZDW01000008.1, read on the forward strand.
ACGGGGTTGGGGGGCCGGTGCGGGCGCTTTCGGTTTCGGAGCCTGATCTTGGGCGACCTGGTCGGCAGCCGCCTGCTCGGTCTTTAAGTTATAGCCACAGTTTTGGCAAAAGGCGTCGGTCGCCGAGACGGGGTGCCCACAGTGGGGACAGAAGCGTGTCGGGTGGCCGCCTGCTTGGTCGGTCGCGGGGGAAAAGTAAGGGGTCTGGTGCATAAACATGAGTGTGATGCCTCCAAATTAAGGTTGGGGTGCGGCGGTGAGCGCCTCACCGTATAAACAAAGTTGACTAGAATCGGCGGCTTGCGGTTGAATCTGGAGATGGACGGCGCCCAGATAGTGCCGGGTCAATAACAGGGCGTAAAGGTGCGTCATCAGGTCCTCCCAGGCCGCCAGCTGACTAGCTTGCGGGGCCACGGCACTTTCAACGAAGATGGGCCCCGCACTTTGGTAACCCGTGGGGATGGTGGGGCTCATGGTGATGATCAGGCAGTGCAGTTGGGCGCGCTCGGCGGTGGTCAGGTCCAATCCGGTCACGGGAAAGGACAGGTCGGTGCCGTGGGGGACGACCTGAAAATCGTTGGCGGCGGTGAGGGCGGCCCCACATTGCAGACAGAAATTAGCGGTGGTCCCGTTGGCGTAACCGCACTGCGGGCAGATGCGTTGGGTAACTTGTTTCACGTGAAACTTCCTTTCTAGATTAATCGTCCGGGGTTTCAAACTTCCCGGTCTGGGGATTATAGCTGCTGACGATGTCGTGGATCGTATCGTAACGGTAGACGCCATCGGGGTCGTCGGTGACCCAGTCATAGGCCCGGACTTCGAGGACGTCGGGATGGGCTTCGTGGACCGTGTAGGTCTCGTCGCTATCGTCGAAATTGTACTGGTCGTTGACCGCGGCGATGGCGTCCGCGTCCCGCCCAGAAAAACTAGCGGCGTCCTGTCCCGTTTGGCTGTGCGATCCGGTCGTCCGGGGTGTGGGCGTGGTGGATGAAGCAGCCGTTGACGCGGTAGTGGTCGAATCCGTGGTGGCCGCGGCCGCCGTCTGGGTGGTCAGGTCGATATCGCGGTGGCGGTCGTTTTGGGCGACGAGATTGACGGCCGTTCGTTTGGTGCGGCGGGCACCGGTCAGTTTAAAGACGTAGTGCCCGGGGAAAAAGGGGCCGGCCGTGTAGGTGAAGTGCCGGTTCTTAGCCGTGATGACCGGTGCCCCGTTGGCGAGGATCGTCGCGTTGGCCACGTTAGTCTGTAGTCGGGGATGCATGGTGGTGACCCGTAACTTATAGCGGGGGAAGATCCCGAAAGCATGGCCGCTGGTCACGACTTGAAACGTCTGGTCGCGAGTGGTGCCGTTAGTGACCAGGTCGTGGCGCATGGTTTTGACGTAACTCGGGTGCGTACGAACGTAAGTCAACAGGGGCTGGACCGTGTCACTGGTCAATTTCAGACTGGGGTCGTCGCTGATCAGGTTGCGGGCGAAATCGGCGGGTTGATCGTCCGTGATGGTGGCGGTGATGGTCGTGATTTGCTTGGTTCGGCCCGCTTGACGGTGGTAAAAGACGCCCGCAAACCCCAAAACGGCCAGCAGGGCGAGCCCCAGGAGACCGATGAGGATGCGCGAGAACCAGCGAGAGCGGTGGGGCCGGTGGGGAGATTGCACGTGCCGGCGAGCCTGCAGGTCGTACCCGCAATGTTCACAGTAGCGGCTATCGGCTCGCACGGGTTGGTGGCAGTGGGGGCAAGTTTGCATGAAAGACACTCCTTATCAAGACACATAATTTTTTAATGGAATAGTGTGATTGGTCAATTGACAATCAGATTTAGGGATTAAAGGTCCAATCATCAATAACGGAAATCTGATTTTATTATACGCTAAAGCCTAAAGGTTGGATGGACGAGTTTGACGGACACATCGTGACACTAGCCCCGGCTTAACCGCTAAACGACGGTCTTTTGAGGAGGTTGGTGGTGACGCCGATGGTTCACGGACGGCACAAAAAAATCGGCGACCGCAGACGTGGTCGTCGATGCTGAAAGGAGTTTTAGACGAGCTGTTGCTTAGCGGCGGCCAACATCTCGGCCGTTTGGTCGTTGAGCAGTGGGGGGAGTTGGTCGAAATCAAAGTATTGCAGGTCCAGGGTCTCGTCGGTGGCCTGGTCTAAGGTGTGCCCACCCACGGCCGCGACCAGGTAGAGCTGGCAGATCACCTGGGTCACGTCACCGTTAGGGTAGCGGGTCTCGCCCTTGTCGAAGACGCCTAGTGACCGGACGATTTTGACGTCGATGCCGCTATCTTCCTTGTATTCGCGGACCATGGCCTGAGCGTAGGTCTCGCCGTATTCCAGGTAGCCCCCGGGGAGGCTCCAGTTGTGCGTATCCGTGCGGAGGTTCAATAAAACCTGCTGGCGGTCGTTGAGCAGGATGCCGCCCGCTGCGTTGAGAATAATGGGTTTGTGACCCACCAACGCGCGAATCTCTTGAATGTAATTTGCCATAAACGTCCCCAACTTTCTTCCTATAAGTTACCCTTAGTCTACCCGGAAAGTCGGGGAAAACCAAGCCATCTCACGCCAGCGCGGTTTGGCCACCGTCAATTTCCAATGTCCTGATTTTGGGGCTGGCCAGGCGGTAGCGAGTTCGCTACACTCGACTTAACCAGAGAAGGAGAGTGTTTAAGCATGACCCGAGTTAACGCGCAACACCCACAAGTCTACTTAGCCGGTCCGTGGTTCAGCGCCGGGGAACCGGAACGTTTAGCCCAACTGGAGACCCTGATGGACGAGTTACAGATCAGCTACTATTCACCGCGGTTGGACGGTATCGACTTGACGCCGGACGCGACCGACGCCGACCGGGACGCGGTCTTCGCCGATAACACGGAACACCTGAAGACGGCCCAACTGGTCTTGGCCGTGGTGGACGACTACGATACCGGGACCATTTGGGAAACGGGAATGGCCTTTGGCCGCGAGATTCCGGTGGCCTACTACGCCGAAACGCTGAAGGACGGCGAGACCTTCAACGTGATGCTGGCGAAATCGGCGGTGGCCGTTCTCCAGGACCGCGACCAGGCAAAGACCTTCTTGCAGGCCCCCACCACGGACCAGTTTGCCTACCACGGGGCCATTCGGTAGAACATTCAACTAGGATTTACCAGAAACGTTACCGCTTTACGGGTAACGTTTTTTTGTATCGCTCGGGATTAGTAATTAACCGGTAAACGGTCTAGTTAGGCAGGTTATTAACGTTACGAACTACCGGTCCGTTCACGCACATCGTGACTACCGGTGCCGGCTCGCATCCGGGACGTTAAGCCAGTACTTCCGGGGCAAACCTTAGTCCCGCAGTTGGTTCGGCTATTAACCATTAAGGCCGGGACAAAGACGAAAGGTTTGCGGCATAACTAGTCATCGGTTAAATTTAAGGCAATGTTAGAAATGGTAAGTGGGTGGTGAAATAAAGGGATTACACAAATCAGCCGAAGTGGGTATGCTTTACTCATGAAAGCGATTACAAATAAAGAGTTATAATCTGGGTTTGCACTAATTGGGGAGGTTTCATCATGAAAAATTGGCATTTATGGAAGCAGCGGGTTTCCTATGGGGCCACCGATATGGCCGGAAACCTAATTTGGCAAATTGTTGGACTCTACTTACTGTTCTACTACACCACGGTTTTAAAGATCTCGCCCGCTTTCGTGGGGACGTTGTTCCTGGTGGTACGGGTGATCGATGCCTTTGACGGGTTGTTCTTCGGGTATCTGATCGACCACACCCACTCCAAGTACGGGAAATCGCGGCCGTACTTCCTCTGGTTCGGGATTCCGTTGGGTCTGTTGACCATGCTGCTGTTCTTTAACCCGTCCTTTGGGGGCAGCAAGGTCTTCCAACTGACCTGGATTTCCATCGTCTACACGCTGTTTAGTTTAGTCTATTCCGGGGCCAACACGCCAATCACGGCAATTTTACCGGCCTTGACGAACGATCCGGACGAACGGACGAATCTGGCCAGTGCTCGGATGGTGATGACCAACATCGGGACGGCCGTGATTGGAGCCATCTCCTTACCGATGGTCGCTAAATTAGGCGGCGGTAACAGTCAGCTAGGGTGGTCGATCTGGGCCGTGATTATCGGGCTGGTCATCATGGCGCTATTCACGGTGGCCTTCCTGAACCTACACGAAAACGACGAACTACCGGTCGAAGAGGCCGAGGCGGAGGGCATCCAGCTGCAAAGCCACCTTTCCGTGAAGGACTCGTTAAAAGGGGCCATTAAGAACAAGCCGTGGGTCATCTTGAGTATCTGCTTTATCCTATTGCAGACCTTCTGGGTGATCCGGATGCAAACGGCCGTTTATTACCTGACCTACGTTTACCGGCGGGCCGACCTGGTGGGGGCCTTCAACGGCTTGATCATCGTGGCCGTCTTGGGGAACCTGGCCGTGCCCCTGCTCAGTAAGTTCATGAAACACCGGAACGTGATGATCGTGTCACTGACGACCTTTGCCATCGGGGAAGCGCTGATGCCAATGGGGGTAACCTTCCTGTTTATCGGGACGGTCGTGGCCACGATTGCGATGGGGGCGGCTTTCTCCATCTCCTTCGTGATGATTGCGGATACGGTCGAATACTCCCGGTCCGAAATGCACATTGATGAACCCGGCATCCTGTCTTCCGTCCCAATGGTGGGGGCGAAGTTAGGGATGGGCCTGGGCGGCGCGTTAGCCGGCTGGATTCTGTCCTGGGGTGGCTTTAACGCCGACGCTAAGGTTCAAGGCGCCAAGGCGGTCACGGCCATCAGCACCAGCTTTATCTGGTTACCGGTCATCTTGGCATTAGGCATCGTGGTCATCCTGCAATTCTACAAGTTAAACGAAAAGGAAGTCGCTTCGGCCGTTCGCGCAGCTGCCGCTAAAGTGGAAGCGCTTAAGGACCAAGCAACGGATACCACCACGCCAGCAGCGTCCGGTGATCCAACTACGCCAACGGTAGCGGCAACTAAGGACCAGGCCGCCGACACTAACGCTAAAGATAAGGCTAAGGACGACTTAGAAACGGAGGATTAGGCCCATGCAAGTCACCACGAAAACTTTGGGTCAGGGCCGCCTCACCGTTCAAATCACCCTTTACCAACCCACGGCCATTGCGGATTTTCACCAGGACGTGACGCGTCCGCTGGCGATTATCTTACCCGGTGGGGGCTTCACCTTTCGGTCACAACGCGAAGAAGAACCGGTCGCGTTAGCCTATGCGGCCCAAGGCTTCGCGGCGGTGGTGGTGCACTACCGTCTGGTTGACCAGGGGCCGGTCTTACCCACGGCGCTGTGGCAAATCGGCTTGGTGGTGCAGCATTTTCGCCACCACGCTGCGGAATATCGAATCTCGCCAGAACACATCGTTTTGGCGGGATTTTCCGCCGGTGGGTATCTGGGCGCGCTGTATGCGGGGCTGTGGATCACGGACGACCTGGCGTATCAGGTGGGTTGTCCCACGGCTGAGTTGCGCGTCAACGCCTTAGCCCTGGCCTACCCGCTGATTGGGTTACGGCTGGGGTGGCCGACCGACCCGAAATTAGCCCGGGCGGTAGCGGGTGATTGGCCGGCCCACGAAGCCGACCAAGTCGTCACGGCACAGAACCCGCCCACCTTTATCTGGACCACGCAGACCGATGAACTGGTGCCCGTGGCCAATACGTTAACTTATCTACAGGCGTTGACCCGAGCGGGGGTCTCGGTCCGCGCGACCATCTACGATCATGGCTTACACGGCCTGAGTTTAGCTCGGGGCATGACCGCGTTTCCCAAACGCTTTCGGGAAGACGACCCGGCGTTTGGCGCGGCGTTCATTCAGCCAGATATCGCGACCTGGTTTGGCGACGAAATGGCTTGGCTGGATCGTCGCTGGCAACTCGATGACTTTTGGCGAAATCAATAGGGGGAGGAAATCGTCATGTTAAATGATACGACAACGGAACGGTCAACGGATTATACCAAGGAGTTGGCCCGCTTACGCTTACTGGCGCAGACGTCTCAGGAAAATGGTGTGACGAGTTGGCTCAAGGATCGGGCGGGACAAGACCTGCACACGTACGAACCGCTGGTCTGGGAAACGGTCGCCGATTTGCCGGAGAATCCGCATCTGGATAGCGACCTGTTTAGCTTACGGCAGGGGACCGAAACTTCTGGACAGGTGGATCTGACCACCCACGAGATGAAGGTCGAGATGCGACAGATCGTGGCGATGAATCGCCGGGTCCGCGCGATTCGAGTGGCCCGGATGGACCATTTGAACGCCGACAAGGCCATCCTGTACTTTCACGGCGGGGCGTATTACGGGGGAACCCCCGAAGACGTGCTGGTCGCGATGCGCTACTTGGCCGAACAATCACAGTGCGTGGTGTATAACGTGGATTACGCGTTAGCCCCCGAACAACCCTATCCGGCTGGGATTCTAGACGGCCTAGCCGTGGTGGCGGCCTTAAAGCCCGATTACCGGGAGATTTCGTTAAGCGGAGATTCGGCGGGGGCGTCCATCGCCCTGGCCGTGAGTCAGCTTTGCCGGTCGATGGGGATTTGCACGATTGACAGTCACCTGTTATTCTATCCCACGTTGATCCAAGGGTCCGACCACCATGGTAAACTCTGGGACGACCGGACCATTGATATTGTCCCGGAACAGCGGCCGGCCATGCACCGCTTCTACCAATTATTTGAACAGCTCGATACGATTATGACCAACTACTACGTTGACGGGCAGGCGCTGGATCTGACCGCGCCACTCCTATCGCCGCTATTAGCGGATCCCCAGTCGTTTAAACGCACCACGGTTTTAATCGGGGAATTCGATCCCTTCCGGTTACAGGCGGAGGCCTTCATCAAGCAGGTCGGCCTGGCCAACGGGGATGCCCACTATATCCGGTATGGCGGGATGAGTCACGCCTTTCTGAACTTTACCGGTAACGTACCGGCGGTGCAAGACGCCCTTGAAATGGCGGCAAAATTGGTTTAAAACAAACTTGGATTTGGGGGGATTTACGGTGATCACACGGGATTATCAATTAACGTTAAAGGACGTGGCGAACGAAAAGCCGGAATATTTAGAAACCATCTTTTCGCTGGCTAACGGCCATTTCGGGGTGCGGGCCAACGACCCCATCAGTGGCAATCCCATCACGGGAACGCTGATCAACGGGTTTTACGAGGTCGCACCAATCGTTTACGGTGAAGGTGCGGTGGGCTACGCGAAGCAGAGTCAGACGATTCTGAACCTGCCGGATCTGCGCCACCTGACCATCATGACCGTGAGCGGCCACCCGTTCACGACCAGCCAACGCACCGCGGCCAAGCTGGATTTACAAACGGGCATGCTGACGGAGCAGTACCAGGTCACGTCCCAGCAAGGGGAGACCATTCAGCTGACGGTCAAGTCCGTGATGGGGCAAAATCAACGCAACTACTGGGGCGTCAGCTACACGCTGATGGCCGATAACTACCACGGCCCCCTGGTGATCAGCAAGTCCATCGCGGTCCCCGCGGAGGCCGAAAGTATCGCCTCGGCCGACCCGCGGAAGACCCGGATGGCGGGGATTCCGGATTGTCAGACGGACTTTCCGTCGCCGGATATTCAGCGCTATCAGATCAAGACCAGACACTCCGGGCAAGCCGTGACCATGTATCTGGGGATGACGGAACCTCAGGGCGGCACCCTGTTGAAGTATCGTGTAGATTTGAGTGACGACCAGCCCCACACGCTGTCGTATCAGGCCTACGTGGGCAACGTCAGTGCTAACAACACCATCGACCCGATCATTCCGACCATGGACCACGCGTTCAAGACCCTGGAAGTTGATAGTCAGAGTTTCTGGGAAAAAATCTGGGCGCAAAGTGAGGTCACGGTCGACGGGCACCCCGAACTGGATCTCGCGATTCATTACAATCTCTTCCAGCTCAACCAGTCCGCGGGCCGCGACGGGCGAACGGCCATCCCGGCCAAGGGGTTGAGCGGTTCGGGTTACGAGGGCCATTACTTCTGGGACACGGAAATGTATATGTTGCCCTATTTCACGGCAACGAATCCCCAGATGGCCCGCGAGCTACTGCTTTACCGTTACCAGATCCTGCCGCAGGCGAAGCAGCGTGCCCGGCAACTGGGCGTCGAACACGGGGCGTTGTTCGCTTGGCGAACCATCAACGGTGAGGAGGCCTCGGCCTTCTTCCCGGCCGGCACGGCGCAGTACCACATCGACGCCGACATTGCCTACGCGGTGGGTAAATACTACGAAACGACCGGCGACCTGGACTTCATCGAACAATGCGGTTTCGAAATCATCTTAGAGACCGCGAAGTTCTGGGCGGACTTTGGAACCTGGCACCAAGTTGGCGACCAGACGCGCTTCGAATTTCTGACCGTGACCGGTCCCGACGAATACACGGCGCTGGTCAATAACAACTACTACACCAACCGGATGGCCAAGCACAATTTCGAATTGGTCGGCTATCTGGCGCGTAAACTGGCGGAACGCGACCCTAACCGGTTGGCGGCTTACGGGGTGAAACCGGCGGACTTGGAACACTACCAGCAACTGGCCGATCACGTCTACCTGCCGTACAGTAACGACCAGCAGATCAACGCCCAAGACGATAGTTTCTTGAGCAAGCCGCGCTGGCCTAGCGACCGGATGACGCCAGATCATTTGCCATTGTTGCTGCACTACCACCCATTAACGATTTACCGGTACCAGATTGCCAAGCAGGCCGACACGCTACTCGCCGACTACCTGTTCCCGGCCGACCTGGCGATGGATCAATTGAAACGGGAATATCGGTACTACGAGGGCGTCACGACCCACGATTCGTCGTTGTCCCGGTCGATCTTCAGTATCCTGGCGGCCCGGATGGGCGAACCCGAAAAGGCCTACCGCTACTTCATGGATACTGCGCGGATGGACCTGGTCGATCTGCAGAAGAACACGGCCGATGGCTTGCACCTCGCCAACCTGGGGGGCAGCTGGTTAGCCTTGATTGCCGGGTTCTCCGGTTTCTACCTGAAGGACGGAGTGCCGTTTATCAGTAACCACCTGCCGAAGGAACTCAACCAGTTGACCTACCGGATGCGCGTGGGAGAAAGCCTGGTGGAAGTGGCGTTAAGCGCCCAGACCACCAAGGTCCAGTTACTGGACGGCCCGATGTTGCAGCTTAACGTCAACGGCCAGTTACAGACGCTCGACCACGACACGGCCGTGGCGGTGACGAACGACTAGTAGCCATCAGTTAAACTAACGGGGACGACCCTACCTAAAATGGTGCGGGTCGTCTTTTTGCTGCCGTGGTTTGGCGTAGCTTTCAAAGTGTGGCATACTGGATGAAAACGCTTAAGGAAGTGCTGACATGATTCAAATGGTAACCAGTGACCTCGACGAAACGCTCTTGCGCGCGGACGGGACCGTGTCTGATGCCAACGTGGCCGCTATCAAGGCCGCGGCGGCGCGGGGGGTCATCTTCGTGCCCAACACCGGCCGGAGCTTCACGTCGATCCAACCGTTGTTGCGGACCCTGGGCTTGGCCGACCAACCGGACCAGTATGTGGTGTCCTATAACGGGGCGGCCGTGATTGAAAACCGCGACAACCAGGTGGTGTTGACCAACGAGATGCCCTACGCCGAAGCCTTGCGGACGTTTGACGTGTTGGCCAGCGTCCCGGACGCCGACGTGCACATTTACACGCTCGACCAGCTCTACATCTACCGGCCGCGCGCCGATGACCGGGCCTACCTGCAGACGCGGGGCGTGACCTTCCACGAATTAGCCGACCGGGCGGACTTTGCGCAGTTCAAGACCATGAAAATCATGAAGGTGATCGCCATGCACCCGGACGCGCAAGTTCAGGAAGCCCTGCGGCAGAAGATCGAAACGACCTTCGACCACCAGATCAACTGTTCGTTGTCGTCGGGCATCTACGTGGAGGTCAACCATTTGGGGGTGGACAAGGGCCAGGCCACGTTGGCGCTGTGCCGTAAGTTGAACATCCCCATCGAAAACGTGATGGGGTTGGGCGACAACGTCAACGACTTAGCGATGCTCAAGACCGTGGGCCTACCAGTAGTGGTGGCCAACGGGGTGCCGGCGGTCAAGGCGGTCGCGCAATACGTGACCCAAAACGACTACGAGTGTGGGGTGGCCGAGGCCCTGCACCGGTTTGTTCTGGACTAGAGTCTGTCTTAAAAGACTAATTTAGAAGATTCAACGCCTCCAGGCCAGTCAGAAACGGGCTGGAACGGAGTGGGCACGGCTTCAAGCCTCCAAAACCGAGTCTTGAAGACCGACCTTTGTCTAGGCCGGCAAAGAACACCGGCCAACACAAATTTCACTCCTGAGCCCATTTCTAACTGGCCCTCCAGCTTATACGAGTTATAACAGCAACTAAACCGGATTCGTTTCAACAAAGGGTAATAGATGAATATTTAAACTGGTGATTAAGTTTTCAGACAGGTGTCCGTGAAAGAGTAATTTTTGAAAAGGGTAGTATTTAGGGAGTAGGGAGTGCCCCATGCGGGTTCTCCCTATTTTCGTGCCCAGTTACCGGACGAATCGCCGGTAGACCAATTTCACGATCACCAATCGGTTAGCCCGCCAAAAATTTAGGATTGCCAAGGTTAAGCCGCTGCGGTATTCTATATCTGTAAGCGCATACAATTCGGCATCGGCAAAAGCTGCCGACCCTGAGATGGTGCGTGAGCGGCAGCTAAATCGCTATACATATTTTAGGAGGACGTTTTCATGACCTTTACTAAACAACTCAAATTGACGTTAAGCGTCGTTGCGATTGCAACGGGCGCACTGGCCTTAGCCGGGGGCTCCACCACCGCGCAAGCCAAGAAGAAGACCACGACCAAGCCGGTCACCATTTACCTGACCCGGCACGGTGAAACCACGGGGAACGTGATGGGCCGAGTCCAAGGCTGGAGCGACTTTCCACTGACCAGTAACGGGTTGGCCGTCGCTAATAACCTGGGTCGCGGGCTGAAGGGTAAGACCTTTAAGGCCGCTTACGCCGGTAACCTGACGCGGCAAGAAGTCACGGCTAAGCACGCGCTGAAGTACTCCGGCAACGCCAAGGTCAAAGTCAACATTTCCAAGTACCTGCGTGAAGGCGGTTACGGCAGTTTCGAAGGGGACAGCATTGCCACCGACAACGCCCTGATTGCTGGGGTTTACGGTTACAAGAACGGCGACGAAATGATGGCCAAGCAGGGTGCGAGCTACTGGACCAAGCTGCAGGATGCTTACTACACCTTAGATAAGCAAAACAGCCAAAAGACCACGTTGGCCAAGGCGGACCGGGCCGAAAGTTCCAAGCAAGTCCAATCCCGGATGGCTAAGGAATTGAAGACCATTGCCAAGAATACCCAGAAAAAGGGTGGCGGTAACGTCTTAGTGGTCAGCTCAGGCATGTCGATCAACGAATACCTGGCAACCATGGCCAAGAAGTACACCGGGGCGCCATTGAAGAACGCTTCCGTAACCAAGTTGACCTACAAGAACGGTAAATTGGCCGTTTCGGGAACGATTGGGTCACTGTACTACGTCAACAAGGGTGCCAAATTAGCTAAATAATCGTCTAATTTAAACCCCCGCTCACCGGCTAGCTGCCGCGGTGAGCGGGTTTTTGTTTGGAAAAGAGCATAAATAACTAGCTATGGTAAGCTTCTTGATTGTTACTAGCAAGAGTACTGTTTTTATGAAAAGTTCGGAGGAGAGTGTTCAAAGCTGGTGCTAATAGGTGTGATTTTTAACAACGATAATCCTGAATTTAGTCTTGACAAAAGATTACAATTAAATTAGAATTCATGTCATTATATTAATTTAGTTATAATCTTTTGAGAAGAAGAGTAGCTACGGATATGCTAGACAGAGAGCCCACAAGAAGGATGAGAGTGGGTAGCCGTTGATGGTAGTGAAGATGAGCTTTGAATTAAGAAATATTCGGTTGGATAGCTGAATATTCGGGTGAGACCGTTATCTTTTCAGGTATTTAGTTACTAGATACCCTTAAGGCACTGTTATCAGTGTGAAATTAGGTGGCACCACGGAATGCACTTTCGTCCTTGTTTAAACGCAAGGACGAGAGTGCTTTTTTATTTATGAGAGATCAACAGCTACGGCGAAAGGAGTGGAGAATGTGTTATTGGATATCAAAAATATTAAAAAGACATTAAAGAACAATCACGTGCTAAAGGGAATTGACCTCTCGATTGAAAAAGGAGAAGTTGTAGCGATAATTGGGCCTTCAGGTTCGGGTAAAACAACGTTGCTAAGAAATATAAATTTTTTGGAAACGGCTGATTCTGGCATGATGAAATTTCGAGATCAGCAGATTGATATGGCAAAGCCTAGCAAAGAAAAGATCTTATGGACACGTAGGCATATGGCGATGGTTTTTCAAAACTATAATTTATTCAAAAATAAAACAGCCTTAGAAAACATTTCTGAAGGATTAATTTTTGGACAAAATATGGAAAAAAAGACGGCTGAAAGTTTGGCAGAGGCGGCGTTGAATCAAGTTGGATTAATAGATAAAAAAGATTTCTATCCCTCTCAGCTCTCTGGCGGTCAGCAACAACGGATAGGGATTGCAAGAGCCACGGTACTAAATCCAGATATTGTATTGTTTGATGAGCCAACGTCGGCTTTGGATCCTGAACTAGTAGGTACAGTGCTACGGGATATGAAGCAGCTGGCTGAAAAAGGACAAACAATGATTGTGGTGACTCATCAAATGTCTTTTGCTAGAAATGTTGCCGATCGAGTAATATTTTTTGCAGACGGAGAAATTATTGAACAAGGAAATGCTGAGGAAGTGTTCGATCATCCCCAGAATGATCGAACACGGAAGTTCTTATCGGCTATTGCTGAAGATTACTAAAAATTTTAAGGAGGGATGACTATGAAATTAAGCAGGATTATAACAACTTTACTTTCAGGGTTACCAGTTACGTTAACATTGTTGGTATTTTCCTTCATTTTTGCAGCGGCTATTGGATTAGGGATTGCATGGTTATCCTTACGAAACAGTGCAGTCTGTTACAACATCTCTAGGTTATATCTAGGACTTGTGCGTGGTACGCCGCCATTACTGATGTTGCTACTAGCTTATTATGGATTACCGAAACTTTTCTTATTAGTCGGAATCAATATTAACGATTGGTCAAAGTTACTTTTTGGTATTGTGGGATTATCAGTGGGGTGGAGTGGTTATCTTTCGGAAGCCTTTCGTTCTGCATACCTATCTGTTGATCAGGGGCAGTATGAGGCAGCTTTAGTCGTAGGTATGAATCCGAGCGATGCTTTCTGGAGAATTATCATGCCCCAGACAGTACTTATTGCACTACCCAATATTGAAAACCTAGTAATTGGTTTAGTTAAAGCGACGTCTTTGGTTTATGTTATCGGGCTTGTTGATATGTATAGTTCCGCTACGGACTTGTCAAATCAGAATCAGGGAGTTTATCAGTTAGAAATTTTTGTTGTTCTGGCACTAATCTACTGGATGATTGTTTTGGCGATTGAATGGGTATTTAGAAGTATTAAAAAAGAATATCAATATGTAACGGTTTAGAAGGTGAATACATGTTTGACTTCAGATTTGCAATTAATTCATTTCCAAAAATATTATCGGTTGCGCCTACAACTATCGTGTTGTCAATCATTGCAACTCTTATCGGACTGATCTTAGCAATATTGATTGTTATTATTCGTGAGAGAAAAATTAAAGTACTTGATTCAATCGCGGCAATTTATGTTTCGTTTATTCGGGGGACACCAATAATTGTTCAATTGTATGTTGTGTATTATGGATTGCCACAGCTATTGGTAGCTCTTAGAGGAATGGGCATTAACACGAATTCTAATGGGTTGCCGGTGATATTGATTGCTATCTTAGCTTATTCATTTAATGCTTCAGCCAATATTTCTGAGAGTATCCGATCAGCGTATCACTCAGTAGATTATCAGCAATATGAGGCTGCGGTGTCTGTGGGAATGAAGCCTACGCGTGCTATGACTAGAATTGTGGTTCCTCAATTAATTACTAATTTAATTCCAAATTTTTCAAATCTATTTTTAGATTTAATTAAGGATACGGCAATTGTCTATAATATTGGGATTGTTGAAATTATGGCTAAGGCAAATATTATGTCGTCACTAGGTTTTAAGTATATTGAAACGTACTTAGATGCGCTTATCATCTATGTGTTCATTTGTTGGTTTTTTGCAAAATTATTTCAGATTTTCGAAATTATTGCTCGTAAGCGTATTTCGCACACGCAAGAATTTGTTTAGAAGGGAAGCTACAAAATGAAATCTAAGAAGCGAATTATCGTATACGGTGTTATTGCTATTGCCGTAATCATATTAATCTTAACGGGAGCCCTGCATAACTCTTCAAAGGCCAATTCTAATTCTAGTGTCACAACAATTAGTGTTGCTGGGCCGGATAATAATCGGCCATATACTTATCCAGATAACGGAAAAATTGGTGGATATTACGGTGCTTTGTTAGGTCGCATTGATCAGGACTTAAAGCAGTACAAGTTTAAACAGACAACAACTGCGCAAAATTCAGTTTTCGTGGGGTTGCAATCTGGTAAGTATGATTTGGCAGTTTCAAATTGGTGGTATTCAAAAGACCGTTTCAATACTTATCTGCATTCAACTTCAAACGGACTGGATGACCTCCGACTAATAACCAAGAAGGGCGGTAAGACTGCCAACTCTCTTAAAGACATTGCAACTAAGAAACTGACGTTAGCACCAATTTCGACTGATGATGCTCGGTATGCGTTTATTCAGGATTACAATAAGAAAAATCCTAAATACAAAATTAATCTAAAGGGGATTGGTGATCAATCAGCTGGTGATGCGTTAAAACAAGTATCCAATGGCCAATATGACGTTGCAATTTATCCTTATGCTGCATATAAACCAGTTTCAAGCACTAGCGAAGGTACTAAATTGAGGGTTTCTAAGTCAATTGGTCTTGAAAATAGTTATTTCTTATTAAACAAGAGTGATAAAAACGAGAAGCTTCTTAAAGCACTGAACAAGGAATTAAAGAAGCTCAAAGATAACGGATATCTCGGAAAGATTACTAAAAAGTATCTTTACGAAAATACATTTGAATTTCCGGGAGCTAACTCAACGTTTAATACGGATCCAACAAAATAGAAAACTATTAAGTGACTTTTATGGGAGGATATTATGAATAAAGCAGAAGTACTTAAAGCATTTAATAATCAAATTGAAACGCAAGTGCCGTTTTCAGTTTGGCACCACTTCACGCCCAACGAGCATGTAGAAGCAACTGCAAGTAATGGGATGTATGCTGCGGATTTAAGTCGGGAATCGGAATTCGTCGATGCAGTACATCCAGATTTTATTAAGTTAATGAATGATGGGTACTTCACATATCAGCTTAATAACGTGGATAATCCAAGAGATTTAAAATCCTTATCTAAAATTAAACCTATTTCAGATGATGATGTGTGGTTAAAAGATCAGGGAAATTTGATATCAGCACAAATTAAAAGTTTATCAAACCCGGCTGTGGTATTTAGTAATGTTTTCTCAGCTGTAACATTATTTAAATGGAAGTTGGTGGCGGATAAACCCGAAATTGACTTGGCTCAGGGTGATGTTGTTTTCGCAGATCTTTACACTAAAGAACCTGAAACTGTAATAAACGCTTTACGAGTTATCAATGGTGACATTAAGAAACAAATTAGAGCGCAACATGATGCAGGAATTGATGGTGTGCTGTTTAGTACCCAAGAAATTCAGGATGACAGAATTGGTCAGGACTTTTTTGAGACTGTTCAAAAGAAACTTGATTCTGAATTAATTGCTGAAATCAATGCACAGAATGAAATAGGGATTCTTCATGTTTGTGGTTTTGGTGAAGCAACAAATCATCTTCCTTGGTTTGTTGATTATGATCTACCAGTAATTAACTGGGCAACGCGGGTTGATGGTTATACTTTGGGTGAAGGTAAAAAGTTATTCAAGGACAAGGTAGTTTTTGGCGGTCTTGGGATTACTAAGGATGATATCTTGTATAAGGGGACAAGAAAGGAAATTCAATCTGAGGTTTATCGTCTTATTGATGAAGCGGGGACTAAGGGGGTTATTATTGGCGCTGATTGCACGGTTCAACGTGATACACCTGTTGAACATATTCTTTGGGCTGCGCAGGCAGCACATGATTACGTTGCAACGAAGAAGTAATATGAGAACAAGATTTTCCAATAACGCACGGTTTTACTAAATTGAATCTAAGCCAATGATTAATATTTACCCAGTAAGTAATCACGACAACCCCCCCTACCAGATTTTTGGCAGGGGGGGTTGTCGTGATTGACTATGCTAGTGTTAGTTGCGATAGATTCGGTTAAGGGTAAGATGCTAAAAGTGTTGGAAACCTATTTATCATTTATCTAGAAATTAATTAGCACTATACGTAATTTATTCAAAATGTTTATACCGGAAGTACTTGTACGCCAGTTTGCGTTGGAACAAACGTTGTGACAAGCCGGACTGGTTGGCCAGTAGCAGGTAGATGGCCAGGTAGATCAGCCCGAAGACCGCGCAGAAAACCAAGGCGGTAAACTTCCCGTGCAGGTTGGTGATTGGGAAGATGAAGTGCAGCACGATTCCAATTACCAGCACGGCGACCACTAGCCCTAGGTTGACCAGGATGATCTGGCCCAGACTCCGAAGGTTGACGCCGTAGTATTTGCGGACCACGTGGAGCCCACTGAAGAAGATGACCCCAAAGGCGATGCTGGTCGCCAGGATGGCCCCAAGTCCCTGGAAGAAATAAACTAACGGGAACTGGAGAACGAGTTTGACCACGAGCCCAATCAGCAATAACCAGGAGGCTTTTTTGCTCATCCGTAGGGCCTGCATCACGGTCAGAATGTTGACGCCCATCCCCAGCAACAGACTTTGCAGGACGTTGAAGCTCAGGTAATGCCCCCCCAGCACGTCGAAGTTAAAGAAGATGCCGTAGATGGGGTAGGACAGCGCGCAAATCATGATGACGGCCGGTAACAAGAAGAAGGTCAACAGGTTCAAGTTGGACTCGATGTCGCGTTGAATCCCCGTCATGTTGTCCTGCACGTGAGCGATTTTACTGGAAATCAAGGGTAACGAGGTTTCCGAAATCGCCATGGCTAGCGACACGACCACCGTGGTGATCTTGTTCGGGTTGGCCGAGAAGATGGTGTAGGCGTACTGCGTGGCGTTGGCCGAGTGGTGCAGTAAGCCCTGCATGATTTGTTTGAAAAACAGTTGATCGACCAACTGGCAAATCGAGATGGCGGACCCCACCAAGATGAACGGAATCGATTCGTACACGATGGTCCGAATCATGCCAAACAGGTCGCGCGTCGACGACTGCCGGTCGGACCCGGCGATGTCGGCCGGGGCGCCGGACCCGCGTAACCGCCGCAAGAGGTACAGGTAACTGGCGACGGCCCCCACGAAGGCGGCGAAGGTACTGAAGACCACGGCTTCTTTGTAGTCGCGTCCCAGGACCTCGATGATCACGTAGGTCCCTACCAGAATGGCGATGACCCGGATGAACTGTTCCCAAAGCTGGGAAACTCCGTACGGTTTTAGGTCGGAATTGCCCTGAAACCAGCCCCGTAAGACGCTCATCGAGGGAATCAAGACGATGGCCGGCACCAGACTGCGGAGCGTCAAGATGGCGCTGGACGCCGAACTGACGGGACTGGTCCGCGCGATGGTCGGGGCCAGGACCCACAGGAGAATCCCGCAGATGATCCCGGACGCGAGCATCACCACGAAGCCAATCTGACCCACGCGTCTGGCGTTGCGGGGCTCGGCCTTCCCGTTGAAGTAGGCGACCCGGCGTGCAACGGCGGAGGGAAACCCGGCGGTCCCTAAGGAAATAAACAGCGCGTAGGGGGTGTAGGCCGTGTTGAACAGGGCCTGCGCGGCGGTCTGGTGACTGGGCGAGCCAATCATGTACAACCAGGGGATCAGGTAGACGATGCCCAGCACCCGCGAGATGATACTCCCGAAGGACAACCAAAAGGTTCCCGATAGAATTTTTTTATTCATTAAAATTTTACAACTCTCTAGTTTAAATTTAGTGGCCGGAAATCGGCACTCGTTGTTTCATTTTAAGCGTCCGGCCCCTAAAAGAAAAGGGGCAATCGCCCGGGATTAGGCAACTAGCTTCAAGCCGATGGTCGCGCTCAGAATCACGGCGACCCACAGCAACTTGCGCCAATCGCGGGATTCACCGAAGAACAGCATGCCGGTCAGCACGCCGCCGGCCGCCCCAATCCCGGTCCAGATGGCGTAGGCCGTCCCCATCGGTAGCGTCTGTAAGGCCAGGTCGAGCCCGCCGAAGCTCACGGCAAAGGCCACGACCATGGCGACCCACAGGATGCGGCGAGGCCGACTGAGTGCCCAGTTCATGAAGGTCACGCCCAGCATCTCGCTGAGCCCCGCTAAAATCAACCAGAACCACGCCATTAGGCTTCACCACCTTTCGTCACGGTCTGTAGACCGCCAATGCCCAGAATCAATCCGCCAATCAGACCTATTTTGACCCAGCTAAAGGGTTCCCCGAACAGCAACATGCCCACGGCGCTAGTCCCCAGGGTGCCCAGACCCACGAAGACGGCGTAGGCCGTGCCGGCCGGGATGTGGCGACTGGCCGTGATCAAGAAGTAAAAACTCAAGTAAACGGCCACGGCGGTCAGCCCCCAAGCCCACAACGTGCTGGCGTGCTTAAACCCGATGACCCAACTGACCTCGAAGATGGCGCCGAGGCCGACGCGAATCCAATGTTTCATTTAAAATTCCTCCTAAATCGCCAAAAAAGCCCGAGAAATTTTGTCGTGATGACAAAATCTCCCAGGCTTTTTCCCTTCCGTGTGCCGCAAGTATGATCTTGCGGGGCCTTCTCTCGGACCAGACCGGCGGTGCCGCGGAACCCTAGAAAGCCAAGTATGCGATTGATTAAGTGAGGCTAGCTTAGCACGAAAGGCTGAAAGGGGCAAGGCGGCCGTTTTCATTTTGGGGGTTATCAACCACTTAATGTGATTAAAATCACTAAATATCACAATCGATTACATTGTAGATAACTGGGGGCTGTTACGGATTTTCAGAAAACTAGAGACCGATAATCCCCCTAGAAATCAGCGATAGCGATGCTATACTAATCTCGATTCAACGAAATGTTTCCAGCCGCGGGCCGGGTGCGTTAGTCGAGTTTGTGTGGTGGGTAACGATAAGGGCCTTACAACCTTAAATGTACCCGGGAACTCGTTTAGGCTAAATTGCAACCGGTTGCGCGGCACTTCCTAAAAATTAAGCAGTTTAAAAGGAGTTTGTTAACAATGAGGGCTTTAGTCTTAACCGGGAAAAAACAATTGGCGTTACAAGCGCTGCCCACCCCAACCGTGGCGGCCAACGAGGTCTTGATCAACACCGCCTACGCTGGGATCTGCGGGACGGACCGGGCGTTATATGCCGGGCTTCCGGGTTCCGCCGATGCCGTGCCGCCCATCGTTTTGGGCCACGAAAATTCGGGGACGGTCGCCGCAGTCGGTGCTAACGTCACCAACGTTCAGGTGGGCGACCGGGTCACGGTCGACCCCAACATCTACTGTGGGCAGTGCGAGTATTGCCTGACCGATCGGCCGGAACTCTGTGACCACTTATCCGCGGTCGGGGTCACCCGTAACGGTGGCTTGGAACAAAGCTTTACGGCCCCGGCCTCGGTCGTTTACCGTGTCCCGGACAACGTGTCGTTGAAGGCCGCGGCGACCACCGAACCTATCTCCTGTGCGGTCCACGGCTTGAAACTCTTGAAGCTGACGCCGTACCAAAAGGCGTTGGTCGTGGGGGACGGCTTCATGGGCCAGATCTTCGCACAACTCTTGCAGGCCTACGGGGTTCACCAGGTCGACTTGGCCGGTCGGAACGACCAGAAGTTGGCCTTTAATCACGACAAGTTCGGGGTGACGCGGACCTTCAACACCACCCGCGACACGTTACCCGCCGATTACGACGTGGTCATCGAGGCCGTGGGCTTACCCCAGACCCAAGAACAGGCCGTCGAAGCTACCAAGAAGGGGGCCCAGGTCCTGATGTTTGGGGTCGGGCAACCGGACCAGACCTTCTCGATGAACACCTACGAGGTTTACCAGAAGCAACTGACCATTCAGGGCGCCTTCATCAACCCGTACGCCTTCAAGGATTCCCTAGCCTTACTCGCCAGCGGTCAACTGGACGTCGAGTCGTTGATCAGTCATGAAGTCAGTCTCGAACAAGTTGAAGACGTGCTGAACGGCCAAGTCAGTGGTGTCAGCAAGGCCGTCGTTAAAGTGCAATAAGAAGAAGGGTTTAAAATGAAAGTTGAAGCAACTTCTGAATCGTTAGCCGCCCCCACCAGCGGGGTGTCGCAACGCACGATTTCACTGGGCAAGGCCATCGCGTATTTCGCCTTCTCCCTGGTGATCAATTCGGCGGGGAACGTGTTGACGCTGGTCACCAGCGCCAAGATTCATCCCTCGTTTTTAGGGGCGGCCTACTGGACCGCGGCCGAGGCCAACCTGGGGACCGCCTTTCACTGGAACCTGTTTTGGGCGTTTCTGGTCATGGGTTTCTTGACGGCGGTGCTCAACGCCATCTTGATGCATAAGTGGAGTTGGAAACGGATCACCGGTAACATGGTCTTTATGGTACCGTTCTCCGCGTTGATTCAACTCTTCGAAAACTTCTTCATGGGCGACTACCCCAACCTGTTTACCGGGTTGCCGGCCGCTCGGAGTACCGGGATGGTGATCTTCTACGTGGCGTTGAACTTCCTGGGAGTAGCGCTGATTGCCACGGCGATTTCCATCTATCAGCGGGTCAACCTGGTCTTGCACCCGGCCGATGACTTGATGCAGATCCTGCGCTTCCGCTACTTCCACGGGCAAGCCGCCAAGGCCATGTGGGCGTCCTACATTCCGCCGACCCTGATGGCCATCATCGCCATTCTGGTGACGCACCAGTTTACCAACTTTGGTTTGGGCACCGTCTTCGCCTTTGTGGCGCAGGGGGGCATCACCGGGATTGCCGATAAGTGGGTCTTCCCCAAGTTGAAACACCAAGCCTTAGACGTCGGGACTAAGGAAACAAACTAAAATTTAGTGCTTCCGGGCTAACCCAGTCAGCAATGGGCGGGAACGGGTTTTGGGTGGGCACGGCTTCAAGCCCGGGGCCCAGGTCTTGAAGACCGACCTTTGTCTAACCCGACAAAAGACGTCGGCTAAGACAAACTTCACTCCTGAGCCCATTTCTGACTGGCCCTCCAGCTCACGTTAGGTATAATGGCAACTTAAATGGGTTCTGTTTAATTAAGAGATATATGGTTGGTTAATTCGACTGGTCATTGAGTTTTACAACTGATTTTAAATGTTAACCGTAATGGTCACGCCTTCCACTGGGGAGGCGTGACTTTTTGTTTACCGGTTAAAGTTTGTGAACCCGGCCGCCCCGGTCCAACCAAGCGGCTTTTTCCCGCTCGTTACCGACGCCTCCCCCGTGAAAACCAGAAAATTGGCTAAAAATGTACGAAAAATGTAATCGATTACATTTTGAATATTAGTCGTTTTCTTGACCTTTTCACAAAATCAACAACCCTGAAAAGGGGTAGGCAGGTGAAAACACAGATGCTATGATGAAAGCGTTTTAAAGGTGATGAAATCAATCACGAACGCATCTTAAATTAATTCGGGAAAGCTAAGAAAGGCTTCCCCAACCACTGGAGGTGGCAACTATGCAACTTGGAAGCATTGAAGCGGGCGGTACAAAGTTTGTTTGTGCCGTCGGGGATGAGAACTACCGGGTTCAGGACAAGGTTCGGATTCCAACGACCACGCCCGAAGAAACCCTCAGCAAGAGCATTGCTTACTTTAAACAGTTTCCAGAATTGAAGGCCCTAGCCATTTCGTCCTTCGGTCCGATCGAGCTACGGCATAATTCGCCAAAATACGGGTACATCACGGACACGCCCAAGAAGGGGTGGGCCAACACGGATTTTCTGGGTCGGCTGAAACAAGACCTCGACATCCCGATGTACTGGACCACCGACGTGAACGGCTCGGCTTACGGTGAATACGTGATGTCGACGCTCTTCAACGAACAGGTCAATTCACTGGTCTACTTCACGATTGGGACCGGCGTCGGGGCCGGCACCATTGTCGATGGTAAGTTCATCGGCAGTATGGGTCATCCGGAAGTTGGTCACGTGCGGTTGAAGCGCCATCCCGACGACCTCGACTTCCCCGGCATTTGCCCGTTCCACGGCGATTGCCTGGAAGGTCTGGTCAGCGGACCGACGTTTGACGCCCGGCTGGGGAAGCCCGGCAAGGACGTGCCGTTGACCAATCACGTCTGGGACATCCTGGCATACTACGTGGCCCAAGCGGCGTTACAAGAAACGTTGCTAGTGCGGCCGGACAAGATCGTCTTTGGCGGTGGGGTGGTCAGTGAGCCATTCCTGGTCAAGGTGCGGGCCGAGTTCGACAAGTTGCTCAACCACTACGTCGACGTTGGCAAGTTGGAAGATTACATTGTGATGCCGGCCGTTAAGGAAAACGGGTCGGCGACGCTGGGAGATTTCGCCCTGGCTTTAAACGAGTACAACAAATAATAACTATATTTTAAAGGGAGCGCTTAATGATGAAAGCCTTAGTTTTAACTGGTACCAAGAAGTTTGACATTCAAGATTTACCCACCCCAGAAGTAAAGCCTGATGAGGTCTTAGTCAACACGGCCTACGCCGGTATTTGTGGGACGGACCGGGCCTTGTACGCCGGGTTACCTGGTTCTGCCAACGCGGTGCCACCGATTGTTTTAGGCCACGAAAACTCCGGGACGGTCGCCGCAGTCGGCGCCAACGTGACCACCGTTAAAGTTGGTGACCGGGTCGTCGTTGATCCCAACATCTACTGTGGCAAGTGTGAATATTGCTTGACCGACCGGCCAGAACTCTGTGACCACTTATCCGCGGTCGGGGTTACCCGTAACGGGGGACTCGAAAAGTCCTTCACCGCGCCAGCTTCCGTGGTTTACCCAATTCCTGACAGCGTCTCCTTGAAGGATGCCGCCACCACTGAACCTCTTTCCTGCGCGGTTCACGGGGTGCAACTCCTGAAGTTGACGCCTTACCAAAAGGCCTTAGTCATCGGGGATGGCTTCATGGGTCAACTCTTCGTCCAACTCTTACAAGCTTACGGCGTTCACCAAGTCGACTTAGCCGGGATCATTGACGAAAAATTAGCTTTGAACAAGGAAAAGTTCAACGTGGTCAACACTTACAATACCACGCGGGACAAGATTCCGGCTGATTACGACGTGGTCATCGAAGCCGTTGGGTTACCACAAACGCAAGAACAAGCTGTCGAAGCCACTAAGAAGGGCGCACAAGTCCTGATGTTCGGGGTCGGCAAGCCAGACCAACACTTCTCTATGAACACTTACGAAGTTTACCAAAAGCAACTGACCATCCAAGGGTCCTTCATCAACCCATACGCCTTCAAGGACGCGATTGCCCTGTTAGCCAGTGGTGAAGTCAACGTCGATCCGTTGATCAGTCACGTGGTGGGCTTGGATGAAGTCGAAGGCGTCTTGAATGGCGACGTTAAGGGCGTCAGCAAGGCCGTTGTGAAAGTGACCGAGGACTAAATAGAAGGTAAGGGATTAATGTGAAAGCTGATATCGCAACCAATTACCACGAGGAGGCCACACCATTGGAGACGAAACGAACCATGTCGATGTCGAAGGCCATTGCCTTCTTCATCCTCTCGCTGGTGATCAACTCCGCTGGGAACGTCTTAACGCTAGTCACCAGTACTCAGATTCACCCCTCGTTTCTAGGGGCGGCTTACTGGACGGCGGCCGAAGCCAACATGGCTACGGCGGTCCACTGGAACCTATTCTGGACGTTTCTGATTGTCGGGTTTTTGACTTCGGTCTTAAACGCGATTCTGATCCATCACTGGGATTGGAAGCGGGTGGCCGGCAACATGGTCTTCATGGTGCCGTTCTCCGCGCTGATCCAGTTCTTCGAGGACTTCTTCTTAGGGAAGTATCCAGCGGTGTTTACCGGGTTTCCGGCGGCGCACGGTTGGGGGATGGACCTCTTCTACGTGGCGTTGAACTTCCTAGGGGTAGCGTTGATTGCGACTGCCATTTCCATCTATCAGCGGGTCAACCTGGTCTTGCACCCGGCGGACGATCTGATGCAGATCTTACGTTTCCGGTACTTTAAGGGCCAAGCGGCCAAAGCCATGTGGGCGTCGTACATTCCGCCGACCATCATGGCCATCATCGCATTACTCATCACCAAACAATTTACCAACTTCGGGTTAGGCACCCTATTTGCCTTTGTTGCGCAAGGCAGCATTACGGGTATCGCCGACAAATGGGTCTTTCCCAAGCTGAAACACCAAGCATTGGACGTGGGACGCGACGTTCCCGTCAAGGAGGATTAAGTTATGGCGATTCAAGATTACTTTACGGGCATTCAACACGTGGGGATTCCCTCCGCGGACTTAGACAAAACGATTGCGTTTTACAAGAGTATCGGGTTCGAACAGGCGGGCCTCTTCCACAACGGGGATAACCGGTGTGCCTTCATGAAGTTTGGCAACCTGATCATCGAAACCTGGGAAGGCGACCCGACCAATCCACAAGCCGGTGCCATCAACCATATTTCCATGAACACCACCGACGTTGACAAGGCCTTTGCTGCCGCTAAGGAACAGGGTTTAGACCTGGTCAACGACGAGATCCAATCGATTCCGACGTTCTGGGACAAGGGGATTCGCTTCTTCAACATCCTGGGACCCAACCACGAAACCATCGAATTCTGCGAAATTCTTAAATAACTGCGATTTTCACTAGAATCTGGTTTAAAAGATAAATCTAGTGGATTCAGCGCTTCCGAGCCAGTCAGGAATGGGCTGGAACGGGGTGGGCACGGCTTCAAGCCCGTAGCCCAGGTCTTGAAGACCGACCTTTGTCTAAGCTGACTGAAAAACGTCAGCTAAGGCAAATTTCCCCCCTGAGCCCATTCCTGACTGGCTCTCCAGCTAATACTGGTCATTAAGACAACTACAATGTTTTCCAATTAAATGGCAAACAATAGGTGGTCATTTGATTGGTGATTAAATTTTAAGACAGGCACTAGCTAAAAACTGGTCCGCTCTTCCGTTTATCGGAGGAGCGGACCAGTTTTTTTAAGTGCGGTTAATCAGCTCAGTGTTTCAGAGAGTAAACGATTGAGAATTTTACAAAAATCGGGTTAACTGGGGGTGGCCGCGACCGGGGTTAATTGAAGAAGGTGCTGACCCCGGTCATGTTCAGGCGTTCGACGTACTGCTTGAACACGGTTCGGTCAATCTTGCCGCCGGTGGCCTGAGTCGAAAAATAACTGAAGAGCGATAACGTGTTGTGGATCAAAAAGTGCGCGGCAATCAACGCGTCTTGTCGACTGAGCGGGTAGGAGTCCCGAATCGCATCGGCCAGGACCTGCGTCAGTTGGCGTTCGATGCGGTTGGCGAACCGGCTGTAGTCGTCGGAGAATAACAAGCGTTTGACCGCCGCGGAATGGGCCTCGGCGAAGTCGACAAAGTCGTCTAACAAAAGGCCGGGGTGTTGGTAGACCGTCTTGATGGGGTGCTGGTGAATGATGGCGGCTAGTTGACGGGTGATTTGGTCGGCGAATTGGTTGACCAGGTCGTCGATGGAATTGTAATGCAGGTAGAAGGTTTTGCGGTTGATGCCGGCGGCCCTGGTGAGGTTAGTTACGGTAATGTCCTGATAATCATGGTGAATCGCTAATTCCTCTAAAGCCTGAGTTAACGCCCGTTGGGTGCGTAAAACGCGTTTATCCGTCGTCGTCATCATCGTTAATCTCCTTTAAGTTACACCCCAATTTTAGTCAATCTGGGGTTTATACCCCA
The DNA here is from genome assembly GCF_001434115.1 of Levilactobacillus zymae DSM 19395. Lineage (GTDB taxonomy): Bacteria > Bacillota > Bacilli > Lactobacillales > Lactobacillaceae > Levilactobacillus > Levilactobacillus zymae. Next base: position 28,665 of record NZ_AZDW01000008.1, read on the forward strand.
ACCTTGGTGTTTTTGATGTGGGCAGGCGGTGCGCAACCGGTTATAGTAACTCGTGCGTGGTTGGGAGGGACCTGCGGGTGCTTGCCCCTACTATAGCATAGTTGGTCGCCGCTGAAGGCTCAGGAAGCGGCGGCCACCCGGAAAGTTAACGACGTGATTGGAATAGTCAATTGATAAAAAATCGGCATAAAGGGAGTAATGCAATGTTTAAAGCGGAATGGGGTTATCTGCGGCAACACAAGTTCATGGTCATCGTCCTGTGCGTCATCATGTTCATTCCGTCGATCTACGCGGTGACCTTCTTGAAATCCATGTGGGATCCGTACGGGAAGACGGGCGATTTACCGGTCGCAGTGGTCAATCAGGACCAACCCGTGACCTATCAGGGCAAGCACCTCAGTGTGGGCCGAAATTTAACGCAAAATTTGAAGGACTCTAAGGCCCTCGACTTCGAGGCGATGCCGGCCAGTCAAGCACACGCGCGGTTGAAACAAGGGAAAGTTTACATGGTGCTGACGATTCCGCAGAACTTTTCCCAGAACGCGACCACGCTGCTGGACCAAAAGCCCCAGGCCATGAATCTCCACTACGATACCAGTGCTGGTCAGAGTTTCATCGCCAGCAAGATGTCCGAGTCGGCGATGAGCACGATTCGGGCCAACGTCGCCAATCAGGTGACCAAGCTGTACGCCAAGACCATGTTTGGGGCTATCAAGCAGCTAGACACGGGGATGGGCACGGCCGCGAAGGGGAACCAAAAGTTGGCGACCGGTAGTCGGAAATTAAAGGCGGCCAATCAGAAGATCGCCACTAACCTGAACACCTTAGCCAGCAGTTCGTTGAAGCTGCAAAGCGGGAGCCAGACGCTGACCACGGGCTTGAACAAATACATCGCCGGGGTCGACGAGTTACAGGCGGGCAACCAGAAAGTCGTGAGTGGCTTAGACCAACTGCTGGCTAAGAGCAACCAGTTGGTGTCCGGGGTCACGCGGTTGAGTCAGGGGGCCCAGAGCCTAAACGGCGGGGTCACCAGCTACGTGGCCGGGGCGCAGCAAGTCAATACCGGCGCCACCAAGGTCAACCGGGGTGCCCAGCAGGTGGCCAGTGGGACCCAGCAATTTGGCCAGGGGACCGCTAAGCTGGCGTCCGGAACCACCCAGTTTGGGCAGGGCCTGACCACCTACGTCAACGGGGTCGGCAGCGTCAATAGCGGTGCAACCAAGCTGAACCAGGGCGTCGCACAGCTCCAGTCGAAAACCGGCACGTTGAACGAGTCCACCACTAAGCTGGCTACGGGGGCCACGAGTCTCAATAGCGGGTTAAAGACGCTGAGCACCAATAGCGCGACGTTGACCAGCAACCTGCAGGCGCTCCAAAAGCAACTCAGTCAAAGCACGACCAGTACCGCCGCGGCCACCAAGGCCATTGCGGCGGCCAAGCAACAAGCCGGCGCTAACGGCATGACCGGCGTGAAGACCGCGTTGGGCCAGCTTGAAACGGCGGTCAAGGCCAGCGGTTCGTTACACCAGGACGTGGCCGCGACGGCCGACGCCCAGAAGCTCACCGGCGCGCAGAAGGCCGCCGTGCTGGCCACCGTCGATAAGTCGGCCAATACTACGGCCATCACCACAGCGTTGGGCAGCCTGAGTTCGGCCATCAGTGACGCTACTGCCACTACGACCGATACGGCGGCCACCAAGGCGTTAGCAGCGGCCGGGAGTCAGCAGGACCAGCTAGCGGCGACCGTTGGGAAGCTGGCCAGTGGCTCGCAGGCCCTGACCGGCGGCCTGCAAACGGCGGCCACCAGTTCGGATCAGTTGGCCACGGGCTTAACGCAGGTCAATGCGGCGCTCCCGGGTCTCACCACGGGAGTCGATCAATTGGCCAGCGGGGCCCGGAGCCTAGCGGGCGGCACGGCCAAGTTGACCACCAGCGGCCAGCAACTGACTAGTGGATTCCAGACCGTGAATACCGGGGCCGCGGCGCTGAATCAAAAGAGTCAACAACTCGCTAGCGGCGCCAATCAGGTGGCTAGTGGGACCCAAAAACTCACGACCGGGACCGGTCAGCTGAGCCAAAAGGGTGCTCAGTTGACCAGTGGTGCTGGCCAGGTGGCAAGTGGCTTGCAACAGATGCAAACGCAGCTGCCGAGTCTGACCAGCGGGGTCTCGCAACTCGCTAACGGGAGTCAACAGGTCGCCACGGGTTTAGGTCGATTGGCCACCAATGGTAGTCAGTTGACCAGTGGGGCCAACCAGCTGGCCACCGGGACGGGGCAAGCCGCGGCCGGGGCTAAGCAACTGGCGAGTGGTGCGGGCCAAGCGGCACAAGCCGGCGGTCAGGTCCAGGCTGGCAACCAACAGTTGGCGACCAAGCTGGGGTCGGCGGCCGCTAAGGGGCAGCTGAACCCGTCGAAGTTGACCTACGCGCAGGTGGCTAAGCCCGTGACCACGACCCATACCGATAAGGATGACGTGCCGAACAACGGGACCGGGATGGCGCCGTACATGATGTGCGTTTCCCTGTTCGTGGGCGCCTTAGCATTGAACATGATGTTTGACCTCTACACGCCCCACCGGTTCCCGAAGTCGGGGATTCAGTGGTGGGCCAGCAAGGCCAGCATCTGGGGCCTCTTCGTCCTATTAGAGACCGGCATCATGTTTACGTTGATGATGGTCATCGACGGCTTGCGGCCGATTCACCCGTTTGCCACGCTGATCGTCTTACTCTTAGCGGCGGCCACGTTCATGACCATCGTGGCCTGGTTGAACCTGGTCTTCGGTAAGGCCGGCTCGTTCTTCAGTATGGTCCTCTTGGTCCTGCAATTGGGCGCGTCGGCGGGGACCTACCCAATTCAGTTGTCCAACCACTTCTTCGAAACCATTCACCCGTGGCTCCCCATGTCTTATAGCGTCGAGGGGTTACGGCAAACGTTGATGACCGGGAATACGGCCTGGCCGGAAATCGGGATGCTCTTCGGCTTCCTGCTCTTCTTTACCGGCTGTACCTGGTTGTTCTACCTGCGACGGTACGCGCGGCTCAAGCGCATCGACTTTAGTGATCCGTTAGCCGTACAGGCCACCCAAAACGGCTTAGCTCGGCGTATGGCGCGGCAAAAGCAATAGCCACCGTTGTGTTTTGCGGCGTTTCGGCTTATCATGAGAGGTAATCAATTAAATCGAAAAAACACTAGGGGTGCCGTCATGGCTGAGATGGACGTCCGTCCGATCCCTTTGAACCTGTTGAGTTAACACTCGCGAAGGAAAGTGTCCAGACTAGAAAACGTCACTTCGTTTGCGTACGGCAACGGGTGGCGTTTTTTTCGGGATAAAGGGGTTTGACTGACATGACGATTCACTTGCGGAGTTTGTTTTTACTGTGGTTAGGGGCGGCAATCTCGATCGCTGAAATCGTGACCGGGACTTTGGTGGCGCCGTTGGGATGGCAACGGGGCTTGCTGGCGATTCTGGTCGGTCACCTGATTGGCTGCGGCTTGTTCCTGCTGCCGGCGGCCTACCTGTCGGCGTTGCGGCAACAGTCCGCCATCGGGGTGACCCAGAGCGTCTTTGGTCCCTGGGGCGTGCGGTTGTTTTCCCTGCTTAACGCGCTACAACTGTTGGGCTGGACGGCCGTGATGATTGTTAACGCGCAGGTGGCGATGAACGGCATCGCCCAGCACCTGTTTCATTACCGCTCGACGCTGGTGATGGCCAGTATCGTGGCGGTTTTGATTATCGTTTGGCTGTTACTGGACCACCAGTGGCTGTTTCGGATTAATAATTTAGTGGTGATTTTGCTGGCCGTGGGGATGTTTCTGATGATGGGTGGCATCATGGCTCAGGGCCACGTTCACGCGCTCACTGGCGGCCAATTGACCTTTGGGAGTGCCGTCGAACTAAACGTGACCATGGCGCTTTCCTGGCTGCCGCTGATTGGGGACTATACGCAAAAAACGACCCAACCCTGGCGCGCGAGTTGGGTCAGCGTCTGCGGTTACTTTGTCGGCAGCGTGGCGATGTTTGCCATCGGGCTGTTCACCGTGGTCTTGACGGGGCAGGCCGACTTTACGGCGGTGCTGGCGCAGTCGCAATGGGGCTTGGTGGCGTTACTGGTGATCGTCTTTTCGACGGTGACTACCACCTTCATGGACGCGTATTCGGCGGCCACCAACTTGAATAACCTCTGGCACCGTGGTCACGTTAATTTGTGGGGCGTCGGGGTCACGGTGGTCGGCTGGGCGATTGCCTTGGGTGTGTCCATGGCCTATTATCAGAATTTCCTGTACGCCATCGGGGCGGTCTTCACACCGCTCTTTGCCATTCTGGCGGTCAGCGTGTTTATCCTCCACCGGCGCTTGGCCTGGGGCTGGAACTTTGCGTGGTGGCTGATTGGGACCCTGGGGTATTCGTGGCTCCAACGGCTAGACTTCATCGGCGGGACCACGTTGTTATTGTTGGTCCTGCTGAGTCTGGCGGTCTACCTGACTAGCCGGTTTACGCGGCTCTATGCGCTGGACTGACGGGGTGGTAGTTTAACCCGCCGATACGCGAATGCTTTGGTGCAAATATAGACGTTGAAAGTAACTCGCAAAAAACGTCTGTATTCGAAAAAATTCCACCGTTAGCAGCTGACGCCATAATGTGTCATGGCAGTATGCTACATTGGACATACTAACTGCTAAAGGGGAATTATTATGATGAAGAAAACTTTGATTAAGCAAATTGCCATGATTGGTGCGGTCGTCGTCGGCATGCTGGCATTCGGTGGGACAACGCAGGCAAGCGCTGCTAATTATCATTTCAATTCACGTACAATTACCTACCATGTAAGTGCGTCATCAAAACGGTGGAAAAATATCTGGGCAAAAGCAATTCACAATTTTGATAATAACGGAACGATTAAATTGAAGGCTGCTTCGAAGAAAAAAGCAAAGATGCAATTAACCACTTTTTCAAATACTGGGCATTATAAGGGTGTTCTCGGTCCTATTGAGGCTTCCTTTGGTACGAATGAAAAAGTTTTCACTCACACTTATGTTAAGCTTAATTGGAAGCTTATGAATAAGTATGGATATACAAATAAGCAACGGATGTGTGTAGCGACAAATCGCATTGCAGGGGCCTTAGGTCTAAGTGATTCATCTGCTAAGAACAGTGTATTAAATGATAATGAATGGAACTACCGGTTAACAGCTGGTGATAAACTCGCCATCGCAAAAGCATACAAAGGCGTCAAGTAATCGCGGATACAATTGAATCTTTAAAGCGAGAAATCTTAACTAAAAGCGTTGTGGGACGGTCCACCAGACTAGCGGACTCAGCCACAACGCTTTTTAAATTCCTTTACAAATAGATCTTAACCAGTAACGAAAACGAACAGCCAATCATCAGGGAATAACCTGCCGTTGATGAGCCGCTCATTTTTTGCAGCTATTGGGCCTCCCGTCGTCCTAATTAGGCTCAAACTGGTCGCCGCTGGGCTAGCCGGGGTTATCTTGAAATTATGATGGGTGGCTTCTGCGGGTTAACGAAATCAGATACAATGAGTAAAGACTTAACTCGCATTATACATACAGTAGTACAGGAGGTTATCATGCGTAAGGAACTTTACTTGGATCACCCGACCATTAATTGGGTGCTCGACCATTGCAAGATTTTACGACTGGGGTTAGTGGACGATGGGGAGGCATACGTGGTGCCGGTCCATTACGGCTACGAGGAAACCGCCGACGGCCACTACCGGCTGTACGTTCACGGCACCAGGGACGGGCACAAGGGGCAGTTATTAGCGACCAACCCCACGGTCGGGTTTGAAACGGACGGCGGTCACGAACATCTGACCTACACGCCACCCAAGGAAGGGGCGTTCGGACCGGCCTTTCGTAGCGTCATGGGTCACGGTCAGGTGACCACATTGATCGACATGAACGCCAAGGCCCACGCGCTACGCGTCCTATTGCACCGCTACGTGCGCGATATTCCCGTGGCGCTTCACCCGGAAAAGTTAGCCAAGGTCGCCGTCTGGCAGATTGACGTGACCGATATTTCGGCTCGCGTACACCACCCCACGGCGGCTTGGCAGGCGGCACTGGGATTACACGAACCGGTCTCCCGGGGGATTCACTACGGCGACCACGGGGAAGTTCTGAGTGACGATGCGGTGGCACCGGCGAATGAACCGGCAGCGGATGCGACCAGTGGCGCTTCGGTGAACGACCAGGCGTAAGGTGGCGGATTCCGTCAGCATTAAAGCGAACAACCTTAACTAAAAGCGTCGGGGAACAGTCCACCAGACTAGCGGACTGAACCACGACGCTTTTAAATTTCCTTACAAATAGGACTTAACCAGTAATGAACAGCCGATCAGCAGGTACAGCCCGCCGGTGATGAGCCGTTCGTTTTTTTGCAGCCAGCGGTGGTTGGGAAAGTGGGCCAAGCCGCGGGCCACCAGGTAAAAGATCGTCAGCATGGCGTACAGGGTGACCAACAGGATGCCGACCTGGGGTGTGGTGGCCTGGGTGAACAGGGGGATGTAGACGCTGATGTTATCGGCGCCGGTCGAAACGATTAAGAGCGCGATGGTCCAGGGTAACCGCCGGTGCGCCGAGCCGAGGTCGGCGGCCGTAGGGGGGGTGTCGGCGGGATGGCTGAACAGCGTTTTGAGCCCAATCAGGATGGGAAAAATGCCCAGGACTCCCAGAATCAGCGTTTGGGGCAGGTGGCGCAGGGGGTAGGCGCAGGCGCCGCTGATCAGCAGGAGCAGGGTGGTGCCGAGAAAGTCGCCCCAATAGATGGCGCGGCCCGCGCGTCGACCGTGCAGGCCGAAGAGGAGCGTGAGGAGAATCAAACAATCGATACTGGTGGAGGCATAGGCAACGATGCCCGTTAAAATGGTGGTTAGCAAGGTGAACGTCCTCTTTCGAAAGGGTCTCTGAGTCCTAGCGTACCATAGGACGGCCCGGTGGCTCATGAAAATTTTTTAATTAAAAGTTGACACGGTGTCACCTTGTGGCTATACTGATGAGTAATTAAGTGACACGGTGTCACTATTCGAGGAGGTGGGGGCATGCCAACCCCAACGTTTGACCATTTAGCCCCAGAAAAAAAGGACCGCATCACGGCGGCCCTACTGACGGAATTTTCCCAATACGGACTCGCCGACGCCCAAGTTGCACGCATCGTGACCGCGGCGGGCATCGCCCGGGGGGCCTTTTATAAATACTTTGCCGATTTGACCGACGCCTACCAGTACCTCTACGGGGTGGCGCTTAGCGAGATTCACCAGGCGATCCCCAGTGAGGCGCGCAACGGGGACCTGATGACGGATTACCAAGCGGTGGTCCAGTTCGTCGACCAGGTCAGCAACAGTCGTTACTACCGGCTGATTCAACGGCACTTTACCCAAAATGAAAGCCTGGTTCCCGCGCCACCACTCGCGCCCGCCACGATGCCGGCAACGGCCTGGGCGGCGATGGTGTTGAGCCACGCGACCATCAAAGAAATTTTACTCGCGCCCGACCAGCAGGCCGCGGCGCTGCAGCGGTTACGAACGGCGTTGGCCGCATTAGCCAGTTAGGAGGACCCCATGTTTTTAGCTTTAAAGGAAATTCGCCACGAAAAGCTGCGTTACGGCTTGATTATTGGCATGATTTTATTAATTAGTTATTTGGTCTACGTGTTGAGTGGGCTGGCCTACGGGTTGGCGCAACAAAACACCCAGGCCATCGATAGTTGGGACGCCCAGACGGTGACTCTCGACCGCGACGCCAACGTGAGTCTGTCGCAGTCGTTGATCACCACCGCCACGGCCAATAAATTAACGTTGACCAAGCACCAGGCCTACGTGGGCCAAGCGGGCGTCGTCGCCAAGGCCAAGGGCAAGACCAACGTGTCGACCCAGTTCTTAGGCTTAGATAAAACGCAATTTATCGCCAAGAACCTGAAGCTGACCACGGGGCATAAACCCACGACCAACCGCCAAGTCGTCGCCGATACCTCGTTACAGAATCAGGGTTACCGGGTGGGCGACCACATCACGTTAAACTCGATCAACACCAAGTTTACGATCGTCGGCTTTACCAAGAACGCCAAACTCAACGTGGCTCCGGTGGTTTACGGGACGTTGGGCGCTTGGCGGACGTTACGGGGCGTGGCCCCAACCATGCAGGCCAGCGCCATTGTGTCGCAAAAGTCGGGGAAGACCACCACGAGTCCGTTGAAGACCTATAGCGTTCAGGCCTTCGTGAACGAATTACCGGGGTATTCGGCCCAGAACACGACTTTTGGCTTCATGATTGGGTTCTTGATGATCATCGCCGTGGTGGTCATCGCGGTCTTCTTGTACATCCTGACCATGCAAAAACTGCCGAACTACGCGGTCTTGCGGGCCCAGGGAATCCCGGCGCGCTTTCTAGTGGGCAACACTATCAGTCAGGCCCTGGTCTTAGTGGTTAGTGGCCTAGTCTTAGGTGCATTGTTGACCTTTGCGACCATGCGGGCCTTACCGTTGGGCGTCCCCATCAGCTTTAACTTACCGCTGCTGGGCGGCGTGACCCTAGGCATCCTGTTGACCGGGGTACTGGGGGCGTTGATTCCCGTGCGGCTGATTCTCAAGGTCAATCCCGTTACCGTGATTGGAGGATAAAGGTATGGCAACTTTAACATTGGAACACGTCGATAAGGTTTTTGGGCAAAAGACCAGCCGGGTCCAGGTCTTGACCGACGTTAATTTTGAAACCACGGCCGGCGAACTGAGCCTGGTCTTGGGACCGTCCGGGGCGGGGAAGAGTACCTTTCTGACCATCGCCGGCGGCTTACAAACGCCTAGTCAGGGGAACGTGCAGATCGACGGTCAGGCGCTGGGTCAGCTGTCGGCGCACGACCGCGACCAACTGCGATTGAACCGCATCGGGTTCATCCTCCAGGCCCACAACCTGGTGCCGTACCTGACCGTCAAGGACCAGTTTCGGCTGGTCGACAAGGTCAAGCCTAAGGGCAACCTGTCGGCGGCGGACCTGACGAAATTACTGGCGAATTTGGGCATCGACAAGGTGGTCAACCAGTACCCCGCTGAGCTTTCCGGGGGGCAAAGCCAACGGGTGGCGATTGCCCGGGCGTTGTACCAGAATCCGGCCATCATCTTAGCCGACGAACCCACGGCGGCGTTGGACAGTGAACGGGTCAAGGTCGTGGGGGCCCTGCTCCAACGACTGGCTCGCGAACAGAACAAGGCCATCGTGGTGGTCACCCACGATTTGCGGCTCCGCGACTTCGCCGACCACGTTTACCAGTTGATGGACGGGCATTTGACTTTAGAATCGTAATGCCGGTTTGAACGGCTGACGCTGGTTCAGACAACTTGAAACTTAACGATTGGCGCCTGGGGCCTAGGGACCTCCCTGGGCGCTTTTCGATCGCGAGCCCAATTTTGTGGTATTCTGAACCTCTAAGGAGGCGACTGACGTGAAGATTATCATTGCACCGGCGAAGAAGATGGTGGTGGCGCCCGACGACTTTGCTGTGCGGGACCAGCCCGAATACCTGGCGCAGACCCGGCAGATTCTGGCCGCCTTACGCCAATTATCGTACCCGCAGGCACAGGCGCTGTGGCACTGCAGCGATAAGTTGGCCCGGCCCAACTACGACTGGCTGCAGCGGCTCGACTTGACCCGCGACCTGACCCCCGCGTTGATCGCCTACAGTGGGATTCAGTACCAGTACATGGCCCCCGACTTATTTACGGCCCCGGCGCTGGCTTACGTGCAAGCGAACCTGCGAATCTTGTCGGGTTTCTACGGCATCTTACGACCGTTCGACGGGGTGGTGCCCTACCGGTTGGAAATGCAGGCGAAATTGGCGGTGGCCGGCGCCAAGGACCTGTACGCCTTTTGGGGTGCGTGGCTGTACCAAGCCTTGCGGCACGAACAAGGGCCCATCGTGAACCTGGCCTCGCAGGAATACACTAAGGCCATTACGCCGTATCTGACGGCTAACGATCAACTGATCGACGTAACCTTTGGAAGCTTGGTGGGGGACCGGGTCAAGGTCAAAGCCACGCTCGCCAAGATGGCCCGCGGGGCGATGGTCCGGTACCTCGCGGAACACCAGGTCACCGACGTAGCGGGTATTCGCCAGTTCGACCACCCGGACTACCGGTTCAGCGCGGCGCGGTCGACGGCGCAGCACCTGGTCTTTCTTTATCAGAAATGAAAAAACGACCCGCATTACCGTCATGGGTAGTGCGGGTCGTTTTGAGATTAAGCGTGACGTTGTTGGAAACGCGTGAGGCCGTACGCCCCGGCGTTGCAGACGAACAGCATGATGGCCATGGCCGCGTACGAGCTCCCGGACATCCCGGCTAACGGGGAAGCCAGGCCCCCGAAGGCGTTTTGCGCCAGACCAATCACGGCCGAAGCGCTCCCGGCGTTTTGCGCCGCTTGGTCCATGATGACGGTCACGGTCAGCGTTAGCAAAGCGCCAATCAGCATGACCATCAGTAAGACCAACCCGATGACTAGCCAGACGTTGGCCGGGAAGAGGAGTGAGACCAGTAGAACGGCGCTGACGCCCATTGCGGCTAGCAGCAGGCCGGTCAACTGTTGCCGGTTGGAATAGCGCTTGGCTAACCGGGCGGGCAGGTTGCTGCCGACCACGATACCCAGGCCGTTAAAGGCGTACAGAAGACTAAAGGTTTGTGGCGGTAGGCCGAAACCACTTTGAAAGACGAAGGTCGAGGCCGAAATGTAGCTGAACAGTCCCCCGTAGACCAGGCCGGTGGCCACGATCATGGGCCAAAAAGCCGGTTGGGTGAAGAAGTGTCCCATGGCCACGAACGAGGCCCGGTAACCGCCGGCCTGTCGTTGGTCGGTCGGTAACGTTTCGTGCAGGCCGAAGAAGACGGCCACGGCGATGGCTAACCCAATGAGCGCCAGCAAAACGAAGATGGCTTCCCAGTCGACGTAGCGAATCATGAAGCCTCCGATGATGGGCGCGATGATGGGGAAGACCCCGTTGACGGTGTTCAGCATGGCGTAAAACCGGGTGAGTTTCTTACCGCTGAACAGGTCACGGGCCACGGCGCGGGCAATCACCTGACCGGTCGCCCCGGCGATTCCCTGAATGAAGCGTAGCGTAATCAACAGGGTGATCGAGTGGATGAAGGCGATGGCTAAAGAGACCAGGCCAAAGACGATAAACCCAATCACCAGGGGATGCTTGCGGCCGTGTTGGTCGGATAACGGTCCGGCGATGAGTTGGCCTAACGCCAGGCCCACCAGACAACTGGTGATGCTCAGTTGCATCAGTGAGGCGTTGGTCATGAATTGCGTCCGCATTTGCGGTAAGGCGGGTAAGTAAAGGTCGATAGCAAGCGGACCGGTGGCACTCACGGTTCCCAATAGGAGCGTGAGCCAGATTTGCCGGCCGCGCGATAGTGAAGCGTTCAAAGCGGTCACCCTTTCGAAGAAGTAATGGAATAGTTATGTAATTTTATGATCGTAATACGAGTTAGGTTAAAACGGGTCACCCTCCGGCGTTTAGGTTGAATATATGGGGCTACCTATGGGGGTACCTTGATGGCTTGAAACGATGATTGATTAAACGAATAGTATAATTAGGTAGCTGGAAGGAATTCCTTAAAGTTGCCATTGTTGCCAGTGTGAGCTGGAGGGTCAGTCAGAAATGGGCTCAGGGGTGTCGTTTGTCTTAGCTGACGTTTTTAGTCGGCTTAGACAAAGGCCGGTCTTCAAGACCTGGTCTGTGGGCTTGAAGCCGTGCCCACCCCGTTCCAGCCCATTTCTGACTGATCCGGAAGCGCTTAGTGAAGATGTTCAAGATAGACTCTAACCCGCCGTAAAAATTTAGGTGATGCCGGCGGCCGTTTCAGACAGCTATTGGCTATTATCAGGGGAAACCGGGGAATTTGCAAGTTAATACTGGTCTAGTCCGGTCAGAATCTTCACAAAAAGATTAATTTCAGCTAAAAAGTGGGTATTTTACGTTGTAAATGGTAAGATTAAAGACAGTTAAACTTACTCTAATTCGGTAGTGGCCGTTGATAATGACCGCTATTGCGTAAAATTAATTGCGAGGATTATAAGGAGCTACACTATGCAGAAAACAAAGGAAGTTATGAGCTGGGTTATTCCCATTCTGATCGGGTTAGCACTGGCGTTATTGATCAAGCAGTACGTCTTCACGCGGGTCAAGGTTGACGGACCATCGATGGAGCCCAACCTGGACAACGCCGAAAAGGTCATCGCCTATAAACCGGCGAAAATCAAGCATTTGAGTGTCATCGTTTTTGACGCGTACGGGGAAGACCCGTCGGCCAAGACGCACACCAACTACGTCAAGCGGGTGATTGGGTTACCCGGTGACAAGGTTAAGAGCGAGAACGGCTACATCTATATCAACAATAAGAAGGTCAAGCAAAGCTTCATCAGTGAAGCCGAACGGACTTCCGGAACTGGTAACTGGACGCTGGCCAGCATCTCGAAGCAAAACGGCTGGGCCAAGGGCAAGAAGGTCACCGTGGTGCCTAAGGGCAAGTACTTTGTCTTAGGGGATCACCGGAGCGTGTCTAACGACAGTCGTTACTGGGGCTTTGTGGACAAGGATAAGGTCGTTGGCGTGGTCAAAGTGCCATTCTGGACCTCAACCAAGACGAAACGGGCTAACGTTAATTCGGTAGCCTTCTGAATGCGAAACGTGGTGGTGCGGGAGTCGATTCCCGGGTCACCGCGTTTTTTGGTCTTAGGGCGGGGTCATTGCGGGCGTGAGTGGTTAAGGGGTTGCTTGACTTTTAGCCCTAATTAGTATATGCTTGCGCACGTAATTTTAACGAAGGGGGCTGGGAGACCATGGTCACACCGGCAAATGATTCGGATATCTTGAAATGGTTATCGATCGCGAATCGCTATACGCGGATTGCCTTGGATCGCCGGCTACAGCCTTACCGCCTGAACGCCAGCATGTATTACTACATCTTGCGGTTGCACGAACAACCGCGCATGACGCAGGATCAGTTGATCAGCCTGACCTATCTGAACCCCAGTAACGTGACCCGGGCCGTGAACCAATTGGTCAACCTGGGTTACGTGCGCAAGCGGCAGTCCAAGAGTGATAAACGGGTCTACGAACTTTCCCTGACGCGCCGAGGCGAACAACTCTATCCGGAAATCGTGAAGCTACGCCAAGGTGTGGCCGATGAGTTGTTAGCGGATATCCCGGTCGCACAGCACGACGAACTGGTGGCGCAGATTCGCCAGTTAGCCTTGCGGGCCGTGGCTAACGAGAACCCCGGATCAGCAGACTAGAAGATAATCGAGTGAGGCGGGTTGACTTTAGCGGTCACCCGCCTTATGATAAAACCATAAATGAGTGAGCACTCACTTACATAAATAACAAAGGACGTGAGAAGGATGACGCAACCCATGATTGATGTCCGCGACGTGGCCAAGCGGTTTGGCGACAACGTGGTCTTAAAACAAATTAGTTTGGATTTGCCAGCCGGCCGCGTGATGGGGCTGATTGGTCCGTCCGGGGCGGGGAAGACCACCCTGGTCAAGGCGATTCTGGGGATGGAAAAGGTCGATTCCGGCACCACCACGGTCTTAGGGACCGAGATGCCTAACCGGCAGATCATGCAGAAGATTGGCTACATGGCCCAAAGCGATGCGTTATACGAGACGTTGACGGCGCGGGAAAACTTACGGTTCTTCGGCGAACTGATGGGTGTCGCGGGGCCCGCGTTGACCAGTAGCATCACGCACGTGGCCCAAGTGGTCAATTTGACCGAGATGCTGGATCGGCGGGTCAGCGCCTACTCCGGGGGGATGAAGCGGCGGTTGTCCTTAGCCATCGCGCTGATTGCCGACCCCGACCTGTTGATCTTGGACGAACCCACGGTCGGCATCGACCCCGAACTGCGGCAGCAGATTTGGGCGGAACTGCGGACCCTCAAGCAACACGGCAAGGCCATCCTGGTGACCACTCACGTGATGGACGAGGCCGAACGGTGTGACGAACTGATGCTGATTCGCGAGGGCATCGCGTTAGCGCAGGGGACCCCAGCCGATTTGAAACGGGAGTATACGGTGGAGACGATTGAACAAGTCTTTTTGAAAGCGGGGCGGCTCCAAGATGAGAACCATAGCGATCGTTAAACGCGTGTTACGCGAAATGTTACGGGATAAACGGACCTTGGCGTTGATGTTCATCGCACCGCTGTTTATCCTGTCGTTGATGTATTTTCTGTTCCAGAACAACTCGACCAGCGTGGCGAAGATCGGGGTCAGCAACGTCAACACCAGCCTGGTCAAGGCCCTCAAAAACAAGCACACGGACCTGGCGGCCTATGGCGATCACGCCAACGCCAAGACGACGATTCGCCAGCACAACTTGGCGGCGTTTATCCACGAACAAGACGGCAAGCTGACGGTGACCTACTCGAACAGCCAGCCCAGCGATACGGCGCTGGTCAAGCAGGCCTTGCAGGGCGGCGTCACCAAGCTAAAAGTCCAAGCACTCGTCGCGGCCACTAAGACCCAGAAGCGGGTCCTGCAGCAACAGGCCAAGGTCTTAAAGACCGTGATGGCTCAACAGCAGAAGCTCCAAGCGGCCCAGGGCACAACGCGTGGGCAGACGGCAACGGTTGGGGCCACGACCAAGCCTAAGGCGGCGCCCAACTATACGGTGACCAGCCATTACCTGTACGGGAACGCCGATTCGACGTTCTTTGATACCTTCTTGCCGGTCCTGTTAGGGTTCTTTGTGTTCTTCTTCGTGTTCCTGATTTCGGGGATTTCCCTGTTAAACGAACGGACCACGGGAACGCTGACCCGGTTACTGGCCACACCGGTGCGCCGGGGCGAAATCATCACCGGCTACCTGGTGGGTTACGGGATCTTTGCGGTGATTCAGACCATCATCACGGTGACCTTCGCGTTGACGGTCTTTAACGTCCACATGCTGGGGAGCGTCTGGCTCATCCTGCTAATCAACTTCCTCTTGGCGATGGTGGCGTTATCGATGGGAATCTTCATCTCGACGTTTGCCAACTCGGAATTCCAAATGGTCCAGTTCATTCCGTTACTGATCGTGCCCCAGGTCTTCTTCTCGGGCATCATCACGATTGCGACCATGCCCGATTGGTTACAGTGGCTCGCTCACATCTTCCCGTTGTATTATGGAGGAGACGCGTTGATGAACGTTGCGACCCGTGGCTTTAGCCTGGGCGACGTGAGCGGGGACCTTTGGATCCTGCTCCTCTTTGCGGTAGTCTTTACCGCCCTCAACGTGGTCGGGTTGAAACGCTATCGGAGGGTTTAAAATGGTAAAAAATACGGATATTCGGACGGCCTTTGAACAGGTCATGGCCGAGGATCACGAGATTCCGGCCAAACAAAAACAGGTGTTGGCGGCCAGCCTCGCGCTCTTTGCCGAGCAGGGCTTCGCCAACACCACCACCAAACAGATTGCGGACCGCGCGGGCGTGGCTGAAGGCACGGTTTACCGACGCTACAAGACCAAAGACGAATTGTTGGCGGCGCTACTGAAGCCAATGGTGACCACTGTGTTGCCGCGCTTAATGGGCGAGTTTGCCCAGCAGGTGGCGACCATGCAGGATCTGACGCGCCACCAGTTGCTCGCGGCACTGATTAAAAATCGGGCGGCCTTTCTGGCGGAAAACTGGCAAGTGGGCAAAGTGCTGATCAATGAAATGCTGATTCAAGCAGATTTGCGACAAGCGGTGATCCAAAATGCGGGTCCCATCATTCAAAAAACGTTGTATCCCATCCTCGACCAGCTACGGGCGCAACACGAATTGACCGCGTTACCGAATGATATGGTGTGTCAATTCATCATCGGCACGATGCTGACTAACGTGATGCGCGCCAACTTACAGGGCGACTTTGCGCTGTTTGATCAGCGAATCCCGTACCTGATTGAATTCTTGGATCAGGGATTGGCGCCGAAATAAATATTCTCATGAAAAAAAGTGACTAGTCGCAACTAGTCACTTTTTTGGTCGGGGTGATTGCGTTCGTCAGGGGAAAGGCTTAGAATGAAAATATTCATTATGAGATTATTATGAGAACTCTCATTTTAACTGAAAGAGGGAATTGGGTTTATGGATGAAACACAAACGAATTCGGCGTTAACGCCGGCCGATTTAGCGGCGCTGCACGCCGACTTAGTCAAGCAACCGGCCCACGAAGTCATCAGTCGCGCGGTTCGCAAGAGTGGGGTCTTAGCCGCTTCCGAGGACCCAGACGCCAACGTGCGCTTGAATCGGACCTTCTCCGTGGAATTGGATACGGGTAAGGTGTCCAACCAGAAACATTCCGGTCGTTGCTGGCTGTTTTCCACGTTAAACACGTTACGGCACCAATTTGCCGCGAAGTACAACGTTAAGGATTTCGAACTCTCCCAAAGCTACCTGTTCTTCTGGGACAAGATCGAACGGGCCAACATCTTCTACGACAACATTCTCCGCACGGCCGACCGACCAGCCGATGATCGGGAAGTCAGTTTCTACTTAGCCCGGCCGGGAGAAGACGGCGGTCAGTGGGCCATGGGCGCTTCGTTAGTCCAAAAGTACGGCGTGGTCCCAACCAGTGCCATGCCCGAATCCTTTAACACTAACGATACCACCGGGTTTGCGGCGGCGTTGGATTTGAAACTCCGAAAGGACGCCGTGACTTTACGGCAGTTGGTGGCCAATCACGCCACCGACGCGGAGATTGCGACGGCCCGCAAGACCGCGTTGAGCGAAGTTTACCGGATGGCGGCTTACTCGATCGGCGAACCGCCAACCACGTTTGACCTCGAATATAAGGACGACAAGCACCAGTATCACCGTGACGCCAACCTGACGCCCCAGGACTTCTTTACCAAGTACTTCGACGTCGATTTGGACGATTACGTGGTCTTATCGAACTCGCCGGACAAGGCCTACGACAAGCTCTACGCGTTGCCGAGTCAGGACAATGTGGTGGGCGGTAAGCACATCACCTTCCTGAACCTGCCGATGGCGGACCTGAAACAAGCCACCATCGCGCAGTTACAGTCCGGAGAAACGGTGTGGTTCGGTAACGACGTGCTCCAACAAATGAGCCGTGAACGGGGCTTTCTCGACAGTCACCTCTACCAGACCGCCGATTTGTTCGGCGTCGATTTGAGCCTGACCAAGGCCCAACGTCTGGAATATCACGAAGCCGAAGTTTCCCACGCCATGACCTTTACCGGGGTGGATCTGGTGGATGATCAATCCACGCGGTGGAAGGTCGAAAATAGTTGGGGTGAGAAGAACGGCGACAAGGGTTACTTCGTGATGACCGACGACTGGATGGACGATTTCGTCTACGAAGTCGTGGTCCACAAGCGCTTCTTAACGCCGGAACAACGCGCCATCCTGACCACCACGCCGGAAACCTTACCGGCCTGGGATTCGTTGAATTAACTAAGCTAATCGAAGCGTTGACGCTCAGGCGCCAGCGCTTTTTTGTAAAGGAGAATGATGACATGTCGGCATGGCAAAAACAACCCATCACGGCGGTGGTGACCGCCCAAGAATTACAAGATCAGTTGCTGGCATTGGGCTTGCGGGAGACGGATAGCTGTTTGGTCCACACCTCGTTAAGCCAATTTGGCTACATTCCCGGCGGTGAACAGACCGTGGTGTCGGTCTTAAAACGCGTTTTGCGGCAGGGCAATCTGGTGATGCCCGCCCAGACCGCCGACTATTCGGATCCCAGCTACTGGGAAGCCCCGGCGGCCTCACCCGCGGCGGTGCAACGGATTCGCGCCAGCATGCCGCCGTTCGACCGGCGGCTCAGTCCGACACACTTTATCGGCAAGACCCCGGAGTATTTTCGGACCTTACCGGGGACCGTGCGTAGCGGGCACCCGTTGTATTCGCTGTGCGCCTGGGGGCAAAATAGCGTAGAGCTTTGCGAGACCACGACCTATGATTTGCCGTTCGGCCCCGCCAGCCCCTTACAGAAGCTGTATGCGTTAGACGGCAAGGTCGTGATGTTGGGCACCGATTACGCGAGCTGCACGGTCCTGCATCTGGCCGAGTCGACCATCAACCGGCCCCAGTTCACCGAGGAGGCCCCCGTCTGGCAGAACGACCGGCCGGTGTGGGTCCCGTTTAAAAACGTTGCGTTGGAACCCTACGACGACTTTAACGCCCTGGGTGCGCGCTTCGAACAGGCGCACCCCCAGGCGGTCCAGCGCATCACGGTGGCGCCCGGAACCATCACTGTCGTGGCGATTCGGCCCCTGGTCGACTTTGCTCGGGACTACTACCGGCAAAAGGACCGCCGCCATCCCGCCCGGTTACGGCGGGAGTAAGGTGTTTCGTCGTAGAAATCAACTCACGCCGCTAGGGGATTCCCCGGCGGCGTGCTGACTGTGCAACCAAAAAAACCGCCCCTGGTTAGGAGGCGGTCGGCCCGTTTGGTTAGAACGGGATTCATTTTATTGGTGGATAAAATGAAAAAAGGTTGGTTAATTAGGTTTTTGGTATACCCGTAGCATAACGGCTAATTGTGAAGAAAGTGTGAAGAAAATTAACGGCTAAATAATGTAAATTATTAGAATAATGTTATTGAGTATGAAAAGCGCGTGAAAAGGGCTTTAGATTACTTTTTTCTAATTGTTTTGACTAGTTTATCCTAGAATATTGACGGTTAGTCGGTCCTAATCTATCAGTTAACCTATAAAAATTATTATATTAATAGATAAAAACTAATATATTTAAAATCAAAGAATTCAAAAAAATTTTATTCCCGGCTAACCATGAAAACGGGGAAAATCTGACGCTAAAAAAGCCCGTTACCGGCTGGGTAACGGGCTTTCAGAGTTAAATTAGTGTTCTTGCATCAGTTCGGGATGCTTAACTTCGAAGCGGTGTTCGAAGAAGAAGTAGAGCGTGATGATCAGGAAACCGATGGTAGGAACGATGAAGGAGAACTGCATCGAACCGGTCATGTCGGAGACCAACCCTTGGATGGCGGGGATAATCGCGCCACCAATCAGGGCCATAACGATGATGGCACCACCAGTTTCGGTGTATTTCTTTTCGGTGATGGCGTCCAACGTGTGGGTGTAAATCGTTGGCCATTCAGGACCGAAGAAGAAGCTGGTTAAGATGGCCGTGTAAACGGCGATCATACTTGGAATCGTGAAGGTCACGACCAGCGACAGGGTCCCTAACAGGGAGAACCAGGTCAACACGCGGGTGATGGAGTAGCGGCTGATGAAGACGTTGGCCACTAACTTCCCAACGAACCAGGCGATGTAACTGTAGATCATGAAGGTCGAAGCGGCGCTATCCGTGATTTTGTTGTCCAGGTTCAAAGCCAACCGAATCGTGAAGGACCAAACTGTGGTCTGCACGCCGGCGTAGAAGAATTGGGTCAAGACCCCCTTCATGTAACGCTTGTTATGGGAGAGGTACTTGATGGTTTCGACCAGGCTAGGCTTTTCTTCTTCGGCTTCCACAGCAGCGGTAGATTGTGCCGTGGCCTTGGCCCGGGGCATTGGGGTCAACGCGAAGATGACCAACATCACGATCAACACGATCAGGATGTACTTGTAAGGCCGCAGGGTCAGTTGCAGCATTTGTTCCCCGTAGGCGATCCGGGCGGCACCGTGCATGGTGCTCATCTTTTCGGATAAGTTGCCCACGGAACCGAAAATTAAGTATTTCCCTAAGACGATTCCCATGATATCCCCTAATGGAACTAAGGTTTGGGAGATGTTCAGCCGCATGGTGGCGAACTGTTTCGGTCCCAACATGGAACTGTAAGTATCACACGAGGTTTCCAGGAAACTCAGGCCAATCGCGATGGCGAAGATGGCGACCAGAAACATGCTGTAAGTCGCTACTCGGGAAGCGGGGAAGAACAGCCCACACCCGACGATGTAGAAGATTAAACCGGTCATAATAGCAAATTTATAACTGTTCTTTTTAATAATTAATGAAGCGGGGATCGCGATTAAGAAGTATCCCCCGTAAAAGGCACTTTGGACGAAGGCCGTGGCGGCATCGTTCAATTGGAAGACCGTCTTGAACTGGGTGATCAAGATATCGTTTAAACTAGCGGCGGTTCCCCACAGTGGGAAGATTAAGGAGACCAGGATGAATTGGAACAACGGGGTCTTGCTTAAATACCCGTCAGCGAGCTGGGTCCAACCGTGCTTGGTGCTTGTTTCGGTGGCTTGCATAGTAAAAGTTCACTCCTTAGTTAGGTAAAACGTTATACGTAAACGTAAAAAAATAAAATTAGAAGGTTACGCCGGATTCCAAAATGATGTTGGAGAAGGGCGTCATTTCACCGGTCCGCACGAAGGCGTGGGTTTGCGCTAAGTCCTTCTTCAATTGGCTGTGGGGCATGAATTCGATGTCAACGTTGGGCATTAAATCCTTCACGGCCTGTAATTGTTCTGGGTTTTGGGTCTTCATTTCTTCGGCTAGGTAGATTTTTTGGACTTCGAGTTCACTTAAAACGTTCTTCAAAACGTCTAAGAAGCTCGGCAGTTGCTTGGTTAAGGCCAAGTCGATTTTCTTGGTGCCCATAGGAACTGGCATGCCGGCGTCACCGATGCTGAGCCAGTCCATGTGGCCCATGCCAGCGATAACGGTTGAGAGTTCTGAGTTGATCACAGTGGTTTTCTTCATAAACGCATTCCTCCGTAGCTTAGAATTTAAGTGTCGGTACTGGTCAGATGTAAATCGTTTTACAAGGCCGATTGTTCGTTAAAACAACCGCTTGTCTAAGGGTTAACTCGTATGTAAAACGTTTTAGCAACATGAATCAGGCTATCACAAACCGAAAAGGCTTACAAGATAAAATGTGAAAATAGTTCGATTTTTTTGAAACCCTTGCCATCACGACAGGGGCGCTCATCCCTTGGAATGACTGGTCTTACGGGATGGCGAGTTTTGTGAGCTAAAATATAAAATTTTTATTGGGTGGGCGATTGCTGGGTCTCGAATTAGAATCTGTTTTAAAACTCAATCACCGATTTAAATGGTCATCCATTACCCTTTGATGAAAAGAACTCAGTTTAATGACGGTTATAGCTCATGTGAGCTGGAGGGCCAGTCAGAAATGGGCTCAGGAGTGAAGTTTGTGTTGGCTGGCGCTTTTTGCTAGCCTAGACAAAGGTCGGTCTTCAAGACCTGAACTGTGGGCTTGAAGCCGTGCCCACTCCGTTCCAGCCCGTTTCTGACTGGCCCGGAGGCGCTGAATTCTCTTAAGACAGACTTTAATCAAAAAAAACGACGGTAGATCCGTCGTTTAGAAAACCTAGTGATGGCCGCCCAACCGTTTTGTGGGGGCTTTGGCTTGCAAGGTCAATTGCTTCGTCTTTTCGCGTTCGATTTGGAGTTGCTTTTTGAGCTGACGGTTCTTCCAGAAGCCGTGGGCGGCTACGACCGCGGGGAAGGCCCCGGCAGCCACGGTCACGGGAATTAGCCAGGGGTAGTCGTGAACTAAGGCGTAGCAGGCCTGACGTTCCTCGGCTAGTTCGGCGGGCGTTAGGGGAGTCAAATAATGGTGTGACAGCATACAAATCACGCTCCTTTTGGCCCCATCATACCGCAAATTGTAACCGCTGTCAGTGAAACGCTCTGGTTAAAAAAAGCAGGCTCACCGTGGCGAGTCTGCTCATCAAATTTAAATTAGTTGTTGATCTTGACCAAGACAGCGTTAGTCACGTCTTCATCGACATCGCGGTCAATGTGGTAACCGGCAACCTTTAAGCCCGTAGACTTGTTGGTACCCGTTAACGTCTTCTTGACCGTGAACTTCTGGGTCATCGGAATGCCCGAAAGTTTCCCCTTAAAGTTGATCACGGTCTTGTTGCCCTTGGTGGTGAAGGTGGCCTTCAAGGAGCCAGCTTTGTTCAGGGCCTTCGCCTTTTTAGCGGCGTTGTAGGTCTTGTAGAACTTATCCACGTTGTACACCGTGGCCTTGCCGTTCTTGTTGAACCGGTAGGCTTCGAGGCCGGAGTTACTCTTGGCGTTCACGCCACCGGCAACGTACCAGAGTTGCTTCGTTTTGGTGATGGTCGACTTGACGTCGCTCTTCTTCGTGGTTTGGTTCTTAAAGCTAGCTTGTTGATTGCTGCCGGATTGACTGCTCTTACTGCAGCCAGCTAACCCGATGGTAACTAGGGCGACGAGACTCAAGATGGTCGCATAAATCCGGGTTTTCTTCATGATTAATTCACCTCATTAAAAATAATCACACGGTACACCGTGTTTGCTGAATCTTTCCTCATCCCAGACCAGTATAGCATGCCTCCGCGGTCGGTTTGCGGCCAGGGCGTTAAAAAAAGATTAAGTTCCGTTGACAATTTCGCCCCGAAAAGGCGCACAACTGTTCGCCTTTTTCTGGTAAAATGGGGACACAGTGCAGAGAATTGAGGGAGGAATTAGAAATGGGTAAACGTCGTCGCCGTCGTCGTGGCACGTCGCTCTCCATTTATGGGGCGATTTTATTAGTCTTAGTGGGCCTGGTCGGCAGTCTGAGCGGTCAGGGCAACCCGACGGCCCGAAAAATTACGGACCAGGCCAGTCAGGTCATCAACCAGGTGGCGGGGAAGTCGAGTGGGTCCACCACCACGCCCAAGCAATCGGTGGCGACCCAGGCGCTAGCGCAAGAGAAATATCAGGGGACGCAAATCGTGGCGGTCAACCACAATCGACCGACCTTTTCCAGTAACGACCTGTCGTTAAAGAAAGGAGCCTGGCAAAGTTACGGTAACCTGGACAGCTTGAACCGGGTCACCACGGCCAACGCCATGTTGAGTAAGAGCATCATGCCGACCGCCAAGCGCCAACCGCTCAACGTGACGCCCACGGGGTGGCACAACAAATCCTACACGGTCAACGGCAAGCGCGGCTACCTGTATAACCGCTGCCACTTGATTGGTTATCAATTGACGGGCCAGAATAATAATTGGAAGAACTTGATGACCGGGACGCGGTCGCTCAACGATCCGGGGATGACGGCTTACGAGAATCCGGTGGCCAGTTACCTGCGGACACACCCCAGTGACCACGTGCGCTACCAGGTCCAACCGGTCTTTCGCGGTAACGAACTGGTCGCTCGCGGCGTGCACATGCAGGCCCAATCGATCGAAACCAAAGATATTAGCTATAACGTCTACATTTTCAACATTCAGGCGGGCGTTAAAATTGATTACGACACGGGTTACAGCCAGACGGGTGACCCGGCCGCAGCCTTTTAATCCATTATGATTAATTAAGAAGGGTTCTCCAGAATCGCGTTGATTCTGGGGAACCCTTTTTAGTCCGCATAGTGGGACTACCGGCGATTAGCGTACCGGTAAATTAAATACAACACGATGCCGACGAGGAGAATGACCCCCACCATCGGATTTTCTCGAAAAATCCAGTGAAAGACCCGAAATGGACTGGTTCCGTGGAGACCGCCCAAGAGGGTGATACCGTGAGTCAACATTGCTTGAACCCCCTTAAGAATTATTCCTATTGTAGACGATTCAAAACTTAAAAAAAAGTAAAGACATTTACCGGTTTTGGCGTATGATGAAAAGGACAAAGAGTGAAGGAGGAGCTAACTTGAGTATTTCTGCGATTATTGAGGCCATCATTATCCTAAACGCGGTGTTGGCCTTTCTGACGGTGTTCCGTGAGAAACGGGATATCGCCGCCACCTGGGCCTGGATGTTGGTGCTGGTTTTGGTCCCCATCGTGGGGTTCATCGCCTACGCGTTCATTGGCCGAAAGTTGCCGAAGGGCCGGATGTTTCGTCTGCAACATCAGGTCGCGATGCAGCTGGACGAACGGTTACAACAGCAGCGCCAAAAGCTGGGCAAACAAATCATGCCGGCCGACCGCATCAGCCATTCGGTCATCAACATGGTCAACATGTTCATGTCGACCGATCAGGCCTTTTTGGCCCGCCAAAACAAGGTGCAGGTGATCACGGACGGCCACGACCTCTTCCGGATGATGATGGAAGACATCGAACAGGCCACTTCCAGCGTGCATATCGAATTTTATACGTTTTATAACGACCGCATCGGTAACGAGATCTTAGACCTCTTGGTGCAAAAGGCCAAGGCCGGGGTCGAAGTCCGCGTGATCTATGACCCGTGGGGCTCGATGGGGACCTGGAAACGGTTCTTTAAACCCCTGATGGACGTCGGCGGCCACGTGGAACCCTTCCTGGGCACCCGGTCGGCCGTCATCGACTTTCGGCTGAACTTCCGAGATCACCGGAAGATTGTGACCGTCGATGGCCGGGTCGGCTACGTCGGGGGCTTTAACATCGGTGACCAGTACCTGGGCCGCAAGGAAAAGTTCGGCTACTGGCGCGACACCCATTTACGGATCATCGGGTCCGGGGTCTTCTCACTTCAGGCGCGCTTCATGCTCGACTGGAACGCCACGGACCGCGACCATCCCTTTAACGACCGCGAGATTGATTCGCGCTACTTCCCGTTGACGACGGTGAAGGGGGAAACTAGTTTGCAGATTGTGTCGAGTGGTCCGGACTCCGACCTCCAACAGATCAAGATGGGCTACATGCGGATGATCCAGACGGCCGAGAAGAGCTTGTGGATTCAGACGCCGTACCTGATTCCCGACGACAGTGTCTTGGACTCACTGCGGATTGCGGCCATGGCCGGTATCGACGTGCGCATCATGATTCCGGACAAGCCCGACCACGCCTTCGTGTACCGGGCGACCCAGTACTATGCCCGGCAGTTAGCGAACGACGGCGTGAAAATTTACTACTACCATAACGGCTTCATTCACGCCAAGACCATGGTGGTCGACGGCAAGTTGGCCTCCGTGGGGTCGGCGAACATGGATTACCGGAGCTTTAAGTTAAATTTCGAAATCAACGCGTTTGTTTATGACGAACAGATTGCCACGCAACTCGAAAACATTTTCAAGATCGACATGACCCACAGCGAGCTGATTACGCCGGAGAAATTCGACCAGCAGTCGTTGTATCTGAAGTTCAAGCAAACCGCTTCGCGCCTATTGTCGCCAATTTTATAAAGGCAAATTAGTTGGTGTTACTACGGTGCGGGTGTATTCTATGGGTGCTGACGAACTGGACTAACGACCGGATTGAGGCCGGAAAATGGGGTTTTCCGGTGGGCGTTAGGCTTTTTGGCAGATTCTAACAAAATGTGTGAAGGGGGCCACCGTTTAACCCAAACGGTGGCCTTTTTTGCTGGGGAACGTATGGGCACTATGCTACACTAATAGGGACTGTTGATGCCTAAACGCGAATGGAGGAGGGGCTAACATGCGACAGCTTTGGTACTGGGGATGGGTTCTGTTGGGATTGGTCGTGGTGGGGAGTTTATCTCCCGTGACCGCCCACGCCGATTATCGAATTTCGGCGTATCGAACCCAGATTGACTTACATAAAAATGGCAACGCGAACCTCACGCAACACGTGACTTATCAGTTCGACGATGACTATCACGGCGTCTTCGTGGTTCAAGATTTACGGGGAATCAAGGGCGGCCGTTTGACGGGGGTGACCACCCAACTGAATGGGCAGCCGTCCCGGGCCGTTTCCGCCGCGACAACGGGGGCGACCAATACCTATCAACTGACCCAATCAGCGGAACGCTTGAAGGCCAAGGTCTACAGGCCGGTCACGGACGGGGATACCTTACGGGTCACGTATCACCTGGCATTGACCGGCGTGGTCACGAACTACGCGGACACCGCCGAATTGAATTGGAAAGTGATTGGGACCGGCTGGGAAGTCCCGTTGCGTCAGGTTAAAGTTACCCTGCAATTGCCGGCCACACGGCTTACCCAGCTGCAGGCCTGGACGCACGGCCCACTGACCGGGCATACCCAGGTCGACCGGCAACGGGGACGGGTCACGCTGACCGTTCCGCAGGTCGCCGCAAAAACGGCCGTGGAGAGTCACTTACTCTTTCCTACTAGTGTGACCCCACAAGCGCCACGGGTGGCCCAAAAGAAAAAGGCCGCCGTCCAGCGGCAAGAGGCACGACTGGCCCAACAGGCCAACGCCAAACGTCAGCGGCAACGTTGGTTAGTGGGCGGGAGCTTGGCCTTACTGGTAGTTGCGACCCTGATCGTCGCGGGGCTGGATGTTCGGTGGTTCTGCCGGCATCCAGGCAACCGCTACCCGCACCCCATTCCGATTCCGCATTCGTTTGACGTGCCCACCGTGGCCCCAGCCGTGGCGGAGTCGTTAGTGGATGAAGCGGCGCCGAATACCAACGCGCTGACCGGGGAGATTCTGCTGGCGGCGAGTCACGGGCAACTGAGCCTGACCGCCGAGAAGCAGGGGCGGCACCAGACCATGCGGTTGACGCGCAAGGCCGACCTCGATAATTCGTTTTTAACCCACTGTTTTCAAACCATCGGTCAGGACGGTTCGTTTACGTTGGCTGATTTGAAACAGTACGGGAAAAAGGACCAACAGGGCCGCCTCGGCAAGTGGTTCCACCAGTGGCAAGAAGAGGTCAACCGCGATGTTGAACCCTATCAAGACGCCGATAACGTGGCGCTACGCCAACGGTATTTGACGCGCGGCCTGCGGTTGACCCTCCTCCTGGTCCTGACTGCCGGGGTGAGCTGGGTGCTTAATTCCGTCGTGAGTGCTTGGGTGACCGGCCTGAGTGGCCTGGGCCTCATCGTGCTGTGGGTCAGCGTGCGGCAACTGCGCCGGCGCATCGACCGCAACAACGCGGAAGGGTTGATCCTGGTCAACGACATCGGCGGTTTTCGCCGGATGTTAAAAGACATTGGGAACTTCAACACCGCTAAAATTGGTGATCTCATCCTGTGGGAAGATATTTTACCCTACGCCGCGGCGTTCGGACTGTCCAAACAGGTCATCGCTAAATTAAAGGTCGACTTCGGCGCCGATGCCTTAGCGGCCGGGTTTGTCGGCTTTTATATCGGCACCGAAAACTACGGGTTTGCCGATTTTGGGGACGCAATTAATTCCGGAATTTCCGGATCACTCCAGGTGTCGGGCGGCGCCAGTTCCACTACGGGCGGCTCCGGCGGTTTTTCCGGCGGCAGTTCGGGTGGTTTTGGTGGCGGCTCCGGTGGCGGGGCGTTCTAGTGATAAAACCACTAAAAAACGACGACCAACTGGCCGCCGTTTTCGGTTATTTGGTAAAATCGATTTTAAGACTGAGGAGGTAGATGATGATTCCGCCGACCACCATGCTGGTGAGTTCGCCGGCACCAATGGATAACCAGTTGGCCCAAAAGGTTGGCCAGAAGGCGGTTTTGGCGATGAACGCGAACTCCCAGGCAATCATGCACATGAAGAAAACGGCCACGACCGTATTAAGGACTAGTTTGCCGACTTTATTAGGGATGTACCGTCCCAACCAATCCATGACCAATAGGGCCAGTAAAGTTTGGGTGGTTCCGGTCACCACGTCCAAAATCCCCAGCGAGGAACCGAAGATGTTGGCCACAAAGACGCCCAGCGTGACCGCGACAATGTAGCGCCGGTTAAAACTGACCAGGTGGTTGAACATTTCGGAGAACCGAACCTGAACAACACCATAGCTTAGGGCTGGCAAGGCCATCGTAACCACGACGTAGAGGGCAGCAACTAGGGCCGCTAGCACCATGTCGCGGGGGCTATCGATCCCTAAAAAATTTTTCTTAGAATTCACGGGAAATTCCTTCCTTTGCTATGTATTTATGAGGTATTCAGTTTTTAAAAAACCTTTATAAGCCTGAATTATTCATACCTTCCAAAAAAGTCGTCAGTTTTCATGTTTTTCAAAA
>NZ_AZDW01000051.1 GCF_001434115.1 Levilactobacillus zymae DSM 19395
TTCTTATCATGAATCGTTGATTTAACAACATTTCCATTGACAAGACGTAGAAAAAGCGCCAGTTCCCAAGCTTGTGGGAACTGACGCTTTTAAGGTTCTAAGAGAAGTCACCGGCGTTCGATGGCTAACAGATACGGTGGCTGGTGAATCTGGTTGATGAAGCCGTATTGGAGCACCTGGTAGTCGTGCTGGGGCAACGTCGTACAGAATTGGTGAACGGCCGTCGCTTCCGCGGCCCCGCCGGGATGACCCGAGTAGACCATCAGGAGTAGGCGGCCGCCCCGGGTGAGGTGCGGGAGAAGCGCCCGGACGGCCGTTAACGTGGTGGTCGCCCGTGTGATCCGCGTTTTATCGCCGCCGGGGAGGTAACCCAGGTTAAAGATGGCCCCCGCAATCTGGGTCGTGGGGGTGAGGTAGTCGGCAACGTGTTCGTGCCCGGTCAGGTGCAGGTCAACGCGGTCGGCGGCCCCGGTTAAGACCAGTTGCGTTTGGGTCCGTTGCAGGGCGGCCGCTTGAACGTCGAAACCGATGACGTGCCCGGTCGGCCCCACCAGTTGGGCCAAAAAGACCGTATCGTGACCGTTACCGACCGTGGCGTCCACCACGGTCGCGCCCGCGTACACGCAGTCGGCCAGCAGGGTGTGGCTATAGGTCAAGGCATTCGGGAGATTCATTATAAGTCGCTTCCTTTACGGGTCAACGCCCACTGGGTCAGCGTCAGGCAGAAAAAGCCCAGCAGCCAGCCGCCCAAGACATCGGTGGGGTAGTGGACCCCCACGAAGACCCGGGAGACCCCGATGGCTAGGATCCAGAAACTGGCCAGGCCGATGATCACCGTTTTCCAAACGGGGTGGTTGGCCAGGTAGTAGGCGGTCAGCACGATCACGGCGCCCCACAGGAGCATGGCGGTGATGGAATGGCCGCTGGGAAAGCTGTAGGAACTAGCGGCGACCAAGCGGTGAACGGTCGGCCGTGGTCGCTGGACCAGGTTCTTGATCACGGTGTTGCCCAAACCGGCCCAACCGGCCACGTTGATCAGGATCATCAACGCGGCGCGAAACCGACGGGCGATGACTAAGACCGCTAGGAGAAGGAGGGTGATCCAGACTACGCAACGGGGATTGCCCGCCGTGGTGATGGCGATCATCCCCTGGGTGACGCTCGCGGAGACGGGGCGGCGAATCAGGTGAATCAGGCTAGTATCGATAGTCGAAATCCAGGCCTGGTGGGTCGTGATCCCCCAGAGATCAAGGAGAAAAAGTAAGCCGGCACCCCAGGTCAGGGTCCAGCGCCAACGGGAAATTTTGGGCACAAGTCATCGGTCCTTTAGCATAAATTTGATGAGTCAAGTATAGCATAATCGGTTAGGGGAATTTGCCGGGAAAACTCCCGGTGGCGCCTTGCTTTTCCCTAGGGGGTTTGCTAAGATTAGGACAATTACCACGTAACACTCAACGTTGACGAGAAGTAGTAGCATTTTTCAGGCCTTTAGAGAGCGGATGGCGCTGCAAATCCGTGACCTGAATCCGCGAACTTATCTCCGAGTGATTCTGCCGCAAGGTGGGCGTCTGGCGCCGTTATCCGCCACTGAGTCCCAGACATTGGGAAAACGTAGGTGGTACCGCGCTCAAACGCCCTACAGAAATTGGCCAATTGGCGATTTCTGGGGGCTTTTTTTGACACAACGTGGACTTAGAGGAAAGGAAGATTCATTTTGGCATACAAACACCAAATTATTGAACGCAAGTGGCAACATTACTGGCGGGTCAACGAAACCTTCAAGGCTTCGGACAGCACGACTAAGCCCAAGTATTACGTCTTAGACATGTTCCCTTACCCATCCGGGCAGGGACTGCACGTGGGGCATCCCGAAGGGTACACGGCGACCGACATCATGGCCCGTTACAAGCGGATGCAAGGCTTTAACGTCTTACACCCCATGGGTTGGGACGCGTTCGGTTTACCGGCCGAACAATACGCGTTAAAGACGGGGCACAACCCCAAGGACTTTACCGCGCACAACATCAAGAACTTCAAACGCCAGATTCGCTCGTTAGGCTTCTCCTACGACTGGAGTCGCGAAGTCAACACCACCGACGAATCCTACTACAAATGGACGCAATGGATTTTTGAACAACTCTATAAGAAGGGCTTAGCCTACGAAGACAAGATCATGGTCAACTGGGCGCCCGACTTCATGGGTGGGACCGTCGTGGCCAACGAAGAAGTCGTCGACGGCAAGACCGAACGGGGCGGTTACCCCGTTTACCGCGTGCCAATGCGCCAATGGGTCTTACGGATCACGGCCTACGCCGATCGCTTGTTGACCGACCTAGACGACCTGGATTGGCCTGAAAGCATCAAGGAACAACAACGTCACTGGATCGGCCGTTCCGAAGGGGCCAGCATCTTCTTTAAGATCGCCGACCACGCCGATAAGCAGATCGAAGTTTACTCGACGCGGCCCGACACGTTGTTTGGGGCGACCTACATGGTCTTAGCACCGGAACACAAGCTGGTCGATGAGATCACCACGCCGGAGCAACACGACGCCGTACAAGCCTACAAGGAAGCCATCGAAAGCAAGTCTGACTTGGAACGGACCGACCTGAACAAGGATAAGTCCGGGGTCTTCACCGGGGCCTACGGAATCAACCCAATCAACGGCAAGAAGTTACCGATCTGGATCGGTGATTACGTCTTAGCGTCCTACGGGACCGGGGCCATCATGGCCGTTCCCGCCCACGACGAACGGGACAACGACTTCGCCAAGAAGTTCAAGTTGCCAATCATCCAAGTCATTGCGCCTGCAGACGGTAGTGACGTGGACGTGCAAACGGCGGCCTACACGGGCGACGGGAAGCACATCAACTCCGACTTCTTAGACGGGATGGACAAGGCCGAAGCCATGACCGCGGCCACCGACTGGTTGGAAGCCCACGATGCGGGTCACAAGCAGGTCAACTTCCGGCTACGGGACTGGATCTTCTCGCGGCAACGTTACTGGGGCGAACCGATTCCCGTTATCCACTGGGAAGACGGCGAAACCACGTTGGTTCCGGAAGACGAATTGCCATTACGTTTGCCGGCTGCTAAGCAACTCGAACCTTCGGGAACGGGTGAAAGCCCACTGGCGAACCTGGATGACTGGGTCAACGTCGTGGATAAGAACGGTCGTAAGGGGAAACGTGAAACCAACACCATGCCACAATGGGCTGGGAGTTCGTGGTACTTCTTACGTTACGTTGATCCACACAACGACAAGATGATTGCCGATCCGGACAAACTGAAGTACTGGATGCCCGTCGACCTCTACATTGGGGGCGCCGAACACGCCGTCTTGCATTTACTGTACGCGCGGTTCTGGCACAAGTTCTTGTACGACCTGGGTGTTGTGCCGACCAAGGAACCGTTCCAGAAGTTAGTCAACCAGGGGATGATCCTGGGGACCAACCACGAAAAGATGTCCAAGTCCAAGGGGAACGTGATCAACCCCGACGAGATTGTGGAACAACACGGGGCCGATACCTTACGGCTGTACGAAATGTTCATGGGACCGTTGGAGGCTTCCAAGCCGTGGAGCACGGAAGGTATCAACGGGTCCCGGCGGTGGTTGGACCGCGTTTGGCGCTTGTTGATCGATGACAATAACCACTTGCGGGATCGCGTCACCATGATCAACGACAACCAGCTGGACAAGATCTACAACCAAACGGTGAAGACCGTGACCGAAGACATCGAAGCCATGCGCTTCAACGTGGCCATCTCACAATTGATGGTCTTCGTCAACGAAGCCTACAAGGTGGACAGTCTGCCATTGATCTACATGGAAGGCTTCGTCAAGTTGATCTCGCCGATCGTCCCGCATATCGCCGAAGAGTTGTGGTCACTGATGGGCCACGACGACACGATTGCCTACGCCAAGTGGCCAACCTATGACCCGAAGCAATTGGTCGAAGACGTCGTCGAGATGGTGGTTCAGGTCAACGGTAAGGTCCGCGCGCACTTGAAGGTCGCTAAGGACGCCGACAAGGACAGCATCGAACAAGCCGCCTTAGCGGACGACACGGTCAAGACCCACGTGGATGGCAAGACCATCCGCAAGGTCATCGTGGTGCCCGGTAAGTTGGTCAACATCGTCGCTAACTAAAAACTAATTTAGAGGATTCAGCGCTTCCGGACCAATCAGCAATGGGCTGGAACGGGGTGGGCACGACTTCAAGCCCGTAAATCAGGTCTTGAAGGCCGACCTTTGTCTAAGCCGACTGAAAAACGTCGACTAAGACAAACGACACCCCTGAGCCCATTGCTGATTGGTCCTCCAGCTCACATTGGGTTTATTAAACGACAGTGAATGATTATGTTGTCTAATGATTGCGTTTTAAGCCTGATGCCAAATAAAATCCCACGATTACCGAAGGACGCTCCGGTAATCGTGGGATTTTTGACGTTATTTGGTAGCTGGCTTGGGTGTTGGTCGGTTGGGGCCAAAGAAAGTGGTTAGTTGTTTGGCCTGGGCCCGTTGTGTCGAATTAAACGGCAAGTCGCGGGTCGGAATCGTGGTGGGTTTACTCATCGTCAGGACCTCCCTTAATCAAAACTTCAATAATTGCTGATTAGAGCCTGTCTTAAAAGACTAATTTAGAGGATTCAGCGCCTCCGGGCCAGTCAGAAACGGGCTGGAACGGAGTGGGCACGGCTTCAAGCCCATAAATCAGGTCTTGAAGACCGGCCTTTGTCTAGGCTGGCAGGAGACGCCAGCCAACACAAATTTCACTCCTGAGCCCATTTCTGACTGGCCCTCCAGCTTACACGAGTTACAACAACAATTAAACTTCAACAAAGGGTACATAGATGACCATTTAAATCGTTGATTGATTTCTAAGACAGACCCCAGTATAGCCTATCGGGGAGAAGACGGCCAGTGATTGGCCCGCCCACTGAATCAGGACATCCCAAGCCTAACGCCGCCGGTGCCGCACGAAGGTAAAGAAGTGCAACAAACCCGCCAGTAAGACGTAGAAGATCACGACGAAGCTGGCATAGGTCAGCCAGAATTTGCCGGGCGTAAAGACGCCGAACCACCAGGCCTGTAAGCCCATGGTGACCAGAGCCATGGCGGCAATCATGACGAAAAGCAGTAGGTAACGTTTCAAGGTATTATCATCCTTTCGCGGTCGGTGAGCGATCTTGTGGCCCCAGCGGGTACATTCGGCGAGTTTTGCCGGTCGGGGAGTCTCCGTGCCCCAGGTGCCGGTGCCGACGAACTCGCCCACCTTGATCAGTCCGGCGCCGGTCAGGACCCGGTCGA
Source organism: Levilactobacillus zymae DSM 19395 (assembly GCF_001434115.1). Taxonomy (GTDB): domain Bacteria; phylum Bacillota; class Bacilli; order Lactobacillales; family Lactobacillaceae; genus Levilactobacillus; species Levilactobacillus zymae. The sequence continues at coordinate 5,312 of NZ_AZDW01000051.1, forward strand.
TGGTGACGAAGGTCTGGTCGGTGATGCCGGTGAAGAAGTTGTCCAGGGAACCGATAAAACAAGTGGTCATGCTGAGATAGTGTTTGTTTTTGTAGTTGCCCGGTAAGGTGTCACCCACCGAGTTCATCTTCACTAACCGAAACCGCATACAATCGAAAAATTGTTTCATCACGCCCGGCAACCCACCCCAGTAAGTCGGGGCACAGATAATCCAAAAATCGCTGGCCGCTAGTTTGGCTTCCAGCGTATCTAGGGCCGGACACGTTTTTTCGGGTGTGTCCGGGTAAATCTCGTAGTCGCGTAAAAAGACCGTTTCCACCTGCGCGTCGGCGGGTAAAGCGGTCAGGACGGCTTGCAGGTAGCCGGCCGTGATGCCCGTTTGCTCGTGACTGCCTAGTAAGGCTAGATAACGCAAGGTCATCCCCCCATTCGTTAAGACTGCGACTAGTCTACTACAAAAACCAGTTGAGAAGCAATTAGGGAACCCCCGCAAAGCCAATGTTATCAGGCGATTAGCGAATCTGACGGGACTAAAAAAGGACCAGGTCGCCCCGGTCCAAACTCAACTTCTTTATTGAAACAGTTCCGTGATGATGGCAAAGAATCGGTGCCGAACCACGTCATCTTCACCAGCCTTGGAGAACTGGTAATTCAGCAAGTGACGGTCAAATTCACGGAAGAACACGTTGGCCATCTTGTGGTAATCACTATCACTGGTCTGGTCGATCCGCTTAAAGCTCCGCCAAGTTGCGTAGAGCAACTGTTCGTCAGGGATGTCCTTTAGTTCCGGGAATCCATGGCGAATTCGCTTGGTCATCTGAATGACTTCTTGTGCACGCTCCGGGGACATTTGCATCTTCGGGGTAGCAGTTGCTCCAGATACTGTTTGTGCCATACTGGTCTGCCTCCTTAAAAAACGCTCAGTGTGTCTAATAACTGACTTCCTATACTCTAGAATACCACTGTTGACGCGATTCGGTAAATTGGAGGTCGCCGGGCAACCAACTTTTCTCGCCGGATTTACTTAAGGGTTACAGAAAACTTAACCGGAAGCTGAGGCTTGCAAGTCACCGACTATGGTATAATATTGGTTTGATTACCTCGCCTTTCATGGGGAAGGTGGGGTCATTAAACTTCGAATTTTAACCAAGTGAAAGTAGGGTGTCAAATGGCGGCAAAGTCTGATAATCCGGGCAACCAGAGTGTCGATGCACAGGAGCAAATGGTGGCGGGATCGGCGTGGATGACGGCAGGAAGTATTTTTTCGCGAATTTTAGGTGCGGTCTACATTATTCCCTGGAGTATTTGGTTTGGCACCTTTTTCTTACAAGGTAACGCCCTCTACGGCAAAGGGTATAACATTTACAGTTTCTTCTTAATTGCGGCGATTGCGGGGGTGCCCTCGGCGATTGCCAAGCAGGTCGCGCACTATAACGCCTTAAACGAGTACGGCATCAGTGTGCGCTTGTACCAACGGGGCCTGGTGATCGCCATCGGGACCGGGGTGGCGATTGCGGCGTTGATGTTCTTTGGGGCCTCCCTGTTTACCGGGGGCGATCAAAATCTGGTGCCGGTCCTACACTCGTTGGCCTGGGCGATTCTGATCATCCCCACGATGAGCCTGACGCGGGGGTATTTCCAAGGGTTCCAGCAAATGGCGCCCTCGGCCATCTCCCAGTTCGTCGAGCAACTGGCCCGGGTGATCTACATGCTGGTGACGGCCTTCCTAATCATGCGCGTCCTCAAGGGCAACTGGGTCACGGCCGTGTCCCAATCGACCTTAGCCGCGGCGGTCGGGGCCTTATGTGGGTTATTGATTTTGGGCGTGTACTACTGGCGGCGGCGCGGGCATTTCCGGTCGTTGGTCCAACACAGTAATAACCAATTAGTCGTGCCGGCTAACCAGTTATACCGGGAAATCGTGACCCAGGCCGTGCCGTTCATCGTGCTGGGAGCCGGGATCACCATCTTCCAATTGATCGACCAATACACCTTTGCGCCCATCATGCACGCGGCGGGGCACTACACGGACGCCTATCTGAACGACTTATTTGCGCTGTTCGGGGTGAACGCCAACAAGATCATCATGATCACGATTTCGTTGTCCTCGGCGCTGGCCATCACGGTGGTGCCGTTGCTCTCCGAAGCCTATACGCGGGGGAACAAGCGGGAGATCTCGAGTCAACTGACCAACGCGTTTTTGATGTTTGAATTCGTGATGATTCCCAGTGCCTTGGGGATGTCGGCGGTCGCGCGGCCGTTAAACATCGTCTTTTACGGCCACGCCCAGGAAGCCTTGGGAGCGTCGATCTTGGCGTTCTCATCGTACCTGTCCATCATTTTGGGCCTGTACACGGTGGTGTCGGCTCTGATGCAGGGAATTTCGCAAAACAAACGGGCGGTGAAGTATTTCTTGGTCGGAACCGTCGTGAAGTTCGTGGTGCAATGGCCGCTGGTCTACTTCCTCGGCACGTTTGGCCCGCTAGTGGCGACCGGCATCGGCTTTTTGGTGACCTGTTATCTGATCATCCATTCCCTCAATTATCAATTTGGGATTAACTACGCCACGATCGCTAAGCGCACCAACGGCATCTTACTGTCCTCGATCATCACCTTTGGTCTGGCCAGAGCCGTAGTCTGGGCCGGCACCTGGTTACTGGGGGACAACCGGATTATGAGTTTTGTGGTGGTCGCTCTCGCCGCTCTTGTGGGCGGGTATTTCTACGTGTACACCATGCTGCACAGCCGGTTGGCCGACGACATCATGGGACCACGGGTGGCGGGCTTACGCCGTCGTTTGCACATTCGTTAGGAGGAAATCGGGATGAATCTGGAACACTACTTAACCGAACACCATCAGGGGACCCGCCGTCAAATCGTACGCCTGTTGCGTCAGGAACGGGTGACCGTCAACGACGCCGTGGTGGTCACGGGCCACACCGCCGTCACCGCTACGGATCGCATCTGTGTCGACGGGTTGGCCGTGACCGGTCGGCAACCGCAATACTTGGTGTTTAACCGGCCGTTAGGGTTTCAAGACGACCTGACGCCAACGACGCCGCGAAGCCTCGGGGGTCTACTCAACGAGTTTGACCGCCAGTGGCAGTTGACCGCCTTAGCGGACCTGCCTAAGGAGGCCACGGGGCTGGTCTTGGCCAGTGACGATACCCACTTCTTGACCGATTTGCAGCGCATCGGGTGGGCCAGTCAGCTGACCGCCCAATTAACGGGACCGGTGGCGCCCGATTTATCGGCGCTCAAGGCGGCCGTGACCTGGCAAGCTTTGACCGTGACACCGGATGCGGTCCATCAGACCACCACTATCGTGGGCACCACCAAGGGCGTGGCCGCCGCGGTGATCGCGCTCAGTCAATTACCGGGCCTGATCGGGCCGGTGACCCGGACGGGCGTGGGGCCGCTGACGTTACCCGGGGACTTACCCGTGGGGACCTATCGCGGCCTCTTCGCCCCGGAGATCGATGCGTTAGTCGCACCGCTAGATGCCACCACCCCGGCACCAAAATAAAACTATAGAGCTAATTAAAGGGTTCCTTAGCGGCCGTGGCCGGTAGGGAACCCTTTTTGCGTGGTTGACATTAGTGGGCCTCATGGGCCTTCATGAACGCGGGCAACTGTTCCGTGATCTGGTGGGGTAAGACCACGTATTGCGTTTGGGCCAGCTCCTCGGCAATCGCGCTGTGGCTGTACACGGCCGCGAGCACGGCGTGGGTGGGGTCACTGAACTGGGCGAGAAAGCCGCCCACCATGCCGGCTAAGGTGTCGCCCATGCCCCCGGTGGCCTGCGCCGGCGTCCCCAGTGGGTTCTCGTAGGTGCCGGTCGCCGTGTAGATCTCGGTGCGGTGGGACTTGAGGACCACCGTGGCGTGCAGGCGGTCGACGGCCTGGCGGTTAGCCGCCTCGGTCTGGTCCGCGATGCGAATCCCGCTGATGCGCTGCCACTCCATCTGGTGGGGCGTTAAGACCAGTGGGACGGCGGGAAGCGTTAACCGGTGCTCGGCGACCAAGGTAATGGCCGACCCGTCCACCACCAGAGTCTGCTGCGGCGTCACCAGGGCCAAGACCCGTTTCAGGGTGGCCAGCGCCGGGGCGTCCGTGCCCAGTCCGGGGCCGATCACAATCACGTCGGCGCCGGTGACCAGCGAGGTCAGGAGGGCGTCGTCGTGGTAATCGGCGAACATGGCCTCGGGGAGGCGGGCGTGCAGGCTTCCCTGGTTACTGGGGTCGGTGAGGGTGGTCACCAATCCGGCACCGGCGTAGACGGCGGCGGCACTGGCCATGATGATGGCGCCCCCGAAGTTTTGGTTGCCCCCAATCAAGACGATGCGTCCGTAAGTCCCCTTATAGCTATCGGCCGGGCGCTGCCGAATGGTTTGCGGTAAAATTTCTGCGGTCAGGGTTTGCATCCTGAGGACTCCTTTCGGTTTCAAGTAGTTTCAGTATAGCATGATTGAAAAGTTACGGTGAAAACGTTCTCTTGGTATGCTAAAATGGAGCATAAGCAAACTGCGGCTTGGTCCGCAAGATATCAGTGAGGAGGCTCAATCATGGCAATTGATTGGCAAAAATTAGCACAGCGCTACCGCGACGCTTACCTGGCGGATCTGAAAACGTTGGTCGGCATCGACAGTTCCCGTGACGACGCTCTGGCCACGGCCGATTACCCGTTAGGCCCCGGGCCCGCGAAGGCGTTGATCGCCTTTTTAGACCTGGCTAAACGCGACGGCTTCATGGTCAAAAACCTGGATAACTTAGTGGGTTACGTTGAATACGGAACCGGCGACCAGACGTTAGCGATTCTGGGCCACGCCGACGTGATGCCGGCGGGCAAGGGCTGGGCGACCGACCCGTTTGAATTGACGGCTAAGGACGGCAACTTATACGGGCGGGGCACGTCCGACGATAAGGGCCCGGCGTTAGCGGCCTACTACGGCTTAAAGATGTTAAAGGACCAAGGCATCGACCCCAAGATGAAGATCCGCTTTATCGTGGGGACCGATGAGGAAAGCGACTGGACGGGGATGAACCACTACCTCGACTTAGAACCGGCGCCCACGTTAGGTTTCTCGCCGGACGCCGAATTTCCGTTGATCAACGGTGAAAAGGGGAACGTGACCTTCGAGACCCACTTCAAGGGCGGTAACGTTGGGCCGTTTACCTTACAAACCTTCGATTCCGGTCTCCGGATGAACATGGTGCCCCGCGACGCCGAAGCCACGGTCACGGTACCGGACCCGGCTAAGCTGAAGACCAGTTTTGAGATGTTCTTGGCCCACGCGCCGGTCACCGGCGACCTTACAGTTGAGGGGACCACGGTGCACCTGCAACTGGTCGGCAAGGCCGCTCACGGGATGGAACCCAAGAACGGCATCAACGCCGGGACGTATCTGGCGACCTTTTTAGGGCAGTTCGAATTCGGGGGCGACGCCGCGGATTTCCTGCACCTGATCGCCAACGACCTGCATGACGATTCGCGCGCCCACCGGTTAGGCTTGAACTATACCGATGACGTGATGGGCGATTTAACCATGAACGTCGGTATCATGACGTTTAAGGCCGACCAATCTGGTGTGGTCAACACCAACTTCCGGTACCCGACCGGCACCGGGGCGGCTCAGATCTTAGCGGGGCTGCAACAAGCCACCGCCCAGATGAACGTGACGGTGGAACAGGGTCGCGAAATGGTACCCCATTACGTGGACCCTAGTGACCCGATCGTTGCGACGTTGATGGACGTTTACCGGCAACAAACCGGGGATACCACGGCCCAACCCGAAGTGGTGGGCGGTGGAACTTACGGCCGCCTGATGAAGCGCGGGGTCGCCTTTGGGGCGTTGTTCCCCGGCACGGCAGACACCATGCACCAGGCCAACGAGTTCCAACCGGAAGCCGACCTCTTGAAGGCGATGGCCATCTACGGCCAAGCGACCTACGAATTAACCAAGTAGGGCTGAAGGAGGAAACGATATGGCACAAAAATATCAGCGAATTTTAGTTGGTGTCGACGGGTCGCGTCCTTCCAAACGAGCGGCGGAAAAGGCCATCGCGGTCGCACAACGTAATCACGCCGAACTGGTGATTGCGGCGGTCATGAGTGGCGGTCGCTACGTGGGGTTAGGCACCACCGAGGTCGGGTTTGGCTATGTCGACCAACAGGTGATGGACGAAGCGCGCCAGGAGTTTAGCGACATCGTCGAGAACTACCGGCAAAAAGCGGAAGCGGCGGGCGTCAAGAACGTTACCACGTCCGTGTATTACGGGCACGCCAAAGTCGATTTGGCGCGGACGTTACCGCAGGAATTTGATATTGATCTGATCATGCTGGGGGCGACGGGGTCAAACGTCGTCGAACGGATGATGATGGGGTCCACGGCCAGTTACGTGGTGACCAACGCGGTTTGTGACGTGTTGGTCGTGCGGACCGACAACCACAATCGCGCCAACAAAATCAAAGTTAGTCAGTTGAGCTAGGGCCCGATGACGATGAGTCTGGGACAAAAATCCCAGGCTTTTTTGTCGTCTCCGAATATTTGGTGCCGAAACGGGCGCCAAAAGGTAGCTGGTTCCGCATAACCGTCGTTTGTGCGCATACAAAAACAGCGTCACCCGGGTAAGTGGGTCACGCTGTTGCTGAAGGTTTAGTTTGAATTCGGTTTAGAGACGGTGAATATCCAACACACTACCGGTCTTAGCGTCGGCAATGAATTGATATTGGACCAATTGGTCATCTTCGTAGCGGGTGATGCCCCCATAGTAGACGCGGGTCTTCACCGCAAACTTCTGAAACGGCACGGTTTGCCGTTCGATCCACGCGCCTTCGATGGGCGATTCTTGCCGGAATTGGCGTTTTACCTGATCCAAAATCGTATCCGGATCCAAATGGGTGAGACCGCTGAACAAGCGGGTGATGAAAATGCCCATGATGCCGCCGAGTACCCCGCCGAGACTTAATTGATAAAGTTGACCATTTTTAGCAGCCATACGACCGCCTCCTTAAGCAAATAGGTTATTGGGCAATGTTACCACCACTTCTGTCTTTAGTATAGCAATGATTGCGGGGAAGTTCCCGTAAAAAGCTAGAAAAAACCGAAAAAGTTCGCGCCCCGTTCTGGGGGTGCTCCCGGTGCGCCGCTGGACCCGCAAAAGAACGGTAAAAAGATGCGGTGACCACGGGCCAAACGTCCCGTGAGGTGCGAATTTGCGGGCAGGTGGGTGCGGACTTAGTGTACGGTTGTAAACTTAAAGTTCGACAAGTGGCCTAAAAATGCTATAATGGTGGGCGTATATTTTTAAACTTAAATAAAGGAGTGTTGTTTTATGGAACAATTACCCAAGATGTCAGCGACGGAGTTAAAAGATGTTGTGAAGTCCGGCAAGACCATGCTGTTCTTCTCGGCCACTTGGTGCCCTGATTGCACGTTCATTAAGCCCGCTATGCCGGCGATCGAAGCCGAATATCCCGATTTTAAGTTTATGGCGGTCGATCGTGACGAGAACATCGACTTAGCTGCTGAATTAAATGTTTTTGGTATTCCGAGTTTTATTGCCTACGCCGACGGACAAGAAATCGGCCGGTTAGTAAACAAGGATCGTAAGACCAAGGCGGAAGTGGAAACGTTTATTAATTCCTTATCCACACCAGCCGACTAAAACCGTTTGAAAGGATCCCGACATGTTAATTGCTAGTTACAATCCCCGTGAGTTAGGGGATACTTTGATTGTCATCGTTGCGCAAGACACCCCAGAACAGGCCCACACGGTTCGTGATGGCATCGCGCGGATTTATGATCCCGCGACCGAAAAGACCCTGGGGTACAACTTCTTAGCGGCCACCGAAATCCTCCCCGAACTGCAGGGACAGGGCCAAGTCGCCTTGTCCGCTGCGGACGTGGCGGCGTTGAACCAGGCGCTAGAAGCCGCCGGGTTTGCCGGTGAATTGGTCGCCGAGACCAGCTCCCGCTTTGTGGTGGGCTACGTGAAAACGGCCACGCCTCACCCCGATTCAGATCACTTATTGGTGACCGAAACGGTGGTGGATAACGACCAGACGCTCCAAATCGTGAGTGGGTCACCGAACATGCAGGCCGATATCAAGGTGGTCGTTGCTAAGGTGGGCGCCATGATGCCCAACGGGTTGATCATTTGGCCCGGTGAGTTGCGGGGCGTGCCAAGTAACGGGATGATCTGTTCAGGACGCGAGTTGGGCTTAGCCAATGCGCCCCAACGTCCTGGTGCGTTAATCTTGCCGGATGATTACCAGGTCGGCGACGAGTTTGACTTCGATCGGGGTCAGACCATCTTCGCTGCTAACTAATGCGGTTATTTCAGCGAAACGACAAACTTCTAAGAAATGTTAGGGAAAGCGGGTCAGGCCTTGTCGCCAACCCGTTTTTTTGTGTACAATAGGGAAGATTAGCAACGATAGTGAGTTGCCAATGGAATCGGGGAAATGCGTCTTGATGACGCCCGCTCCTCTGGAAAGACAAAACTGACGCGCATCTGGCGTCAAGGAGGATGCCACATGGAACACTATGATGGGCCGGCGTTTTACCGTAAATTTCCGGTAAAACCAACCCCCGTACAACACGAAGAACCCTTGACCCAACGGGCAGCCTCACAGGTCAAGCATCGACAAGAACGTAATGCCCGCACGCAACGCGAAGCGGAAGCCGCGCACGCTGCGGTTAAAAACTTACAACCAACCACCACAACCAAGTCACAACCGAGTCACCCGGCCAGCGGGAGTTATCGCCCGTTTCAGGTCACCGAGATTCCCCGCCAGTTGCACTGGTCGTCGCAGCAGACGACCCCGCAACGGCAACGTTACCAACGGCTGATCGACCGGTTACATAAGCCGTTGGCGTCATTTTTCACCTTTGCTAAGCCGGGAGAACGGGTGCCGGAGCAGGGGACGGTACCGACCCCGGCCACGGTGGTCTTTACGCCCAGTGCTTCGGCCACCGCGGTGATTTCGGAATCGACTAGCCGTGCGTCGCGTTTGCCGAGTCGCTCCCAGACCGCAATAGCGACCACCAGTCAGTCGGCAGCCGAAACCTCGCGTTCCGCGTTGGCGGCTAGCCAAACCAGCGCGGCGCAGTCCGTAAACGCAAGTGAGACTAGCCGGTCGGCCACGTTGAGCGCCGCGAGTGTCACGACCAGTACGGTGACGACCGCGCAGTTCGTGGAACCGGCCCCGACCGAGATCATCTATCCGAGTGACTCGGTCACCCGTTCAGAAGCGACGAGTACGACCGCTGAATCCACGACGGCTAGTGTCTCAATTAGCGCCGAGACGTCCAGTGTGTCGGACGTTACCGCGCCGACACCGTCCACCGGCCGGCCCGTCAATTACCTGCCGGTCGGGACGCCCGCCACACCGGCCCGTTCGGTGACCAGCGCGGCTCCGACGCCCACGTCACTGACCACCAGCACCGAAGACCGGGACGTGCAGCGGTTACTGGACCGCACCACGACGTCAGCGGCCAGTCAGTCGCTGACCACCAGTTACCCGACCAGCAGTGCCAGCGTGAGTGCTGAAGCGGCCGCATCGGCGGAATCCGCGGCTAGCACTGTGGCCACCACCACGAGTGCGCCTTCTACGGCGACCAGTGCCGCTCCCGTGACCCCAGCGCCGCAGGCCAAACCAGCCAAGCCCGCCACACCGGCCACCCCCCGGCGCGGCTTAGGGATGGCGTTAGGCGACATCATGCAAGAAGAGGGGAACGACCAGCGGGACCTGGCCCTCTTTGCCGACGCCCCGACTACCGCTCCGGCGGCACCCGCCGACGCGACGCCGGCCCGGGGCTATCACTTCCCGGACCTCAGCTTGTTGCCTAAGCCGGTGATTCCGGACGAAGCGGCCCTCGATGAATGGATCGAACATCAAGGAGAAGTCTTAGACGCAACGCTCCAGGCGTTTCACGTGGACGCGCACGTCACCGACTGGACCGTGGGGCCCACGGTCACCCAATTTCAAATCAGCTTAGCGCTAGGCGTCAAGGTCAATAAGATCACGAACTTAAACGACGACCTGAAACTGGCGCTGGCGGCTAAGGATATCCGAATCGAAGCCCCAATTCCGGGCAAAACTACGGTCGGGATCGAAATTCCGAACCTGAAATCACGGCCGGTCATGCTGTCCGAAATCCTGAACTCGGCCGCCTTTAAGAACAGTGATTCCCCGTTGACCGTGGCCCTTGGGGTCGACCTCTTTGGTAAACCCCAGGTCACCGACCTGCGCAAGATGCCGCACGGCTTGATCGCCGGGGCCACGGGTTCCGGGAAGAGTGTCTTCATCAATTCGCTCTTGCTCTCGATTCTCTACAAGGCCAACCCGCACCAGGTCAAACTCCTGTTGATTGACCCGAAGGCCGTGGAAATGGCGCCGTACGACGGGTTACCACACCTGCTATCACCGGTGATCTCTGATCCAAAGGCCGCGGCCGCCGCACTGAAGTGGGTGGTCACCGAAATGGATCAACGTTACGAAAAGTTAGCCGCCGCGGGAGTCCGCAACATCGAGCAATTTAACGACCGGGCGGATGCCAACGACGAACCGGGCTTGAAGATGCCGTACATCGTGATCATCATCGACGAATTGGCCGACTTGATGATGATGGCGGCCAGTGAGGTCCAAGACTACATCGTGCGGATCACCCAAAAGGCCCGGGCGGCCGGCATTCATTTGCTGGTGGCCACCCAACGGCCGAGTGTCGACATCGTGACCGGGACCATCAAGAACAACATCCCGACGCGAATCGCGTTCATGGTCTCCAGCCAGATCGATTCGCGGACCATCTTGGACACTACCGGGGCCGAAAGCCTGCTGGGACGGGGCGACATGCTCTACCTGGGTAACGGGGCCAGCCAACCGATGCGGTTGCAAGGGGCCTACGTCGAAGCAGAGGTGGATCGCGTCACCGACTTCGTGCGGACCCAGGGCAAGCCGCAATACGCCTTCGAGCCGAAAGGTTTGTTACAAAAAGAAACCAACGAGGAGAACCAAGACGAGCTCTTACCGGAAGTTTTGCAGTATATTTCCCAGGAAAAAACCGTCTCAACTTCCAAGCTTCAACGGGTCTTTTCCATTGGCTATAATCGGGCCGCGAACCTCATCGATGACCTAGAACAAAGGCATTACGTGTCCCCGCAGCACGGGTCTAAACCCCGCGAAGTTTACCTGACACCGGACGATTTGGGGAAGGATCTCCCCGAACCCCATGATCAGGGTGCACCTTTTTCATCTTAAAATGAATAGTCCTCACCTCCTTTAAGGGACGAGTTCTTTTATGGGGGTGGGGGATATGCTAAAATAAATGAAGAGCGACTCGTCAGGAACTTTAGGTATTGGAGTTGAACCGAGTTGAGTAGAAAAGAGGATCATTTAATGGATAACGCAACGGTGTACCATTTTGTCGGAATTAAAGGATCAGGGATGAGTGCCCTCGCCCTGATTTTACATGATAAGGGTTTTAAGGTTCAGGGGTCAGATATCACGCAGTATACGTTTACCCAACGGGGATTGGAACAGGCGAAGATCAAGGTCATGCCTTTTGACGAAGCCAATATCCATGAGGGGTTGACGGTGATCGCGGGGAACTCCTTTACGGATGACCATCCCGAAATCAAGAAGGCCCGCGAAATGGGCCTGCCCGTCTACCGTTACCACGAATTCTTAGGTCACCTGATCGAAGGCTACACCAGTATCGGGGTCGCCGGGGCCCACGGGAAGACCAGTACCACGGGTCTGTTATCCCACGTCTTAAGCGGTGTGGCACCGACGTCTTACTTGATCGGTGACGGGACCGGGAAGGGAACGCCGAACGCACGGTTCTTCGTTTACGAAGCCGACGAATACCGGCGCCACTTCCTGGCCACGAAGCCAGACTACGCCATCATGACCAACATCGACTTCGATCACCCCGATTATTACAAGGGCATCGATGACGTTTACAGTGCCTTTGAAACTTGGTCTAACCAGGTCAAAAAGGGCATCTTTGCCTGGGGCGACGATCCCGAATTACGGAAGCTCAAGACCGACGTGCCGGTTTACTACTACGGGACTAAGGATCGCGACGACTTTCAGGCCAAGAACATCAAGCGCTCGACCACGGGCTCGAACTTTGACGTTTACCATGACGGCGAACTCTTAGGCAACTTCGAGATCCACCTGTACGGCGAACACAACGTGCTGAACAGCTTGGCTGTGATCGCCGTGGCCTACTTCGAAAAGGTCAACATGGACGAAATCAAGCACGAATTGGCCGATTTCAAGGGGGTCAAGCGCCGGTTCACCGAACGGAAGATGGCCGACATGACCATCATCGACGACTACGCGCACCATCCATCCGAAATCAAGGCCACGTTGGACGCCGCACGGCAAAAGTACCCGGATAAGGAAATCATTGCCGTCTTCCAGCCCCACACCTTTAGCCGGACGATTGCTTTGATGGACGACTTTGCCAAGAGCTTGAACTTAGCGGATAAGGTCTACCTGACCAACATCTTCAGTTCGGCCCGGGAAAGTCACGGCGCCGTGTCCAGTAAGGACCTCGCCGCTAAGATCTCCAAGGGTGGCGAAATTCTGACGGTCGACAACATGTCGCCGTTACTGGATTACCACGATGCCGTGGTGGTCTTCATGGGTGCCGGTGACGTGCAAAAGTACGAACGGTCCTACGAAGAATTGTTGAGTCATTTATCACTGAAAAACAACTAAAGTTAACTGACGAAGGGGGATGGCTGCGGCCGTCCCTTTTTTGGTCGGCGAGCCCCGCGCCGGGCGTTACGCTGAGAAACCGGGGACGTCGGTTGCTCTGTGATTATTGGGTCAACGACCGAACCGGCCGGCCATTTTGTGACTAATCCTGACCAATAACCGCACAATCCAGATAGATTATTGGCCCTTTGCGATTGAATTTGGTAGAATGTATCTTAGTAAATTTAAAGAGTGGTTACTGGTTTACTCAGTAGCTAAGTCGGGAATTGATTTGAAAGAAGGAGCGCTTTTATGAACAATTTTCAACAACAGCCCCGTGAAACGATTAATACCCAAGTCGGCCTGAACGCCTTTTTGACCCGGATGTTCGGTTGGATGGGGGCTTCAGTCTTAGTTTCCGCCTTGACGGCCTACCTGATGGTGGCTAGCAACGTGCGGATGAGCAGTGGCGGCATGTTGATCGCCCTGATTGCTTGGTTTATCTTACCGTTTGTGATCTCGGGTCAGTCCATGAAGCGGCCAACCACCGCCATCGTCGGGTTGATGATTTACGCGGTCTTGACCGGGGCGGTCGTGTCGATGTACGCCTACGTGTACACCGGCGCCGCGATGGCTGGGGCGTTCGTCTCCAGTGCCGCCGTGTTCTTAACCATGGCGACCATCGGGTTGACGACGAAGCGCGACTTATCCCGGATCGGGACGCAAGCCACGGCCGCGTTGATTGGGTTGATCGTGGCCATGATCATCAACATGTTCTTACAAAACAGCATGGTTGCGTTGATCTTCTCGTTTATCGCCGTGATTATCTTTGCGGCCTTGACCGCTTGGGACACGCAAAAGATGCAAAAGATGTACCTGCAATATGGGGATCAGGTATCCATGACGGGGCTCGCCATTAACGGGGCCTTACAACTGTACCTGGACTTCGTCAACCTGTTCTTACAACTGTTACAAATCTTCGGAATCTTTGGTGGCAGTCGCGACTAAGGCCCGTTGAAGTGAAGGATTAAGAGTCTCGGCCGCGTGCCGGGGCTTTTTTTATCGCGCGGGGCTTAGGTTTTATTTCGGGTTTGCCCGTTTTTTTGGTAAAATAGACCCAGAATATGCGAACGCGACGGGCGGTTAAGTCGCGTGAAAGGAGCCCATTATGGCGGAGAAACGATTATTATTGATCGACGGGAACAGTGTGGCCTTTAAGGCGTTTTTTGCCTTGTATAATTCCCTGGGCCGGTTTACCAACGGCGAGGGATTACACACCAATGCCATTTACGGCTTCAACACGATGCTAGAAACCATGTTAGACAACGTCAAACCCACGCACGTGCTGGTGGCTTTCGATGCCGGTAAGGTGACGTTTCGGACGAAAATGTATGATAACTATAAGGGTGGTCGGGCCAAGACGGCCCCGGAACTGTCCGAACAATTCCCGTACTTAAAGGAGCTGTTAACGGCGCGGGGTATCAAGACCTACGAACTGCCGAATTACGAGGCCGACGACATCATCGGGACCACGGCCAAACGCGCCGCGGCGGCCGGTTTTACCACCACGATCGTGACCGGGGACCGGGACTTGACCCAACTGGCCGACGAGCGGACCACGGTGGCGATTTCGAAAAAAGGGGTCAGCGAGATCGAACACTACACGCCGGCCTACGTTAAGGAAAAGCTGGGCGTCACGCCCGAACAAATCATTGACATCAAGGGCCTGCGGGGCGACACGTCCGACAACTATCCCGGCGTGACCGGGGTGGGGCCAAAGCGCGCCGTCGACTTGATCGACAAGTACGGTAGCGTCGAGGGTGTCTACGACCACATCGACGAGATCACCGCCAAGAAGCTCAAGGAACACCTCGTCGAAGATCACGATAACGCCGTGCTGTCGAAAAAACTAGCGACCATCAACCGGGACGCGCCGGTCGAGCTGACGTTAGACGACCTGGTCTACGATGGCCCCGACAGAGACGCCTTGGTGGCCTTTTACCAGCAGATGGGCTTTCGTAAGTTCTTACAGGGGATGGCCGTGGATGGCGAAACGCCCAGTGCCTTACCTGGGTTACGGGACATCGCCTACACCGAGGTAACGGCCGCCAACCTCAACAGTGTTCAGCTGGACGGGGAGTGTGCCTTTTACCTGGAAATGGACGGGGACAACTACCACCTGGCCGAGTTCGCCGGGTTCGTGATTGGCGCTCAGGACCACTGGTGGGTTAGCCGCAACGTGCAGTTGTTACAACAAGAACCGTTAAAGGGCTATCTGGAAGACGCCCAACGGCCTAAACAGGTCTTTGATGCCAAGCGGACCTACGTGGGCTTGAACCGGCTGAACATTACCTTAGCCGGAGTCGACGGGGACCTTTTATTGGCCTCGTATCTGCTGAACACCTACGATAACAGTAACGACCTGGGTCGGGTGGCCGCCGAACACGACTACGACCAAGTGGAGACCGACGAAGACGTCTACGGACGGGGCGCCAAGCGCGCGATTCCGACCGACGACACCGTCTTCTTCACCCATTTAGCCCGAAAGGCCCGGGCCATCGAACACCTTAAGGCCCAACTTTTCCAGGACCTGGAGACTAACGACCAGGTCAAGTTGTACCGCGAGATCGAATTACCGATGGCCTTCGTCTTGGCCCGGATGGAAATCGCCGGGATCACGGTGGACGCCGACGAACTGAAAGCCATGGGCAGCAAGTTCAGCGAACAACTCGCCGAGATCGAACAAACGATTTACAACGAGGCCGGCGAAGAATTCAACATCGGCTCGCCCAAGCAGCTGGGTCACATCTTATTTGAAAAGATGGGCTTACCGGTGATCAAAAAGACTAAGACCGGGTATTCCACGGCCGTGGGCGTCTTGGAGAAGCTGGCGGCCGACGCGCCAATCGCCGAGAACATTTTGAAGTACCGTAAAATCGCGAAGATCCAGTCGACCTACGTGGAAGGCCTGCTCAAGGTGATCCACCCCGACGACCACAAGGTCCACACCCGCTACCTGCAGACGCTGACCCAGACCGGGCGGCTGTCGTCCGTGGACCCGAACCTACAAAACATCCCGGTCCGTAGCGAGGAAGGGAAGGCGATTCGTAAGGCCTTCATCCCACGGCATCCGGGCTGGCAGATCTTCTCGTCCGACTATTCACAGATCGAACTGCGGGTGTTGGCCCACATGAGTCACGACGCCAACATGCAGGAAGCCTTCCGCGAGGGTCAAGACATTCACGCGGCCACCGCCCGGCGAATCTTTAAGCTGGGCCCCGATGAGGAGGTCACGCCGAACATTCGGCGGCAAGCTAAGGCGGTCAACTTTGGGATCGTCTACGGCATCAGTGATTTTGGGTTGTCCCAAAACATTGGCATTCCCCGCAAACAAGCTAAGCAATTTATCGACACCTACTTCGAGGAATATCCGGGCGTCAAGGCCTACACGGAACGGATGGTCCAACTGGCCCACGAACAGGGCTATGTCGAGACCATCGCGCATCGCCGGCGGTATTTGCCGGATATCAACTCCCGGAACTTTAACCAACGGTCCTTTGCTGAACGGACGGCCATGAACACCCCCATCCAGGGGAGTGCCGCGGACATCATCAAAATCGCGATGATCCGGATGGAAGACGCCATCAAGGACCTGCAGGCCACGATGCTCTTGCAGGTCCACGATGAACTGATCTTCGAGGCGCCCGCCGAAGAAATGGCGACGCTGGAAAAATTGGTCCCCAAGATCATGGATTCGGCCGTGCAATTGGAGATTCCGTTGAAGGTCGACAGCCATTACGGGCCGACCTGGTACGACGTGAAGTAGGCGGAAAGAAGGAAACAGTATGCCAGAATTACCAGAAGTTGAAACGGTTCGGCGCGGGCTGACCCAGTTGGTCGCTGGTGCCACCATCGACCACGTCGAGGTTTTTTACCCCAAGATGGTCACGCCCGAGCCGGAAGTGTTTACGGCCGAACTGATTGGCCGCAAAATTGAAAAGATCGACCGGCGGGGCAAGTACCTGCTGTTTCGGTTCAGCGGTGAGTTGACCATGGTGTCGCACCTGCGGATGGAAGGCAAGTACGACGTCCAACCCGAGGGCAGTCCGGTGACCAAGCACACCCACGTGATCTTTCACCTGACCGACCAGCGGGAACTGCGCTACACGGATACCCGGAAATTCGGGCGGATGCGCCTGGTCAAGACCGGCACGGAGACCGAGGCGTTGCCGTCTCTGGCCAAGATGGGGCCCGAGCCCATGGCCGACACCTTGACGTTAGCCTACATGCAAAAGATTTTCGGCAAGTCGCATAAGATCATCAAACCGTTCTTGTTGGACCAGTCGCGCATCGCGGGCTTGGGGAACATTTACGCCGATGAAGTGCTCTGGTTAGCCCAGATCAATCCGCTCACGCCGGTGGACACGGTCACCGATGATCAATTGGAAACGTTGCGGCAGGCCATCATCGCCGAGATCAAGAAGGCCATTGCCGGACACGGCACCACCGTGCATTCCTTCTCGACGGCCTTCGGGGAAGCCGGGCAGTTCCAAAACGACCTGCACGTCTATGGCCGGGAGGGCGAACCCTGCGACCGGTGCGGGACCGAAATCGTGAAGATCAAGGTCGCACAACGAGGCACGCACTATTGCCCGCACTGCCAACCCTTACCGCCATCGGCCGAGGGGATGTTCGATGATGACTAGAGTCTGGGGATTGACCGGCGGGATTGCCACCGGTAAGTCGACCGTGAGTGCCTGGCTGAAACAAGCCGGTATTCCCATCATTGATGCGGACCTGATCGCGCGGGACGTGGAAGCGCCCGGCACCCTGGGCCTCGAGGAAATCGCGGCGGCCTTTGGCGACGACTACCTCCAAGCCGACGGGACGTTGGACCGGCGGCAACTGGGGCGGTTGGTCTTTAGCGACCCGGCGCAATTGGCCCGCTTGACCGCGATTACCATGCCGCTGATTCAAGCCGAGATTCGCCGCCAGCTCGCCGAGTACCGCCAGCGCGAGGCCCCGTTAGTGGTGGTCGACGCGCCCACCTTATTTGAGGTGGGGTATCTGCAAGACTGGGTCGACCAGATCATGGTGGTCGCCGCCACGCCGGCGCAACAAAAGCAACGGCTGATGGCCCGCAACGGGCTGTCGGCGGCCGAAGCGCAGGCACGAATCGACCGGCAGTGGCCGATCGCCCGCAAGGTAGCCGCCGCGGATGCGGTGATCGATAATCGCGGGGACATTACCCAAACGCGTCAACAAGTGGTAAAATGGCTTGACGCGAACAAATTTTAAGAAATAGACTTTAACATCAAATGAGGTGACCAATTATGCAGTGTCCGCACTGTCATCACAATGGCTCCCGGGTCGTGGATAGTCGTCCCACCGACGACGGCCGGGTCATTCGTCGCCGTCGGGAGTGCGAGAGCTGCGGCTTTCGGTTCACGACGTTCGAGCGCGTGGAAGTTACCCCGTTACTTGTGATCAAGAAGAACGGAACGCGCGAAGAATTTAACCGCGAAAAGATCCTACGGGGCATTATTCGCTCCGCCGAGAAACGACCGGTGGGGATGGACGCCATGACCTCGATCGTCGACGAGGTCGAAAACAAGATCAGGGCGTTAGGCGTCAACGAAATCTCGAGTCAGGTGATTGGCGAATACGTCATGAACCGCCTGGTCGACGTGGACGAAATCGCCTATATCCGGTTTGCTAGTGTCTACCGGCAGTTTAAGGATACCGGGGTATTCTTCAACGAACTGAAGGATATTTTGGATAAGGACAAACTGAAAGCAGATCAAAATCATCACCAAAAGGGGCAAAGTGAGGCGAAGTAGGCAATGGAGGATTCTTGGCACCAATTAAGTCCCAAAACGGGCTTTGTGGTTCGCTTAGCCGATCGCCTGACGGAGCAAAGCTGGCAGACGTTAAGCCAGTTGTATCAACCCGTGATTGGACCGCTGGCCGCTGGAGCGTTTAGCGGTCTCTTTTGGTTACCCCAACGCGATCACTTACACCGTCATGCGGTTTTGCTGGCCACGTTAGGCGTCGATCTGGCCCACTTTTACGAGGCACGGATTCGCTTGGAGGCCACGGGCCTACTGACCACCACGGTCACCCAAGCTAGCGACCTGACCACGTTTACCTATACGCTCCACGCCCCGCTGTTACCGGCGGCCTTCTTTAACGACGATCTGTTAAGTGTGCAACTCTTAGACGCCGTGGGGGAGGACTTTTACCGCGAACTGGTGGCCCAAAACACCCCGGCGACCGCGACGGATGCGGGCCAAGACATCACCAAAACCTTCCTGGACGTTTTTCAGGTGGTGGGCGGTGAGCTCAAACAGCTCCCGGCGGCGGTGACGGCTAGCCGGCAACACTTACCGGTCTCGTCGGCCGCCCCGCAACTGGGGACCCCGGCGACGGATTTCGACTGGCAACTGCTGGGGCAGATCTTGGAACATTCCTACGTCGACGCGAACGCCTTACAGGCCCACCGTCAGCTTTTCTTGACGGAACACGCGACCTACGGCATCGACGAACCGACCATGGCCCGGTTTATCGGCGAGGCCACCAATCTGGCCACGAATCAGTTCGACGCGGAGCAATTTAAACGCCTGATCGCCCAACAGTTTGGTCAACAACACCGCGGGCAGACCGTCAAAACCGCGGCGCCAGCTTCAGCGGCCGCCCCGGCAGCGGGGGCGGCCAACCAGGCGGAACAGGCCCTGATCCAGGTGGCCACGGCGACGCCACCGGTCAACTTTTTACAGGCCATCAAGAAACAAACAGGGGGGTTCATCACCGATGGGGAACAACGCATCGTCCGGGACTTAGTCGGACGGCAGTTGTTTCCGACCAGCGTGTTGAATCTGATGATCTACCACGTGTTGGTCGACGAGGACCGGCCCACGTTGAATAAGAATCTACTCGACACCATCGCGAACGATTGGAGCAAGGCGGGCATCCAGACGCCGGCCCAAGCCATCGCGAAAATTCGGGACCGGCAAAAGGCCGCCCAGCAGCCGAAAACTCGCAGAGCGGGTGGTCGACGCAACGGGGGGACCCCGACCGTCAGGGAGACCCTGCCGGATTGGGCGAAGAAACCGACGACGGCCAACCCAACCCCGACGGGCAAGCCGGCCCAGTATACGGCGCAACAGAAACAAGAATTGGCGGAGCGCATCGCCCGGTTCAAACAGCGCCGTGAAGGAAAGGAGGAGTCCTGATGGAAGATATCAGTAAGACCATGCAGGAAATGATGAGTAAGCGTCACTTGAATCGCAACTACCGCCAGCTCATGGACCAGGCGTTTGCCGATCCGGAGGTCACGGCCTTTATTCAGGCCAACCAAGCCGACCTCGCGGAGGACGTTTTGGCGCGTTCGGCCTCGAAAATCTACGAGTTCGTCACGGAGCGCGATAAGGTGCGGCAGGGTGGCCAGACGTTTGCCACGGGGTACGAACCCCGGCTGATCGTTGCCAACCACCTACTCGACGTCGCCTACGTGCCGACTGCGGCCACCATGGAAAAACAGGCCCAGCAGCAGCTGCAGCGCCGCGTGCGCGCCATTGCGATGCCCAAGGATATCCGCAATGCGGAACTGGATAATTTCGATAACGATAACGACCGCATGGAAGCCTTGATGGCGGCCACGGAGTTTATCGATAATTACGAGAACAGTCCCCACCATCGCCACCAGGCCCTGTACCTGTCGGGCAGCTTTGGCGTCGGGAAAACTTACTTACTAGCGGCGGTCGCCAATCAATTGGCCGCCGATGGGTTTTCCAGTACGCTAGTTCACTTTCCGAGCTTTGCGGTCGAAATGAAAAATGCCATCGCTAAAAACGGGGTCGGTGATAAACTGGACGCGATTAAAAAAGCGCCCATCCTGATGATCGACGATATCGGGGCCGACGCCATGTCCGCGTGGGTCCGCGATGACGTGCTGGGCGTGATCTTAGAGTACCGGATGCAGGAAGAACTACCGACGTTTTTCAGTTCGAATTTCTCCATGGCCCAGTTGGAAAACGAACACTTACGAATCTCCACGCGTGGGGATGACGAACCCTTGAAGGCCCAACGGTTGATGCAACGGATTCGCTTCTTAGCGCGAGAAATCGTCATGGTGGGGGTTAATCGCCGGCCGCAATAAAAATGACGACTTATCCTTGACAAGGGGTAGCCGCGAGTGTTTAATAGACGTTGAAGCAACAAATGCTTAGACAAGAGATACGATTTTAGCGGTGACGTTTCCAGGAAGAGGGAACCTTGATTGGAAGTTCCCTTAAACGCCCGCTAGGATTACCGCTCTTGTAGCAGTCGAAAGGAAATTTTCGGCCGGTCCGTTCCGTTATCGACGACTAGAGTTCACGGGGGCGCAGTCTCCGTGAAGAAGATCGGGTGGAACCACGTTATTGACGTCCCCAGTGTCCTTAATTGGATGCTGGGGACTTTTTGCGTCGACACTCAAATACAGAAAAGGGAGATCAGATATTATGGCAGATATTTCAATCAAGTTCCCTGACGGCAAGGTTCAAGCCTTCGCCGAAGGGACGACGCCGGAAGACGTTGCCAAGTCCATTTCAATCAGTTTAGCAAAAAAGGCCGTTGCCGCTAAGTATAACGGTGACTTGGTCGACTACCTGACCCCACTGAAGGGTGACGGCGACATCGAAATCGTGACGAAGAGCGACGCTGCGGGCTTAGGCGTGTTACGCAACACCGCCGCTGCCTTACTCCGGATCGCGTTAAAGAAGGACTTCCCAGGAATCCGTTTAGGGGCCGCTAGTGCCGAAGACGACGGCTTCTACGTGGATACCGACAAGGATGACCAACAAGTCAGTGCCGACGAACTGGACGCATTAGCCGTGGTCATTGAAAAGTTAGCCAAGGATAAGTTAGACATCAAGCGGATCTCCTTAAACAAGGACGATGCTTTGGCCCAAGCCAAGGACGATCCGTTCAGCACCGAGTTGATCAAGGCCGTTGCCGGCGACCAAGTTCCCTTCTTACAGATTGGGGATTACCAAGTCTTAAGTGATGGCGCCCAACTCGCCAACACCGGTGATGTTAAGCACTTCAAGTTATTGTCCGTTGCCGGCGCCTACTGGCAAGGCAAGTCCTCGAACCCGATGCTCCAACGGATTTACGGGACCGTCTTCTTCAAGGATGGCGACTTAAAGGACGACTTAGCTAAGCGGCAAGAAGCTCGCGAACGGGATCACCGGGTCATCGGGAACCAATTGGACCTGTTCTTCGTTGATCCTAAGGTCGGGGCCGGCTTACCTTACTGGATGCCAAACGGGGCCACGATTCGGCGGACCATCGAACGTTACATCATCGACAAGGAAGTCGCTAACGGCTACCAACACGTTTACACCCCAGTGCTGGCTAACCTGGACCTCTACAAGCAATCTGGTCACTGGGCTCACTACCGTGAAGACATGTTCCCACCAATGGACATGGGTGATGGCGAAATGTTGGAATTGCGGCCAATGAACTGCCCAAGCCACATTCAGATTTACAACCACCACATCCGTTCTTACCGGGAATTGCCATTACGGATCGCTGAACTTGGGATGATGCACCGTTACGAAAAGTCCGGTGCCCTGAGTGGGTTACAACGGGTTCGGGAAATGACGTTGAACGATGGGCACACCTTCGTGGCGCCAGACCAAATCCAAGACGAATTCAAGCGCATCTTGAAGTTGATGGTTCAAGTCTACGCGGACTTCGACATCAACGATTACACCTTCCGCTTGAGTTACCGTGACCCGAAGAACACCGAAAAGTACTTCGACGATGACGAAATGTGGAACAAGGCACAACACATGTTGAAGGGTGCCATGGATGACCTGGGCTTGGATTACGTCGAAGCCGAAGGGGAAGCGGCCTTCTACGGTCCGAAGTTGGACGTGCAAACCAAGACGGCCATGGGGAACGAAGAAACGTTATCCACCATTCAATTGGACTTCATGTTGCCAGAACGCTTTGACTTACACTACGTTGGGGCCGATGGTGAAGAACACCGGCCAGTCATGATTCACCGTGGGCTGGTTTCTACGATGGAACGGTTCACCGCTTACCTGACCGAAATTTACAAGGGAGCCTTCCCAACCTGGTTGGCCCCTAAGCAAGTGACGATCATCCCCGTTTCCGAAGAAAAGCACGGCGCTTACGCCGACAAGTTAGCCGCCGAAATGAAGGCCGCCGACATTCGGGTCAACGTCGACAAGCGGGGCGAAAAGATGGGCTACCTGATCCGGGATGCCCAGACGCACAAGATTCCGTACACCTTGGTCGTTGGGGAACAAGAAATGGCCAACAACAGTGTCTCCGTGCGGAAGTACGGTGAAGACGATGCCGTTTCGATGAGCAGCGACGCCTTCATGAAGGAAATCTTGGCCGACATCGCTTCTTACAGCCGCGAAGGCGACACTAAGGGTGAAGAAAGCCAGGTTGAAAAGAAGTTAGACCAACACTAGGACGACGTCTAGCGTTGAATCTGAGTTCTTCATTGAAACCCTAAAGCTGGATTAAAACAAAAAAGTGTGAATTTGATTGTTGGGGTGCTGACCGTTTCTCTGCCAGGCTAAACGGTGGGTGACCGGAACAATTAAAGCCTTAGTCGCTGTAAACCCCTAAAAGGTGGTTGACAAGCTCAATCGATCCTGATATGATGGTTAAGTTGAGAAATTAAGCAGAGGCTACCGCTTCTCGCCTTGTGACCCGATGTCGCTGGGCTGGATATGCACGTTAATTCCGTCTTTTAGATTGGAATTTCTTGCGGGAGCCGTTTGATTTTCATCAAAGGTTCCCGCATTTTTTGTCTCATGTGATTCTCAAGATTATTTTGGAGGTGGATTACCATAGCAAACGACACGATTGTCAACGAGGGAATTCGCGCACGCGAAGTTCGGTTGATTGCCGACAACGGTGACCAATTAGGAATCAAGTCCAAGCGAGATGCATTGCAGATCGCCGAAGACGCCAACCTCGATTTAGTTTTGGTTGCACCGAAAGCAAAGCCACCAGTAGCCAAAGTCATGGACTACGGGAAATACCGGTTCGAGTTGCAAAAGAAGCAACGCGAAGCGCGTAAGAAACAAAAAGTGGTCAGTGTGAAGGAAGTTCGGCTGAGCCCAACCATCGATACCAACGACTTTAACTTTAAGTTGAAGAACGCCAAGAAGTTCTTGACCAAGGGTGAAAAGGTCCGGGTTTCGATTCGGTTCAAGGGTCGGGCGATTACTCATAAAGACATTGGTCGCGAAGTCTTAAACCGGATGGCTCAGGAAACTTCTGACGTCGCTACGGTTGAACAACGGCCCAAGATGGACGGCCGGAGCATGTTCCTCATGCTATCGCCCATCGCTGAGAAAAAGTAAGGATTGATGCGGTAATCACTTGCGATTGCCGACACAAGGAGGATATTTCGTACTATGCCAAAGATGAAGACTAACCGTGCTGCAGCCAAGCGTTTTAAAGTAACTGCTAAGGGCGGGATCAAGAGTGCCAATGCTTACACGTCTCACCGTTTCCACGGTAAGACCAAGAAGCAACGCCGGAACCTTCGTGGGACCCGGATGATGGACCAAACGACCATCAAGACTTACCGGAGTTTATTACAAAAGTAATTCGGTCGTTAAAATTTCGGGTTGACGAGTTAATCGTCGCCATAATGTTTGAATTGATTTAGGAGGAAAAGATTATGCCACGAGTTAAAGGCGGTACTGTTACACGCGCACGTCGTAAGAAAGTTTTAAAGTTAGCTAAGGGTTACCGGGGTTCCAAGCACCGTTTATTTAAGGTTGCTAAGGACCAAGTTCGCAAGGGTTACCAATACTCCTTCCGCGACCGGAAAGCCACGAAGCGTAACTTCCGTAAGCTTTGGATTGCCCGGATCAACGCCGCAGCTCGGATGAACGGTCTGAGCTACAGCAAGTTGATGCACGGTTTGAAGTTAGCCAACATTGACGTTAACCGGAAGATGTTAGCCGACTTAGCAGTGAACGATGCTGCTGCTTTCAAGGCCTTAGCTGACCAAGCTAAGGACGCATTGGCTGCTTAATTCAGTTAATGAGAAAAAGACTTCGCTGGCGATCAGCGAAGTCTTTTTTATTAAGAGAGACTCGCGCCTAAAGCACGGGGTGGAGGGCCAATCACGCCGGGTCCGCTGAAGGGGTCGGAGTGGTAAAATACGCCGAGATTGCGTATAATATAGTGCTAGATATTATTGGGACGAAGGGAGGAGTCACCCGCATGGTTGCTGGATTAAAACCCACGTGGATGGTTACCAACGTTTATGATTTGACCCCTAAAGACTTACGGGCCCAGGGGGTGCGGGCGGTTTTGACGGATTTGGATAACACGCTGATTGCGTGGAACAATCCGGACGGAACTCCCGAGCTTCGTCATTGGTTGAACTTATTGGAATTGGCGGGGATTCAGGTGATTGTGGTTTCCAACAACAGTCGCCAACGGGTCGACCGCGCGGTGGCCCCGTTTCAATTACCCTACATTCACCGGGCCCTCAAGCCCTTTGCGTGGGGCTTGAAACGGGCGTTACGCCGGTGGCATTTTCGCCGCGACGAAGTGATCATGGTCGGTGACCAGATCATGACGGACGTTTGGGCGGCCAATCGGAGTGGCATCCGCAGCGTATTGGTCAAACCCATTTTAAAGTCGGATGCTTGGATCACCAAGGGCAACCGGCTACTCGAAAAAATCGTGATGTGGCGCTTGCGCCGCGTCTACCCAGACTTAACTTGGCAGGAGGATTTGAATGAACGAAAAGCACATTGACCCCGTACTGGTTGACGGGGAACCCTTACGGTGTATCGGCTGTGGTGCCGTGCTGCAGACTACGGATAAAACGGCCCCGGGTTACACGCCCCAATCGGCGTTAGACAAGAGTCTCGCCACGGAGACGCAAGACGTGTATTGCCAACGCTGTTTTCGGTTGCGGCACTACAACGAAATCGTTCCCGTGGGGCTGACCGACGACGATTTCTTACAATTACTGACCCAGATTCAGGACGCGAACGCCCTGATCGTTTATGTCGTGGATATTTTTGACTTCAATGGGAGTCTGATTCCGGGACTACACCGGTTCGTCGGGGAAAACCCAGTCTTGTTAGTCGGCAACAAGGAAGACTTGATGCCTAGCTCGCTCAAGCGTAGCAAGCTACAAGACTGGTTACGTCAACGGGCGAACGAGGCGGGCTTACGGCCCATCGATGTGACGCTGCTGAGTGCCAAGACTAACCAATCCGTCGACGATTTACTCCAAAAGATCGACAAGTACCGCGGCGACCGGGACGTTTACGTGGTCGGGGTCACCAACGTCGGCAAGTCCACGTTAATTAATCAAATTATCCGGCAAAACACCGGGGTCAAGGATTTGATCACTACGTCGCGTTTCCCGGGGACGACCTTAGATAAGATTGAACTGCCCCTGGACGACGACCACGTGTTAGTGGACACGCCGGGGATCATTCAAAACCAACAGATGGCACATTTCTTGACGGGCAAGGATCTGAAAATCGTGACCCCGCAGAAGCCCATCAAGCCGAAGGTTTATCAGCTGAACGACCAGCAAACGCTCTTCTTGGGTGGGGTCGGCCGGTTTGACTATAACCAAGGCCCGAAGACGGGCTTTACGGCCTACTTTGAAAACAACCTGTACCTGCACCGGACCAAGCTGGCAAACGCCGATGACTTTTACGCGCGGCAACGGGGCGACCTGTTGACGCCGCCGGCAGCGGATAACACGGATTTCCCACCGTTAGTCGCCCATCAGTTCAAGACCACGGCCAAGAGCGACCTGGTCTTTGAAGGGTTAGGGTGGATTACCGTGCCGGCCGGGGTCAACGTGACCGGTTGGGCCCCCGAAGGCGTTGGGGTGTTATTACGCCGAGCAATGATCTAATATAATGGAGGAAACTAATTTGTTACGAGGGAAACAGAAACGCTACTTACGGGCCCAAGCCCATAGTTTACGGCCCATCTTTTCCGTGGGTAAGAACGGTCTGACCGAGACTTGGTTGGACCAATTGACCGGCGCGCTGGAGAAGCGGGAACTGATCAAAATCAACCTGCAGCAGAGTGCCGAGGTCACGGTGGCCGACACCAAGGCCTACATTGAAGACAATACCGATATTCAGGTCGTCCAAACGATTGGGCGGGTGCTGGTCCTGTACCGGCCCGCAACGGACGCCGACAACCAGCGCTTTTCACCAGTGGTTGAAGATATGTAGGGAGGTTTGACAACGTGGTCAAGATTTCAGAACGGACGAGTACGCAGACGGTGACCCAGATGACGGCTACCGCGAAGAAACGCCGCATTGGAATTTTAGGGGGGACCTTCAATCCGCCGCACCTGGGACACCTGGTGATTGCGGATCAAGTGGCCACCCAATTGGGGTTAGACAAGGTGCTGTTTATGCCCGATGCCGAGCCACCCCACGTTGATCGGAAACTGACGATTCCCGCGGCCGACAGAGTGGCGATGGTCAAGGCGGCTATCGCGGACAACCCGAAGTTCGACCTGGAACTGACCGAAGTGCAACGGGGCGGGCTGAGCTACAGCTACGACACCATGTTGCAGCTGACCCAGCAGCATCCCGAAAACCAGTACTACTTCATCATCGGCGGGGACATGGTGGCTTATCTGCCGAAATGGCACCGTATCGATGAGTTGGTCAAACTGGTCCAGTTCGTGGGCGTCTGCCGCCAGGGATACGCCCACGAGTCGCCGTATCCGGTGCTGTGGGTCGACGTGCCCAACATCGGCATCAGTTCGACCATGGTCCGGCAACGGGTGCGTAACGGGCAATCCGTGCGTTACCTGGTGCCGACCCTAGTGGATTTATATATAAAGGAGCATCTGTTATATCGTGACTGAGATGACCTATACGCACCAGCTTTTTCCCGGGACTCGCGCGGAGTTACTAGCGCGCTTACGCGAACAACTTAACGAGAGTCGCTACCAACACGTTTTGCGGGTGGAAGCCACGGCGATTCAGCTGGCCCAAGCCAACGGGGTTGACCCGGAGCGCGCCAGTATCGCGGGATTGACCCACGACTACGCGAAGCAACGCCCGGATCAGGACTTTATCGACGCGATTCACCGCTACGCTTTAGATCCGGCCCTGTTGGCCTATGGCAATCCCATCTGGCACGGGGTGGTGGGCGCCGAGCTGATCAAGCGCGAGCTGCACATCACCGACGAGGATATCCTCAACGCGACGCGCCACCATACCACCGGTGCCGTGTATATGACGCCGTTGGAACAGATCGTGTACATGGCCGACTTTATCGAGCCGGCACGTGATTTTCCGGGCGTTACGCAGGCGCGGCAATTGACCGCGCAGGAACTCGGTCGCGGGGTGGCCTACCAGGCTAAACACACGCTGGAGTATTTGATCGGTAACGGCAAGGTCGTTTACCCCCAATCTCTATTGACGTATAACGCCTGGATTCAACGCTACCCGAACGTTTGAGAGGAGAACAACACTTATATGGAAAGTAAAGCATTACTAGAAATTGCGGTCAAAGCCGCCGAAAGCAAGCGGGCCGAAAACATCGTGGCCTTAGACATGCAAAAGGTCAGTCTGATGGCCGACTACTTCCTGATCATGGAAGCCAACTCGAGCCGACAGGTCAAGGCGATCGCCGATGAAATCAACGATAAGTTGGCCGAAAACGACGTCACGGTTCGTGACATCGAAGGGAAAAACGATGCCAGCTGGATCCTCCTGGACTTAGGCGACGTGGTCATTCACGTCTTCCAGAAGGAACAACGGGCGCACTACAACCTCGAAAAGCTCTGGTCCGACGCGCCGCTCGTCGACCTGAGCGCCTGGGTAGAAGAAGCTTGATCTACCAATCTTTCGCGCAACTTTACGACGACTTATTCGATCCAGCCATGTACACGCAATGGCTGGATTTTGTCGCCTCACGCGTCGATCCAGCTAGCGGCGAGTTGCTGGATCTGGCCTGTGGGAGTGGCCGGTTGGGCGTTCAATTGGCCCAAAAGGGGTATCAGGTCAGCGGCTTAGACCTGTCCGAAGAGATGCTGGCGTTAGCCGCTAAGCACGCTCAGGAGGCCGACGTGATGTTCCC
This sequence comes from Levilactobacillus zymae DSM 19395, assembly GCF_001434115.1. Classification (GTDB taxonomy): domain Bacteria; phylum Bacillota; class Bacilli; order Lactobacillales; family Lactobacillaceae; genus Levilactobacillus; species Levilactobacillus zymae. Next base: position 34,158 of record NZ_AZDW01000051.1, read on the forward strand.
GTTAATGGCCGGGGACATGCTGGACTTAAGCGCCATCGGGCAGTACCAAACGGTGACCTGTTTTGCCGATTCGTTCTGCTATTTGCCGGACCTCGACGCCGTGACGCAGGCCTTCACGCAGGTACACGACCACCTCAACGTGGGGGGGACGTTCCTGTTTGACGTGATCACGCCGCACCAGACCGACGACGTGTACCCGGGGTACATGTACAACTACGTCGACGACCACCGGGCCTTTATCTGGACCAGCTACGGGATCGAAGACGAGGCACACGCGGTCGACCACGACCTGACCTTTTTTATTCAGGATACGGCCGACGACGCCTACCGTAAGGTGACGGAACTCCATCACGAACGGACTTACCTGTTACCGGACTACCGTAAGGCGTTGCGGTTAGCGGGACTGACGTTGAACCGGGTCAGCGCGGACTTCGGGCACGCCGAGGTCGACGACCAGACCACGCGCTGGTTCTTCGAGGTTACACGGGAGGCGTAAACATGACGTTACAGGCGGCCGGCATCATTGCCGAATACAATCCGTTTCATCACGGGCACGCCGACCAACTCCGCCGGGTCCGGGAAACGACCGGGGCCGACGTTCTGGTCGTGGCGTTGAGTGGCAACTGGGTTCAACGGGGCGAACCGGCCCTACTGGACAAGTGGCAACGCGCCCAGCTGGCCTTAGCGGGCGGCGCCGACTTGGTCGTGGAACTCCCCACGGCCAGTGCCTTACAGCCGGCCCATCTGTTTGCGGCGGGCGGCGTTGAACTGTTAAGCGCGCTGGGATGCCGTTGGCTGGCTTTCGGGACCGAACACCCGGACCTGGATTACGACCGCTTGATGGCGCATTTACCCACGAATCCGGCGACGTTTAAACGCTTTGACCAGACCTACGCGACGTTGTTTCAGGGCTATCTGCGTGACCACACGGGGATTACCTTAAGCGCCGCTAACGACATTCTGGGGTTCTTCTACGCGCTGGCGAATCGCCGGCAGGGCGACCCGTTAACGTTGTTGCCGTTGAGTCGGCGGGGCAGTCAGCATAACGACGCCACCATCAAAGCAGGAACGGCGTTTGCCAGCGCCACGGCGATCCGCACGGCGGCCTTAGCGGGCGACTGGGCGACCGTGGCCCCGGTGGTACCGCCAACGACCCTCACGGCCCTGCAAACGGCGCAGCTGACCAGCTGGGACGATTTCTGGCCGTTGCTGCGGTACCAACTGGTCAGTAGCGACGTGGCGGATCTCGGGCAGTTGTATCAACTCACGGAGGGCGTCGAATACCGCCTGAAGAAAGCGGCACTCACGGCGACCAGTTTTGCGGCGTTTATGCACGCCGTGAAGACCAAACGCTACACCTACACGCGCCTGCAACGGCAGGCGGCGTCGGTTCTCTTGCAAACGAAACCGACCGAGATGTTGACCGGCCCGCAGTATCTGCGGGTGCTGGGTTATCGTCCGGCGGGCCAAAACTATTTACATCAAATTAAAAAACACGTGACCTTACCGTTAGTCAGTCGAGCGGACCGGGATTGGCAGCGGGGCGTGGGGGCCCTGGATACCCGGGCCGGCGCGCTGCGGACGCTAATCACCGGGATCGGCCAAGACGATGGGCGAATTCCGGTGAAGTTTCCGCTTTCTAAATGACTATCAAGGAAATTCCCTTGACATCATTTCGCTTGACAGGTATAATTTATCACGTTGCATTGGAGGGATAACGATGAAATGGTCGTTGACCGAATTACGTAAGACTCACCGGAGCGAACCGTTAGCCTTCGAGGAGACCTTAGATTTAAAGGCGGACTTGATGGCGCGGTACGGCGACGAGGTCCTAGACCTCACGCCCGTCAAAGCCAAGGGCCTGGTGTCCGTGGTGAGTGAAGGGGACGTTGTGGTGGTGGCTCAGATTAAGGCCACGCTCACCGTTCCGTCGAGCCGGTCGTTAGCACCGGTGACCTTACCAGTCGATTTTCAGATGACTGAGTACTACGTATCGGACGCTGCTGCCACGCAACGGTTTGAAAAGACCGACGTGGTGATGGTGGTTCCCGACGACGTTATCGATTTCGATAAGGCCGTGGGCGATAACCTCATCTTGCAGATTCCGATGCACATTCTGTCCGATGCCGAAAAGCAGGGGGCCGCGATGCCGGAAGGTAATGACTGGCAGGTTGTCAGTGAAGCGGACCTCGCCAAGGTTGAGGCGGAAAATCAAACTGTTGATCCACGTCTTGCAAAGCTCAAAGACTTCTTCCCTGATCAGGATGATAAGTAGTCACTTTGTAAGCCTTAAAAATTTTTTCACTAGTGGATAATTTTAATTAAAGGAGGTGTTTTCTTTGGCTGTACCAGCACGGAAAACGTCTAAGACGAAAAAGCGTATGCGTCGGGGTCACATTAAGTTGAATGTCCCTGGTTTGACACCATGCCCAAACTGTGGTGAACTTCGTAAGTCACACATGGTTTGCCCTAGCTGTGGCTTCTACGATGGCCGTCAGGTCGTTGCAAAGGCAACTGCAAACAACTAAACCTAAATGAAAAAACTCCTATGAAGTCCGCGGCTTCTAGGAGTTTTTTTGTATGGTCATGCTGACAACCGGTTGTCGGTGGCGCTGAGGACAGCACCACCAGACCGTTAAATAAAAGCATCACCGGACTTACACGCTCAACTATACGATTCACTAATGATTTTGAAGCCCGCTAACGTCCCCTTACCGGGCTAACGTTAGCGGGCTTTAGTTAGTGACAATCAGAAAGGTAGTTATGGTTAACGAGATTGGTGCGTTAATCGTAGTGCTAGTTCCTGCCCCATTGTCGCGACCAAGGGTTGGAACGGTTGAAAGTCGTCAGCGACCGTTTCAGCGGTTGTGGTTGAACGAAGCCGAAGACCAACATTAGTCGCAAGTTGATGCATTCCTAGTCCTGCTAAGACCAAACGGATTGCAATATCCGCCTGAATTGAGTGGTTGCCATAGATAATGGTACCTACTGGTTTATCTTGCCATTCAGCAAAAAGTGTGTCGAGCGCGTTTTTAAGCACTGCAGGATAGCCCCAGTTATATTGTGGGAATACAAGAATAAAACCGTCACAAGCGGCAATAGAGTTTGCAAAAGCAATAGTGCTTGCGTTTTGATAATTACCATGTGCCGGGATATCCGGCTCATCAAGAAAGGGTAAATTGATTTCGGCCAGGTCAATCAGTTTAAGATTATACTCATCACGGCGAAGGGCGTGCATCGTCCAATCCGCAACCGCACCTCCGATTCGAGCCGTGCGATTAGTACCTAGAATCACGCCAATTACAGGTTTGCGTATTTCATTAGTCATGTTAGTTCCTCCAGGAAAGTCATTGAATTATTGATTCACGTGAATACATTTGGTATTATATGAGTATGCAAATTAGATGTCAAATTTTAATTCACGTGAATGGAAGTGAAAAAATGCTCGACAAAATTTTCCAATCGCTCAATCAATTGCTAGCAATGGATAGTCCCGAAGATGACGAGAAACAAAGGTTAATTTCTGAAAACCCAGACGCTACCATTCGAGCGTTGGCTGGCAAACTATCAACAAGAGATGTTTTGATTGTAGCAACAGTTCATAAAAATTCTCCGTATCCGCAAAAAGAGTTGCCTGCAGCTGTCAATACTTCGCAGCCAACGGCAAGTAGGGCAGTTGAAAGGTTAATAGACCTTGGCTTGCTGGTGCGCACTCGGTTGCCAAACAACAAGAAGCAGTGGCAGTTGGTATTGACGGTTTTGGGACAGCAGATTGCTAAAGCCAAGGTTAAGTATGATCAGGACTTGAGAGCACAGGCCAGGATCATTGCCAGCCATTACTCCGCAGAGGAATTGTCCCGATTTAATGATTTTCTCACAGAGATTCTTGAAATAAAAACTAAGACGCAATAGCTACTTTTTTGGGGGGGAAAACTAAAAAACAGTAGGGGGTTAACTGAACTAAAAGACTTACCGATTGGTAACTATTAGTTATTTATAATTAATTCGCCCATAAAAAAGCCCGCCGAGCAATAAACTCGGTGGGCTTTGTGAAACTTATGCTTTTAATTAGGGATTACTTCGTGAAATCAACAACCATCCGGCCAACGATGGAGTTAGCCTTCATTTCGTCGATGATGTCGTTAACTTCGTCCAAACGACGAGTCTTAACGATTGGGTGAACTAAGCCTTCAGCCCCGAATTGGAAGGTTTCGGCTAAGTCTTGACGAGTCCCAACTAAGGAACCTTGAACGGAGATACCGTCCAAGACCGTCTTGGCGATGTTTAATTGCATGTCACCTTGTGGTAAGGCCACGGCAACTAACTTCCCGTCTGGACGTAAGGCGTTAACGGATTGAGTGAAGGCGTCTGGCGTAACGGCCGTGATTTGGGCGTTGTTTACACCGCCGACCTTCTTTTGGATTTGTTCAGCCACGTCACCGTCATGCCGGTTGATCAGCACTTCGGCGCCGTCCTTCTTAGCAGCGGCTAACTTGTCTGGGTTCCCGTCAACGGCAACGACGTGAGCGCCAAAGACGTTGTGGGCGTATTGAACGGCTAAGTTCCCTAAGCCCCCACAGCCAACAACTTCAACCCATTGGCCAGGCTTAGTTTCGCCGACCTTTAAGGCCTTGTACATGGTAACCCCGGCACAGGTCAAGGAAGTGGCTTCGATTGGGTCCAAACCTTCTGGGACCTTAACGGCGTAGTTGGCATCAACGATACATTCTTCAGCCATGGCACCATCAACGGTGAACCCGGAGTTTTGAACGTTGCGGCAAAGCGTTTCGCGGCCGGTCAAGCAGTATTCACAGTGGCCACAGCCCTTGAAGAACCAAGCGATGGAAACCCGATCGCCAATCTTCAAGTTGTCAACGTCGTCAGCAACTTGGATAACTTTCCCCACACCTTCGTGACCAATGATCCGGCCTGGTTGCTTACCGAAGTCACCGGCAGCCACGTGTAAGTCGGTGTGACATAACCCACAGTATTCCATCTTAACTAAGGCTTCACCGTGCTTAATTGGGCGGAGCGTAACATCCTTAATATCAACGTAACCATCAACAGAATCGCGAATAACAGCAGCTTTCATGAAAAGAACCCCTTTTCTTTTTTGTCTACAATCCCAGTATACTTAAAAAGTGAGCAAATACAAGTGAAAAAATGAACAAAAACTAAAAATATTTAGTCAACGTGACTAATCAGGGGCCACACTATCCCGGAGCAAAGGGAGTTGAACGTCCTTTCTTGTGAAAGAAACCGGTTTCTAATTTTTCATAAACTTTTTTAAAAACGGATACAACCGGTTGCATTTCATGGGGATTGTTCAATAATTACCGGGGAGGAGTTTCTCTCAGGAAGGTCGGGCAAAAGCCGCACAATTAGGAAGAAATATGATAAAATTAAATATTGGAATGAATCACGGTTGTTCGCGAGCTGGCAAGTCTGAGCCCGGCGAACACAGCTAAATCGCCCTAGAGGAGTTAAAGAGTAATGAGTCGAATTTTAATTATTGAAGATGAAAAGAATCTGGCCCGCTTCGTCGAGTTGGAACTTAAGCATGAAGGTTACGAAACCAACGTTCAGTTTAACGGTCGGACGGGCTTAGAGGCCGCCTTATCGCAAGACTTTGACGTGATTTTGTTAGATTTGATGTTGCCCGAATTAAACGGGATCGAGGTGGCCCGGCGCGTGCGTGAAGTCAAGAGTACGCCGATTATTATGATGACGGCCCGCGACTCCGTGATCGACCGCGTGTCCGGTTTGGACCACGGGGCGGACGACTACATCGTGAAGCCGTTTGCCATTGAAGAGCTGTTAGCCCGGGTGCGGGCCCTGTTACGCCGGATTCACCTGGAAGGCGAACAGAAGAACACCAAGCAAACCACGGTGAAATTCAAGGACCTGACGATTGAAAAGGAAAACCGGATTGTCCGGCGCGGCGACGACGTGATCAACCTGACCAAGCGGGAATACGAACTCCTGTTGGCCCTGATGGAAAACGTCAATGTCGTGTTAGCCCGTGACGTCCTGTTGACCAAGGTTTGGGGTTACGAATCTGAGGTCGAGACCAACGTGGTGGACGTGTACGTCCGGTATCTCCGGAACAAAATTGATGTCCCTGGCCAGAAGAGTTACATTCAGACCGTGCGGGGGACAGGGTACGTGATGCGGTCGTGAGAGAACCAGAATCCGAGGTTGAGGAAGCGGAACCCCAAACCTTTCGCTTCTCATTAAAGTGGAAATGGTCGCTGTCGACGGCCGCGGCGGTGCTGGTCATCTTCGGGGTGATCGCCCTACTGATCTTCAATAGTTTTCTCACGGTGCTGATGCGCCAAGAGCGCAACCACGTGAGTGACACCTTGGGGGTCGTCGTCGAGAAACTAAACACGCAAAAACAAGAGTTGACCGGGTCAACGGTGAACGACCGGTTACGACCGCAGAGCTTTACGGTGACCAATAAGAAGGCTAAACGGACCGGGAGCCCCTACGGCAACGTGGTGATCACCAGTCTGGCCCGCGACAGTCAAACTGTGACGGTCTATGACCGGTCGGGGAACCTGCTGTTTTCGAGCCGGAATGCGCCAACGACGGCCTTCAAACGGTCGGCTCAGCAGAGTATTCGCACGCAAGAAGTTAACGGCCATTCGGGGTTGATTGGCCGGTCGCCGATCCGCGCGAAGCAGGGGAATCAAATCCTGGGCTACGTGCAGGTCGTCGATAACCTACAAGACTACCACGAGACCCAGGCCAAGTTGGTCCAGGTGGTCGTAGTCTTGGGGCTGATTGCCGCGTTAGCCGCCGCGATTTTGAGTTACATCCTGGCGTCGTTTTTATTGCGGCCCATGGATGCGATTCGCGATACGATTCACGCGGTGCGCGACGACCCCCAGACGGATCAACGGGTGCCCGAATCGAAGCGTAACGACGAATTGGGCGACCTGACTCAATTGTTAAACGACATGATCGATACCACCCAGCGGTACATCGACCAGCAACAGCAATTCGTGGAAGACGTGTCCCACGAACTGCGGACGCCGGTGGCCATCATTCAGGGCCACATGGAGATGCTGGACCGGTGGGGCAAGGACGATCCCGAGGTCTTAAACGAGTCCATCAAGGCCTCGTTACAGGAGACCAAACGGATGAAGAGCCTGGTCCAAGAGATGTTGGACCTGCAACGCGCGGAACAGATCGAGATTACCTTTACCAATGAGGTGACCGACGTGACCGAAGTGGTGACGCAGGTCTACGACAATTTCAAGATGATTCATCCGGAATTTGTCTTCATCTTAGACGACGACGTCCACCAGTCGGTCCAAGCTCAGATCTACCGCAACCACCTCGAGCAGATCTTGATCATTCTGCTGGATAACGCGGTCAAGTATTCCACCACCCGTAAGGAAGTCCACCTGTCCTATGAACGGGATTCGCGGAACGTGGAAATCGCCGTGCAGGACTTCGGGGAAGGCATCTCGCAGGCCAACCGGGATCGGGTCTTCAACCGGTTCTACCGGGTCGACAAGGCGCGGTCGCGAACCAAGGGTGGTAACGGCCTGGGGCTCGCCATCGCCAAACGGTTGATTGAGGGCTATCACGGGTCGATCACCATCGAAAGTGCCGTGGGGCACGGGTCGGTCTTTCGGATCTCGCTGCCGATCCTGTCGGCGGACGAGGCGCGCTTGTTGACCCATAAGAAGGAACAGGCCCAGGCCGAAAGCAATGAGATTCCGGGCATCAAGTCGGCGCTGTTGGAGGACTCTCCCCACGATGATGATGCACACTAGCCACAAGCTTAAACATCAATTGAGGGCGTCGCCGAAGACCAGTTTCTTCGGCGGCGCTTTTTTGACAAAATCCGGGCTTTCCGGTAGAGTAGGTCTTCAGAAATGAGGTGACACCATGAATTACAACCATATTCTGGTGTGCGTGGCCGTAGACGGCCCAGGACGTTTTTCCGCAAATTAACTTTTAAAGGAGAACTTGTTGTGAGAAACGTCCAGAAGAAAGCCCCGACCCTGTTATTGATCATCGTGTTGGTGGGCTTTCCGCAAATTAGTGAATCGATTTTTACGCCGGTCTTGCCGGCCTTAAGCCGCGCCATGGCGGTCAGTGCCAACCAGATCCAGTGGACCATGAGTAGCTACTTCGTGGCCTTTGCCGTGGGGGTCCTGTGGTGGGGCCAGTTGGCCGACCGAATTGGCCGCCGTCCCGCCATGCTCGGGGGCGTCGGGCTGTACCTGTTGGGGAACCTGGGGTTGTTGTTGAGTCCCAGGTTCGGCTGGTTACTCGGCTTTCGCCTGTTACAGGCCTTCGGTGCCAGTGCGGGGTCCGTGGTGACCCAAACCATCATGCGCGAAAGTTTTACGGGCATCGTGGGCGCCAGAATTTTCGCCCAGACCAGTGCGGCCATGGCGCTTTCACCGGCGTTAGGCCCGCTGATTGGTGGCCTGATGCAAACGCTGGGCGGCTATCCGGCCGTCTTCGGCACGCTGGTCGTGATGGCCAGTGCCGTTTTCAGCTATAGTGCCTTGCGCTTGCCGGAGACACGGCCGCGTCAAGGGACCCCGGCGACTCGGCAATGGCCCATCGTCAAACGCCTCGTGAGCGATCCGGTGGTCTGGGGCTACGGCATCCTGATTGGGGGCATCAACGGCATTCTGTTTAGCTACTACGCCGAAGCCCCGTTTATCTTCGAGACCCACTTTAACTTCAGCGCGCTGGCTTACGGGGCGTTGGGGCTGAGCCTCGCGGCGGCGAGTCTTGGTGGCGCGCTACTAGTGAGTCGCCTGCTGAACCGGTGGACGCCGGAACAGATCATCGTCGGGGGCCTCCTGCTCAGCTGCGGGGCGGCCCTGCTCCTCTGGCTAGCCGCGGTCTTAGACCTGGCCTGGGGGATGGTCGGTGGCTTCTTCCTGGTCTTCTTGGGCCTGAACATCGCGTTACCCAACGCCTTGAACCGGGCCTTGATCGGCTACGAGGCCGTCATGGGCAGTGCCAGCGGCTGGTTTAGCCTGGGTTACTATCTGCTAGTCAGCGCGTTGACCTACGGGATGAGCCTGCTGCACAGCCCATCGATTCAGCGCTTGCCGCTGTATTGCCTGGTCCTGTGCCTGGGTATGGTCACGGCCTACGGTGGACTGGTGCGCCGAACGCAGGCCCGGCGCTTGTTGGCGGCAGCTTCGGATTAATTAGGGGATTTCAATCTAGGGCCTGTCTTAAAAGACTAATTTTGAGTATTCAGCGCCTCCGGGCCAGTCAGAAACGGGCTGGAACGGGGTGGGCACGGCTTCAAGCCCATAGCCCAGGTCTTGAAGACCGACCTTTGTCTAGGCCGGCAAAGGACACCGGCCAACACAAATTTCACCCCTGAGCCCATTTCTGACTGGCCCTCCAGCTTATACGAGTTATAACAATAAATAAACTGGATTCTTTTCAGTAAAGGGTAATGGATGATCATTTAAATCGGTAATTGAGTTTTAAGACAGACCCTAGTAAGTCCAGCGCTTCCGGGCCAGTCGTTATGACAGTAACGGGAGTGTGTTCTTTCGAATTGGCTAACAAGTAAGTCGTTATTTTGATCAATCACTAATTTTTAAAGTGAGTCCTAGGTCATGAAAAAGGGATGGGACCATCAGCGTCACATCCTTGACCCAAACAAAAACACCGGCAGCCGCTAAAATACGGTTGTCGGTGTTTTGAGGTTAACGATTAAAATTTAGTGGTTATGATGTTGCTGCTTACCAGCGTTACGGTTGCGGTTACGGTTCTTGTCGTGCACCTCGGCCGCCTTGACCTGTTTAACTTCGGGTTTGACGGGCTCGGGAATGACGGGCGCCGGTTGGTCCTTCATCTTTTCCTTGATTTCGCGGCGAATCCGGGGCCGGTAGAAGTTGATGATCAAGGTCTGCAGGCAGGCGAACAACCCACCCACGAAGAAGTACAGGCCTAATCCGGCGGGGGAACTCATGGTGAAGAACAGGATCATCACGGGCGACATCAGCAGGGTGTAGCGCATCTGCTTCTTCTGGTCCGCGGGCATCCCCAACATGGACAGGTACCCCTGTAACAGGTAGGACAAGAAGGACAGTAACGCTAGGATCCAGCTGGCCTTCCCCAAGGGGATGTTCATAAAGACGGCCTTGGAGAGTTCGGGTGAGTACCGAATCGCGGCGTACAACGCGGCGAAGATCGGCATCTGAATCAGTAAGGGCAGACAGCCGATCCCCCCGGTCATACTAATACCGTTGTTGCGGTAGAGGGCCATCATGGCCTGACTGGCCGCAGCCTGTTCCTCGGGCGTCTTAGCGGCCTTTTGTTGCTTCTGCAGGGCGGTCATTTGGGGCCGCACCATGGAGATCTTTTCTTGTTGAACGGTCGCGCTACGCATCTGCTTGACCATGAGTGGTAAGAGGACCATCCGGACGATCACGGTCAGGATGATGATGGCCCAGCCGTAGCTGTTGCCGAAGATGTTGGCTAACCAATCCATGACGTGTTGCCCGGGAACGGCTAAGTAGTCGTAAACGAAGCCGTAGGGTTTCCCGTTCTTCGTCTGCACACAGCCACTGAGGACCAGGGCGAGGCTCGCCAAAGCGGCGGTCACCGAAACTTTCTTTGAGATTTTCATCTGTTTTTCTGAACCCCTTTATCAATTTAACGATGGAACGCGGTTGCCCGGTTCCATGCGGCGTCAACGCCGTGAACAACCAACATCATACTTGATTTGGCGGCCTTTTTCAAATAATTATTGAGAAGTCGGCGAATCGGTGGAAGGGCAGGTCGGTCACGTCAAAGGCCACGACCTTGATCCAGGGGGATAATTGCGGGTGCTGCAAGTGCCGACGAAAATTGGCTAACGCGGCCGTGGCACCACTGGCGGTGATGGCCACTTGGCCGGTCCCTAGGTTTTGGACGGTACCGGTCACGCCCAGCCGGTCGGCAATCTGTTTTGCCGTCCAGCGAAAGCCCACACCCTGGACGCGGCCCGAGATTAAATAACGTTGTGTGTGCACGAAGAAGCACCTCTTTTCGGAAAACTTTAGTCCCATCATACTGCGACCGCCCCGGTGTGCCTAGGGATATGGTAGAATTAAGCTAAATTTGAAAACGGGAGTAACTAGCGGTGAAAGAAAAAATTACATCAAGTCAAAACAAACGCGTCAAGCAGTGGCGGGCCCTAACCAGCAAAAAGGGCCGGAAACAGACCCAAAGTTACCTATTAGAAGGGTGGCATTTGGTGCAAGAAGCGCTGAAGGCCGACCAACCCATCACGGCGATTCTGGGCACGGCCGACCAGTTAGCGGCCCACGCCGCCGTGCTGCCCAGCGACGTCGACTGCTTCGAACTAACGGATAGCATTGCTAAGACCATCGGGGATGCCAACACGCCCCAGGGAATCTTTGCCACGATGCCGTTGCCGCACGCGGCCCCGGTCGACCCGCAAACGGCCCAGGGGGGCTGGCTGTTCTTGGATCAGGTCCAAGACCCCGGGAATATCGGCACCATGGTGCGGACGGCTGACGCAGCGGGTCTGACCGGCGTGGTCTTTGGCCGGGGGAGTGCGAGTCGTTACCTGCCGAAGGTGTTGCGTTCGATGCAGGGGAGTCAATTTCACGTGCAACTGGTCGAAGCCGACCTGCACGACTGGATTCAGGCGTTCACGGCCCGGCACTTGCCGGTCTACGGCACGAACTTGGACCCGCAAGCCCAAGACTACCGCAACGTGGACCCGGTTCCGTTGGCAGCGGGGGCCGTGGTGATGGGCAACGAAGGTAACGGGATGGCCCCGGATCTGCAGCGCTTGACCACCCGAAATCTGTACATCCCCATCAAGGGTCAAGCGGAGTCGCTGAACGTGGCGGTCGCGGCCGGTATCGTGATGTTTCGGCTGTTCGGCTGAACGTTAAGAAAGGGTTAATCCCGGGGAAAATAGAACATTTTCATTGCAATTTGGTGAAAAGCCAGTATGATATAGGGTAATTAAAGCATAGTGAGAGAATCGCAAAATTTTAAATGAAAAGGAAGCATTCTATGACCAAACTGACTTGGCGTGATGACCCTGAATATCTTGCACTTGTTTCTGATCTGTTGGCGCAGGAACCCGTTCAACGACTGGCGAACTACACCCAACATCACCATTCAAACCGCTTGGATCACTCCATTTCGGTTTCCTACAACAGTTATTTGATTGCTAAGAAACTGCATTTAAATACTCGAGCCACGGCCCGGGGTGGGTTATTGCACGATTTGTTCTACTATGATTGGCGGACCACGAAGTTTAATCTGGGGTCCCACGCCTTTATTCACCCGCGGGTGGCGTTGCGTAACGCCGAGAAACTCACGGACCTGAGTCCCATGGAAAAAGATATTATTTTAAAGCACATGTGGGGTGCCACGTTGGCGATGCCGAAGTACCGTGAAAGCATGATTGTTTCGTTAGTCGACGACTACGAAGCTGTTCACGAATTTTCGGGGCCGGCCCGGCAACATGTCCACACTTGGTGGGCTAAGGTGACCCCTAACGCTTAAGGTTAACTGATTCAATTGGTAAAGGAGGCGAAGTGATGATGCAAATGATGTCCACTCAGAAGACCGATGCAACCGTCGACTTCACACTATGTCCCCGGTTTGAACGGACCTTTTCTTTCTTAGGCAAGAAGTGGAACGGTCTAATCATCGACGTCCTCTTACAGGAAGGGCCCCAACGGTTCCGGGATCTGGCCCACAAGGTGCCGCGGTGTAGCGACCGGGTGCTGGTGGAACGGCTCAAGGAACTTGAAGAAAACGGCGTCATCGTCCGCCAAACGTTCCCGGATAACGCGCTGATCGAATACGAATTGACGCCGAAGGGCCAGGAATTACAGAGCGTCATGACGGCGGTCCACGCGTGGTCCGACAAATGGTCGTGTTCACCGACTCCGACCGAGAAGTAGTTGACAGGCCGGCGAAAAACCGGTAGTCTTAAACCGAGTTCAATAGCTAAAAACGATGATAGAAAAGTAGTAACCGGGCCGTTTTGCCAGGAAGGGTTTTCCACGACTGGAAGAAAACCTCAAAACGGACTCAGTGAATTCAGTTCTGGAGTTGTGGTCGGGACTTACGTGCCGTAAGGAATGACCCACCGGTGAATGACCGTTATCATGTCTGAGTGTGGCGACGCAATGAGTCGCTGAATCAGGGTGGTACCGCGAAGCGTTTCGTCCCTCTTAATTGAGGGATGGGGCGTTTTTTTTATGGCGTCTGCCCATCGTTGGTATGAGAAGAAATGGAGGATGAAACATGTCGTTAAAGGATAAACTCACCGAGCTGCGACAAAAGGGCTTGACGGATATTCAACAGTCTGGCGACCTGAAGGATGTTAATCAGATCCGGGTCAGCTTGTTAGGAAAAAAGGGGCCCATCACCGAAGTCTTACGGGGGATGCGCGACCTCGACGCCAGTGAACGGCCTAAGGTTGGGGCGTTCGCTAACGAAGTCCGTGACGACTTGACCAACGCGTTGGCCAAGCGGCGCGAAGAATTGGAAAACGCGGTCTTAAACGCGCGTTTAGCCAAGGAGACCCTGGACGTTACGTTACCAGGCACCCCGGTAGCGAAGGGCGAACCCCACGTGATCCAACAAATTATCGATCAAATTGAGGACTTGTTCTTAGGCATGGGTTACCAGGTCTTGAGCGGTCCGGAAGTTGAAGAAGACAAGTACAACTTCGAAATGATGAACTTACCCAAGAACCACCCCGCCCGGGACATGCAGGATACGTTCTATATCACCAAGGAAATCTTGATGCGGACGCAGACCTCCCCGATGCAGGCCCGGACGCTGGAAAAGCACGACTTTAGCCAGGGCCCGTTGAAGATGATCTCGCCCGGCGTGGTTTACCGGCGCGATACCGATGACCCGACGCACTCCCACCAATTCCATCAGGTGGAAGGCCTGGTCATCGACAAGCACGTCACCATGGCCGACTTGAAGGGGACCTTACAAGTTTTGGCCCACGAACTCTTCGGCGACAAGTTCGACGTGCGGTTACGGCCGAGTTACTTCCCGTTCACGGAACCATCCGTGGAAGCCGACATCACCTGCTTCAACTGTGGGGGCAAGGGGTGTAACGTCTGCAAGAACACCGGCTGGATCGAAGTCTTAGGGGCCGGCATGGTCCACCCGAACGTCTTGAAGATGGCCGGCGTGGATCCCGACGTTTACGGCGGTTTCGCCTTTGGGGTCGGACCCGACCGGTTTGCGATGCTGAAGTACGGGGTAGACGACATTCGGAATTTCTACTTAAACGATGTGCGCTTCCTCACCCAATTCACGAAGAAAGGATAATCGCCAACCATGAAGATTTCATACAACTGGATTAAAGAATATCTCAATTTAGACGTTTCTGCCGTTGATCTGGCGGAAAAGATCGAACGGACTTCCGTGGAAGTCGACAGCGTGGTCACGCCCAGCGACGGCTTAAAGAAGATCGTGGTCGGCCACGTCCTTAGTGTCAAGGCCCATCCCGATTCCGACCACTTACACATCTGTGAGATCGACGTTGGGGACGACGCCCCGTCCCAAATCGTCTGTGGCGCACCGAACATCGCCGAAGGGCAAAACGTGATCGTGGCGTTACCGGGGTCACGGATCGCCGACAACGTCAAGATCAAGCGCTCCAAGATGCGCGGGGTCGAATCCGACGGCATGGTCTGTGCCTTACAAGAAATCGGCTTCCCCGAAGAAGTCGTGCCTAAGGACTACGTTGACGGCATCTACGTGTTGCCCGCCGACGCCCAACCGGGGGCACCCGTATTCGACCTGTTAGGGATGAACGATAGTCTGATTGACCTTGACGTGACGCCTAACCGGGGGGACATGTTGAGCTTGAACGGGACCCTACGCGATTTGGCCGCCATTTACGACCAACCGGTGACGTTAGACACGCCGCACGTGACCGAAGCCGGCGACGCCATCGACACGCAACTGAGTTTGCACGTCGACGACAGCCTGTCACCACAATACCGGATGCGCTTGGTCCGCGACATCAAGATCGCCCCAAGTCCGATGTGGTTACAGATTCACCTTTGGAACGCCGGGTTACGGCCAATCAACAACGTGGTGGACATCACCAACTACATCATGTTGAAGTACGGCCAACCCTTGCACGCCTTTGACTACGGGAAGTTCAGCGGCCAGGACGTTTACGTGCGGACCGCTCAGGCCGGTGAAACGCTGACCACTTTAGACGAAAACGACCACGAGTTGGATCCCAGCGACATCGTGATTGCCGACAGCCAGGCACCCATCGCCTTAGCCGGGGTCATGGGGGGCTTATCCACGGCCATCAGTGACCAGACCGTCACGGTCGCCATCGAAGCCGCCGTGTTCGAACACGACCACATCCGGAAGGCCGCCCAACGTCACCACCTGCACACCGACGCGTCCCAACGCTTCGAACGGGGCGTCAACCAAGCCGGGGTCCAAGACGCCTTGGACGCCGCCGCTCAGATGCTGACCGAATTAGCGGCCGGCACGGTGCAGACCGGAACGGCCGTGGGCAGTAACCACCAGCCCGAACCAGCCGTGATCCCGTTGACCTTGACGCACGTGAACGCCGTGCTCGGGACCGAATTAACCATGGACCAAGTCAGTCACATCTTGGAAACGTTAGGCTTCACCGTCAAAGTTACCGGCGACGACCTGACCGTCACGGTGCCGATTCGGCGCAACGACATCCACATTCCGGCCGACTTATTGGAAGAAATCGCCCGGATCTACGGCTACGACAACCTGCCCGTGACCTTACCGACGGGCCGGATGACCCAGGGCCGGTTGACGCCGGCGCAACGCTTGATGCGCGCCACGCGCAAGTCGCTGGAAGGCTTAGGCTTGAACCAAGCCATTTCCTACGCGTTGACCACCGAAGATAAGGCTAAGATGTTCTTGACCCATCCGGACAGTCAGGTCACCAAGCTGGCTTGGCCGATGAGTGTGGACCACGCGGTCTTACGGATGAACATGGTCACCGGGTTGTTAGACGATATCGCTTACAACACCGCCCGGAAGGTCAAGGACGTGGCCTTGTACGAACAAGGACGGGTCTTCTACCGCCAGGACGGTCAGGATCGTCCGGCCGAAGAGGAACACATCGCCGGCGCCATCACGGGCCAACTGGTGCCCGCTGCTTGGAACCAACCGGCCCAAGACGTGGACTTCTACCAGCTGAAGGGTATCGTGGCGGCTTATCTGCAAGACATGGCGGTCAAGGGCGACGTGACCTACGAACCCAACACCGAGATGCCGGAAATGCACCCAGGGCGGACCGCGGACATTTTGATCCACGGGCACAAGATCGGGTTCATGGGCCAGGTTCACCCGACGATTGCCAAGCGTTTCAAGATCGGGGCGACCTACGTCTTCGACCTGAACCTGCAGGCCATCATCGACATGCCGAAGCAAGAAAACCAATACGACGTGATCTCACGCTACCCAGCGATCACCCGGGACATTGCGATGTTGGTCGACGATGCCGTGACTAACGACCAAGTCGTCGCGTTGATCGAACGGCGCGGTGGGGCGTACCTGCAGTCCGTGAAGTTGTTCGACGTGTACGACGGCGTGAAGGTGCCGAAGGGCAAGAAGTCGCTGGCCTACACGCTGACCTACCAAGACAAGCACGCCACGTTGGTCGACGACGCGGTCACGCAAGCCTTCGAAAAGGTCACGAAACGCTTACAGGACGAATTGGGCGCTGAAATTCGCTAGAATTCGTTAAAAACCGGTGAAAACGCGGACAGTCCTCCGGGATTGTGCGCGTTTTTAGCGATTGAAAAGATTACATTTTTGTCAAAGTGGGTCTTGCCGGTTTTCGTCAGCCCCGAAGTTCTGTATAATGTAGAAGACTATGGCAGAGAACGGAGGAAAAAAGTTGGATAATGGCACGGATCCTACGCCTACTCGTCAGTCCAAAGGGCCCAAGCGCAGTTCGTTTGGCCGGCGGATCATGGTGGGTGTGGCCAGTTTATTAGTCATTTTAGCAGTGGCGATTGGTATTTTCGGGTATCAGTATTTCCAATCGGCGTTAAAACCCTTAGATACCAGTAACGATAACGTGGTACAGGTCCACGTACCGATGGGGGCCACGTCGAATAAGATCGGACAGATCTTACAAGACAAGAAGGTGGTCAAGAGTGGGATGGTCTTTAACTACTACGTGAAATCCCACAAATTCACGAACTTTCGGGCGGGGTACTACCAGTTGAAACCCTCGATGACGCTCAACACGATCGCCAAACGGTTACAACTTGGTGGGTCGGCTGAACCGATTCAGAGTACGGCCGGTAAGGTCTTAGTCCGCGAGGGGGAGACGGTCGACCAGTTAGCCGCCGAGATCCCGATTCAAACGGACTTCACCAAGAAGGAATTCCTGAGTCTGATGAAGGACCAGACCTTCTTTAACCAGTTGGCCGCCCGGTACCCGCAGTTACTGAGTTCGGCCAAGCAGGCCAAAAACGTCCGGTATCGCCTAGAAGGTTATCTGGCACCCGCCACGTATCAGGCCGGCAAGAAGATGACGTTAAAGCAACTCATCACGGCGATGGTGGCCAAGACGGACCAGAACTTACAGCCGAGTTACAAGACCATCAAGAAGCAAAAGCTGACCGTCCAGGAGACGCTGACGCTGGCTTCGTTGGTCGAACGCGAAGGGGTCAGTCAGACCGACCGCGATAAGATCGCCGGGGTCTTCCTCAACCGGATCGACGCCAATATGGCGCTCCAATCCGATATTGCCGTGCAGTACGCGTTGAAGACCACCAAGAAGAACCTGACTTACAAGGACTTAAAGGTCAAGTCGCCGTATAACCTGTACATTCATACGGGTTACGGGCCCGGACCGTTCGATAGCCCGAGTGTCTCTTCCGTCAAGGCGGTGCTTCATCCCGCGGCACGGAGTAAAAATTACTACTACTTCATTGCGAATACCAAGACCGGGAAGGTATACTTCTCGACCACGTATGACCAGCATCAATCATTAACCAGTTCACTAGCAAGCGATAATAAGTAAAGGACGGCGACAGTGTTGGCAGATAAGAAACGACCGATCATTATTGGGGTAACCGGGGGTTCCGGTAGCGGGAAGACGACCGTTAGTCGGGCCATTTTCAATCAATTAGTGGGTCATTCCATCATGATCTTACAGCAGGATTCCTACTACAAGGATCAAGCGGACATGACCATGGAAGAACGTAAGGCGGTCAACTATGACCATCCCTTGACGTTTGATACGGACTTACTGATTACGCAATTGAAACAACTCTTGCGGTACGAACCCATCGAAAAACCGGTTTACGACTACAACTTGTTCACGCGTAGTGACAAGACGATTCACCAGGAACCCCGCGACGTCATCATCTTGGAAGGAATCTTGATCTTAGATGACGAACGGCTTCGCGACCTGATGGACATCAAGGTCTTCGTCGATACGGATGACGACATTCGCATCATTCGGCGGATCCAACGGGACATGAACGAACGGGATCGGTCCCTGGAATCCATCATCGGGCAGTACCTGAAGACGGTCAAACCCATGTACCATCAATTCGTGGAACCCACGAAGCGGTATGCCGACATTATCGTGCCCGAGGGGGGCGAAAACCAAGTCGCCATCGACCTACTGGTCACGAAGATTCGGGCGATCCTGGAAGCTCACGGGAATAAAGAAGTCTTTGACAATCAAGATACCACCATTTAAGATGGGGGAGTCAGCACTGGCGGGTAAACGCCAGCAACGTGACGGTCAAGTGACCGTTAACTAAAAAATTAAAGGTGTAAAAGGGGTGGCCATTGTGGCAGAAGACAAAATGTATCCAATGACTGAAGAAGGTAAGGAGAAACTGCAAACCGAACTGGAAGATTTAAAGACGGTTCAGCGGCCAAAGGTCATCGAACGAATCAAGATTGCCCGGTCTTACGGGGACCTTTCGGAAAACTCCGAATACGAATCCGCTAAGGACGAACAAAGTATGCTGGAAACCCGGATCAGCACGGTGGAACGCATGCTGCAGTACGCCCAGATCATCGACAACGATGGGACGGACAAGGACGAAATCTCCGTGGGAAAGAAAGTGACCTTCAAGGAACTTCCCGACGAAGATCCCGAAGAATACACCATCGTGGGTGCGGCGGAAGCCGACCCGATGGCGGGGAAGATCTCGAACGATTCACCCATCGCCAAGGGCCTGTTAGGTCACCGGGTGGGTGAAAACGTCACCTTCCCGACGCCCGGCGGAGACATGACCGTCGAAGTCTTAAAGGTTGAATAGGCCCGATTAACGGGTAAAGGGGTCGGCAGCGTGCCGGCCCCTTTTTGTGGCTCGTGATTTTAACGTGTCAGCAATTAAATTGTTAGCAATTAAATGGAGTGTTCCACTTGTCAAAGCGCCCCCAAACATGGTATAAAGGGAACTGAAAACGGATTCACAGTCTGGTTAAGAGGAGCATAACATTATGAAGATTACGGTAACGGATGCAGCAAGCAAGTGGTTCCGCGAAGAAATGGGCATGACGGGACGGGGAATTCGCTTCTTTGGCAAGGTCTACGGGAAGACGCCCGTGCACCAAGGCTTCTCGTTGGGGATGACCCCCGACGATGCGCCCCGTGATCCCGTGGTCACCGCCAAAAAAGACGACGTGACCTACTACATTACCGAGGGGGACGAATGGTTCTTCGTGGGGTACGACCTCACGGTGGACTACGACCCGAAGACTGACGGTCCAACTTATATTTATACCGAAAACGGCGAACTTTAGCCCAAACAAAAACGCGAGTACACTGACTGTGCTCGCGTTTTGACGTTCTATGAGATTCTAAAGCGTTGCAGCTTAACGGCGTCGCCGGACGCTCACCAGCCACCAACCGCAGACGAGCAGCAGGGTAGCGCCACTGATGATCAGTCCGAGGTTCAGGAACGGCGGCCAGTAGGCCAGGGTGACGTGGTTGGTGCCCGGCCGTAATTTAACGGCGGTAAACATCCCCACGGTCTTGTAGGTCTTGGCCGCATGACCGTTCACGGTCGCGTGCCAGCCCTGAGAATACGGGATGGACGTGTTGAGCACGGGGGACTTAGCGGTGGCCGTCACGGTCCCGCTAAACTTGCGGTTCGATTGTTGCGTCAGACGCCATGGGTGTTGCTTCAGTTGGGTGGTGGCCTGCTTTAAGCGGGTGGTATCCAGGCGGTACAACGTGAAGTTTTGTAACCACAGGGAGCCCTTCTTGAGCTGAATGGTCAGCTTGATGGACTGGCCCTTGGCGTGGTCGGCGGCACTGACGATCACGGTGTTCCGGTAGGTGGGGTATTGGGCC
This sequence comes from Levilactobacillus zymae DSM 19395, assembly GCF_001434115.1. GTDB lineage: Bacteria > Bacillota > Bacilli > Lactobacillales > Lactobacillaceae > Levilactobacillus > Levilactobacillus zymae. The sequence goes on from NZ_AZDW01000051.1 coordinate 54,505, forward strand.
AACGACTTTCCGTTCAGTGTGAAGGTCGCGTTTTGCGGATTGACCGTGGAACCCATGGTCAGGTAGTACGCGGCGTTGTCCTTGGGTTTAAAGGTCAACGTGATGCTGCCGGGCTTCAGCAGGTCCTTCTTCTGCAACATGGCCCCGGTGATCTTACTTTGCTGGTTGATGTTTTGGAAGGCGACTTGGTTGAAGTTTTCCGCCGTGAAGAGGTGCTGGTCCTGCGAGTTGCCGGTCAGGGCGGCCAACCAATTAGCTTGGTACTGGGCGGGATCGGCCGTGGTGTTCTTTAGCGTTAAAATCTGGTTGCTAGCCGCGTAGCCCATCGGCAGGGCGTACGGGTTTTGGTACCGCGTTGCCCAGTGGTCCTGTCCCACGATTCGGTAATCGGCCAGGTCGGCCTTGTTACTGGAGGCGGGGAGCATGCTGGAACCACTCAGGGCCCCGGACAACTGCTTATCCTTGAAGTAGTATTTCATATTCAATAGGGAATCGGTCAGTAGCGTCCCGTTGCTGTACTCGACGAAGCCGTCGCCGTCGGGGACCCCGATGTGGCCCATAAACGTCGGCGTGGCTTTCGGGAGCGCCGAGGAGAAGACGGAGCCACCGTTAAAGCCGGTCTGAAAGGCGTCGCCCTTGGTCCGCAGGAAGGTCTTGCCGATGCGGTAAAAGCCCTTGTCGGCCTGCTGGGTCTTATTGACCAGCCGCTGGAGTTCGGCGGTATAGTTGCCGTATTCGGACTGGGAGACGTAACTGATATTATTTAAGTCTAAATACGCGTTGGTCGTGACCTCCGTGACCCCGATGACGAAAATCATCAACGGGTAGGTCCAGTGCTTCTTGAACGGGAAGGTGGCTAGCATCAGGGCGAAGACCACGAACAGGATGCCTAACCAGAACTGGTTGGGTTTCAGGTACTTAAAGGCCTTGAGATTGGTTTCCACGTAGTAGCAGCCCAGCGCCACCACCAGGGTCACCAGGCTAATGGCGATGGGTCCCGGCCGAAAGTCGAGCGTCAGCGTCTGCGCGGCGAGCCAAATCAGCCAGAAACAGATCACAAACGAGAACCGGTAGGGGTACCAGACGGGAAATTGGCCCGCGTGCCACAGGAGGTCTAAGGGCTGGACGCACGTCGAGAGGGCCAAGAAGACGGTCACTACGCCGGCGGCCAGGCGACTCCGGAGGGCCACGCGCCGGTCGACGAAGAAGAACAGCGCCCCCAGTAGGGCCAAGGCCCCGATGAAGATGTTGGCGGGACCGCTGGGCATCTGGTCGAAGTTAAAGGACCCCAAGAAGAACTTGGACAGGGTCTTTAACGGGAAGAATTCGAAACGCCACTTGAAGGTCTGCACGGTGTATTGGGCCTTGCTTTGGGTCAACGACCACCAGGTGGGCAGTAGGACCGCGGCCGCCAGGGCACCGCTGACTAGTGAGGCCAACGCGAACCGTCCCGTCTGAACGGCTAAACGGCGCCAGGTTGTGAATTTATCGGCGGCCAGCCAGATGAAGGCCAAGATCAGAAACAGGCAGATCATGTAGGCCATGTAGTAGTTGACCACCAGCATGATGGGCAGCCAGACGATGTAGGGTTTCCAGTGGCCGGTCGTCATGAGCTGGATGAGGCCGTAGAAGATCAACGGCAACAGGACCAACGCGTCGAGCCACATGATGTTGAGTTGGTTGGCGATGGCCCAGCCCATCAGAGCGTAGGCGGTGGCAAAGGTGATCGCCATTAAGCCGTCTTGCTTGGTGACCTTCAGGAGCAGCCACCCGAAGCTGAGGCCGGCAAGACCGTATTTTAAAACGGTGATCAGGAAGATCCCGCTGGTCAGCGAGGCCCCCGGGAAAAATAATAAGAGCAGATTCAACGGACTTAATAGGTAGTAGGCCCAGTTACCGACCATTTCGCCGCCCAGCCCGTTACTAAAGGAATAGAAAATCGCACTCGGGTCGTGCAAAATGGTGCGGCGTAAGTACGCAAAGAAATCCACGTATTGTTGCCCTAAATCGACGGTGAGCAGGCTGCTCGACCCAAAGGGGGCCATCTGCCGGTAGGCAAAATAAACCGTCATAATGATCAAAGGCGTGAGGAAGGCCCCCCATAACGTCCATTGTTTGGGTGTCAGGGCCCAACGTCGTTTCTTTTTTGGCAATGTTAGCCACCTCAATCTTTAGAAATTATAAAAGGTTCCTAGCGAACCTGTACATTTGGCTTTCAATTACCTAGAATAGCATAGAATCCGTTAAGGACCTACCAACGGCAGTTTACAACTTGTTAAAATCGGTGACTGCGTCTGCGTTCGCGGTGAAGTTCACTGCAACGCGGCGACTAACGCCTAGCTCACCGGTCCGCTAAGCCCCCGACCGTCCGCCATCAGCGGCGGCGTTGGTAAGGTGGCCGGCGCATCTAGGTGTTGCCGAAGAAGCTAAAGATTCGGTTAAGCTTCATTTATGCTAGGCTGATGTGTCTTAATTTAAGCAAAATGGTCCCCTGATCACCTTTTCTGCGCCCGGCTGAGGGGGACGATGTAAAGATTTTGATTAAATTCCGACGGCAGGATAGTGGACTTTGTCGAAGTTTGGTAAAATAGGAGCAGTACAATAAGGAGCAGAGCTGTTGTGAAGAATTTTTATAATCGCGTTAGTAACCGCAACCGACAATCGCGGGGCCCGCAAAAGTCCTCGATTCCGTTCCGGTTAAACTTTCTTTTCATTATTGTTGCCCTGTTATTTGCGGCGCTGATTGGTCAGTTGGCGTATCTGCAGGTGATTCATGGTGCGCAATTCAAGGCGGTCGTGAACCAAACGGATACCACCATTGAAACCACTAACGTCCAACGGGGGATGATTTACGACTCCAACGGAAAGGTCTTAGTCGGTAACCAGGCTCACCAGGCCATTGCGTACACCAAAGGCGTTAACGTCTTATCCACGGATATGTATACCATCGCGAACCGGCTTGGGAAGTATTTGACGGTGTCGACCAGCTCCCTGACGCCCCGGCAGTCGATTGATTACTATTTGACCAATACCAAGAATTTGGCTGCCGTGGAAAAGAAGATTCCGAACATCAAGCAGTATTCGACGACGGAACGGTACAACAAGGCGTTGAGTTATTTGGAAAATGACTCGTCGTTTAAGTTGACCGCCACGCAGAAGAATGCGGCCGAAATCTTCGCAAAGATGAGTGGCGCCTATGCGTTATCGACCACCTACATCAAGGATTCTAACGTTTCCAGTCAAGAAATCGCTCAGATTGGGGAACATTTATCCGAGATGCCGGGGATCAAGGTCAGCACCAGTTGGTCGCGGAACTACCCGAACGGAACGTCGATCAAGTCGATCATCGGGACGGTCTCTTCCGAAAAGACCGGGTTGCCTAGCGACGAAATCAATCAGTTGTTAGCCCAAGGGTATTCCCGAAACGACAGTGTGGGACAATCCTACCTGGAGAAGGAATACGAATCCGTCTTGCGCGGAACTAAGGCCGAAAAACAGGTTGAAGTGGCGGGGAACAATACCATCACCAAGGAAGTCAAGAAGTACGGTGGGCAAAAGGGGGACAACCTCCAATTGACCATTAATTCGACCTTCCAGAGTCAGCTGCAAAAGCTGGTCCGTTCGGCGGAATCTAACGCCGGTGGGTATTCCACGGGGACCTACGCGGTCGTGATGAACCCCAATACCGGGGCCGTCATTGGGATCGCCGGAGTCGACCGGAATCCCTCGACCGGGAAACTGACCGATAATGCGCTGGGAACCATCAACAGCGACATCGTCATGGGGTCCGTGGTCAAAGGGGCCATGGTCTCCGGGGCCTTGATGTCCGGGGTCATTACACCGGAAAACAACACGTTGACCGATGAAGTGATCAACGTTGGGGGCGTCAAGAAGTCTTCCTGGTTCAACCACAGTGGGAGTGCTAACATTTCCGTGGATGCACCGACCGCGCTGGAAGTCTCGTCTAACTCCTACATGATGCAACTGGCCATGAAGGAAGCGGGCTTCAAGTATTCCGCCGGGGCGGCGCTGAACATGAGTACCAAGGCGTTCAGCATCGAACGGGGGTACTTCAACCAGTTCGGGCTCGGGGTCAAGACGGGCATCGACCTGCCGGGTGAAAGTACCGGGCTGGAAGGGTCCAGTTCGCGGACCAACATCGGGAGTGCCTTGGACTTGTCCTTCGGGAACTACGATGCCTACACCACCATGCAGGTGGCCCAATACATGTCCACGGTGGCCAACGGGGGAACCCGGATTGCGCCGCACGTGGTTCAAGCGATTCGGGGCACCACGTCCGATGGGAAGTTGGGCACGGTGAAGTCCACGGTCACGCCGAAGGTCTTAAACACCATCGACATGACGGCGGCCGAGAAGAAACTGGTCAAGGAAGGGCTCTATGACGTGGTTCATGGGACCAACACCTACAAGACCGGGGCCGAATTGGCATCGATCTCGCCGGGCATCTCCGCCAAGACCGGGACGGCCGAAACCTACTACAAGGGTCACTCGACGGTTACCCTGAGTTTGGCGTCCTACGCACCATCGAACGATCCACAGGTGGTCGTGGCCTTAGCCATGCCGAACTTGAGTACCAGCGACGAAGATAACAACATGAAGCTGGCCAAGCAGATCTATTCCGCCTACTGGAAGACGGTGCAGTCGACGTCAACGTTGACTAACCCAACCAAGGCCACGACGGCGGGATCCGCCCAGAACACGGCGGGTTAAACGCCTGTAAAGTAATTTTCCTTAACATTATTTGGATAAGGGCTGGTAATTATGGCCGATTAATGGTAATATATTACGAGTTAAGGCTCAAGCCTGTAATTCTGAACAAGTTGGGAGGTTACCCACATGCGTGTCCACATCACTTTAGAATGTACGGAATGCCACGAACGCAATTACTTATCCAGCAAGAACCGGCGTAATAACCCGGACCGGGTAGAATTCAAGAAATACTGCCCTCGCGAACGGAAAGTAACGTTGCATCGTGAAACTAAGTAAGAGGTACGGGCGAAAGTCCGCACCTTTTTTTGTGCGAATTTTTAACCGGTTGGGGGTGGCTCCCGCACGACCGGTCGGAAAAACTCACGGGGTAGCGCTGCCAAGTCAGTTGCTATTCTGACGGGAGCCGGGTAGTATCGAAGGTAAAAGTGACAAGCGGGGGGCTAAAAAGCTTGCAACGTTTGTCCCATGATTTTTTTAAAGGAGGTGGCGGACATGGATAAAGCCACGTTACGCCAACAAACGATTCAGGCGTTAAGTCAGATGCCAGCCGACCAACGGCAGGCGGCCAGTGAGCGGCTCTATCAGGCTCTATGGACCTCGCCGCAGTGGCGGGCCGCCCAAACGGTCGCCACGACGCTCAGCAGTGCTATCGAGCTCAATACGCAGCCCATCATCGCCCGCGCCCAAGCGGAGGGTAAGACGGTGGCGGTGCCCCAGACGCGCCCGCACCGGCAAATGGCGTTTCGGCCGTTGACGGCCACGACCACGCTCATGACCACCAAATTTGGCTTACAGGAGCCTCAGGACGGCCCCATCATCGCACCGGCGGACTTCGATTTGATCGTGGTCCCCGGACTAAAATTTGCGACCACGGGGGAACGCTTAGGCTTTGGTGGTGGGTACTATGACCGCTACCTCCCCCAAACGACGGGGTATAAGGTCGCCCTAGCGCTACCGGCCCAGCAGGCCAGTCAGCCCAGTTGGCCGGTCGAGGACTTTGACGTGGTCTTAGACGCGGTATTGAACGCATAATGAGGGGAGTTTTTGGGTGACTAATCTGCAACGACGCTTACGACAATTGAACCAGACCCCGTTTATCACGGTCGGCCTGATCATCGTGATGGTGGTGGTCTATCTGGCCATGACGCTGGCCGGCGGCAGTACCAACGTGAACGTGTTGATCGCGTTCGGGGCCAAAATCAACGTGTTGATCCAACAGGGACAGTGGTGGCGCTTGATCGCCCCCGTCTTCTTACATCTCGGGTTTACCCACATCTTAATGAACATGATCACGTTGTATTTCGTGGGAATCCAACTGGAGGCCGCCTTCGGCCATTTACGATACTTGGGGATTTTCTTGCTGGCCGGCGTGGGTGGCAACATTGCCAGCTTCTGTTTTTCGGACAGTCTGTCGGCCGGGGCTAGTACCGCGATTTTCGGCCTCTTTGGCGCCTTCTTGATGCTGGGGGAATCGTTCTGGCACAACGCCGTGATTCGCCAGCTAGCCAATACGTTTCTGGCGTTTATCGTGATGAACTTGGCGTTTGACCTCTTCACCCCGGGCATCGACTTGGCGGGCCACGTGGGGGGCCTGGTCGCCGGCTTTTTGGCGGCTTACTTGATGGGCGTGCCGAGAATTGGTAAAGTTAACCTGGTGAAACGGCTCATCGCCACCGTGGTGTTATTTGGCGGCTTCATTTGGCTGTATCTTCACGGAATGGCGCAGTAATTTTGCAAAATGTATCGTGCAATTTGACGGAGGTTGTGGCACAATGAGAACGTTATATGATGTTCAGCAGCTACTTAAAAATTTTGGTATTTATGTGTACGTCGGCAAGCGTATGTGGGACATTGAGGTCATGGCGTTGGAGTTAGATCACCTGCGGCAAGCAAAGGTGGTCGATGAACCGACCTTCGTTCAGGCCAAATTGGTCCTCACGCATGAACACCGAATCGAGGAACAACGGGCAAGAGATCAACACCAATCCATTGGAGGGATTTAGAATTATGGCACGGAATTTAATTGGGATCGATTTAGGTGGGACCACCACCAAGATGGCCTTTATTGCGGTCGACGGGGAAATCCTGGCGAAGTGGAGTATTCCGACGGATACCAACGACGACGGCAGCCACATTATTCCTAACATCATTAAATCAATCAACGAACACATCACGAGTTCGGAATTTAGTAAGGCCGATTTTCTAGGCATCGGCATGGGCGTGCCCGGGCCGGTCGACATTGAAAATGGAACCGTTCTCTTTGCGGTCAACCTGAACTGGAAGACGCGCCAACGGGTCCGCGACCAAATCCAAGAAGGCTTGGGCTTACAATTCGTCTTGGACAACGATGCGAACGTCGCCTCACTCGGTGAATACTGGAAGGGTGCCGGCGAAAAGGACGAAGACGTGGTCTTTGTCACGCTCGGCACCGGTGTCGGCGGTGGGGTCATCGCCGGCGGTCGCCTGTTACACGGGGTCAACGGTGGGGCCGGCGAACTCGGGCACGTGACCGTCCAACCGAACGGGTACCTGTGTAACTGTGGGAAGCGCGGTTGTCTCGAACAATACGCGTCCGCTACGGGGATCGTGCATGTCGCGGCCGACATGGCCAAGGACTTCTTGGGCACGTCGCGCTTAAAGGAAATGGAAGATAATCAGGAAAGCATCACGTCCAAGATGATCTTCTATTTGGCCGACAACGGCGACATCCTAGCCAACCAGGTGGTCGATCGGGTGACCTACTACCTCGGGTTAGCCCTGGCCAACGTGGCCAACATCTTGAATCCAGCCAACATCATTATCGGTGGGGGCGTTTCCAACGCGGGGAACACGTTGTTACAACCAACGACGCGTTACTTCCAGGAAAACGCATTTCCTGCTGCCCGGGACACGACCAAGTTGCGGTTAGCGCAACTGGGGAACGATGCCGGGGTCATCGGGGCCGCCTCGTTAGCGTTACGGTTCCAAAAAACTAATTAAGCACTAGCTGTTAAGGAAGGACGATTTTGTTTTGGTAATTGCAGTTTCCGGGTGGACGATTTACACCATCATCTTGATTTTGATTTTAGTAGCTTGGGGCGGTTGGCAGCTCAGCACCATCATTCGCCGCAACCGCGTCGCTACGCTGATTGACGAAAAGACCTTCCAGGAGGGCATGCGGAAGGCCCAAGTCATTGACTTACGGGAAAAGAAGGATTTTGATGCTGGTCACATTTTGGGTGCCCGGAACATTCCTTTTTCCACGTTTGCCGCCTACCACACTCAGTTGCGGCCGGACTTGCCGGTTTACCTCTATGATCAGGGGAAATCGTTGAGTACCCGGGCCGCCATCACGCTGGGGAAGGACCACTTTAAGGAGATTTACATCTTAAAGACCGGCTACGCGCGTTGGGAAGGTAAGACCAAAAAAACGAAGTATTAATCGTCAAAAAGGGATCATGACCGCGGAGATAGTGGTCATGATCCCTTTTTAACTGGCCTAAAACTGAGCGCTTAGTAGCCGTGGTGTGCGGAATGGCTCTTCCGGTTAGCCTTTTTCCGGTTTTCTTCGAACCGGGCTTCTTGATCTTCGATCGGTTGAACGACCTTTTTCTTAAAGGAGAACACGGCACCGGCAACGGCACTCGCGGTGGCAACGACGCCAAATAAGAATCCCTTGGTAAAATGCTTCATGGTCAGAAGACCCCTTTCGTGGAGAGAGTTAGTTATCCGCTTCCATTATGCAAGGTTCTCAGAAAAATAGCTAGTGATTTAGCTTTGCGCCCCGGAAAAGTTCGGGGCCTGAGAAATTTCCCGGCAGAAGGGGAAAACCTATGGTAACCTTAGCTTAGCAGTCAACGAGGAGCGACGAATTATGGAAAAAGTGTTAGCCATCGTGGGTCCAACGGCGGTCGGCAAGACCGCGTTGGCCATCGAATTGGCCCAGAAATTTAACGGGGAGATCATTTCCGGGGACTCCATGCAGGTCTACCGGCACCTGGACATCGGCACGGCCAAGGCCACCCCAACCGAGCAGCAACAGGCGCCCCATCATCTGATCGACGTGTGTGACGTGACCCAACAGTTCACCGTGGCCCAGTTCGTGGCGGCGGCCCGGCCACTGATCACGGCCATTACGGCCAGGGGCCACCTGCCGATCATTGCCGGGGGGACCGGGTTCTATCTGCAGGCCCTGTTTGACGGCCTGGCGTTGGGGGCCGATGCGCCCGGTGATCCGGCCTTACGGGCCCAACTGCGCGCCGAGGCCGAAGCAACCGGTCCGCAAGCCTTGTGGGCCCGGCTACAGCAGCTGGATCCCGTGGCCGCCGCGAAGATCCCGCCGACCAATGTGCGCCGGACCGTGCGCGCGTTAGAAGTTATCCAGGTCACGGGGCAACTTTTCTCCCATCAGCAAAACGGGGGCCCGACCTACGACGAACGCTACTTAGCCTTGACCACCGACCGTCAATTGCTCTACCGGCGAATTAACACCCGGGTGGACGGAATGGTCCAAAGTGGTCTACTTGACGAAGTTCGGTGGTTGGCCCAACAGGGGGGCGCCGATTTACCGGCCGCCAGCGGCATCGGCTACCGGGAATTGCTCCCGGTCCTCGATCAACCCGAACGACTCCCCGCGGCCATCGCGCGGGTCAAGCAGGATTCGCGGCACTACGCGAAGCGGCAGCTGACCTGGTTCAAACACCAGACCACCGCGGTTTGGTACGATTTGGTGCAACATCCCGACCAACGGCAGGCAATCGATCAGTGGGTGGCCCAGTGGTTGACCCATTAGTTCTTACGATTAACTAAAGATTGCCGGAATTCCACCGTGGATGTCACAAAACGTAACATCATGTCTTGACTCCCTTCGGTGGCGTGGTATGATATCGGTATAGTTGAAGGGGGCCGGTAAGTTGAAAGGAAAAGAACTCCGGCGGTCGCTTGCCGTGTTGCCGATCGGGACCGTTATGAAATTGACGAGTCTCACGGCCCGGCAGATCCGCTACTACGAAGCACAGGGGTTAGTGACCCCGCAACGTAACGACGGCAATCGACGAATGTATTCGCTAAACGACGTTGACCGGTTGTTAGAAATCAAGGATTACCTCGACGACGGGGTGAACGTGGCGGGCATCAAAGCCATCTACGACCAACAGGCCAAAGCTGCGGCCGCGCGTAAAGCGGCGCAGGAACGGCCACTCACGGACGCGGACGTTCGCCGCATTTTGCAAGATGAGTTTATTCGTCAGGGCGGCTTAGGGCACACCCAAAACGGCTTAGATCAACGCCGACCTCTATAAGTCATGGATACTTGGGCATAAAATTTTGATAGGGAGCGATTCGAATGGCAAAACCGGCATTCACCAAGGATGATATTCGACAGATGGCCAAAGACGAGGACGTCAAGTTCTTACGGCTGATGTTTACGGATTTATTCGGCACGATTAAGAACGTGGAAGTCCCAATTAGTCAATTAGGGAAGTTACTGGACAACAAGCTGATGTTTGATGGGTCGTCCATCGACGGCTTCGTCCGGATTGAAGAAAGTGACATGTACCTGTACCCCGACCTGTCCACGTGGATGATCTTCCCGTGGAGTACGGAACGGGGCAAGATCGCGCGGGTCATCTGTGAAGTCTACACGCCGGATGGCAAGCCGTTTGAAGGCGATCCGCGGAACAACTTGATCCGGGTCTTAGCCGACATGCGCAAGGCCGGCTTCACCGACTTTAACATCGGGCCCGAACCAGAATTCTTCCTATTCAAGATGGATGAAAACGGGAAACCGACGACGGAATTGAACGATAAGGGCAGTTACTTCGACATGGCCCCGATGGACTTAGGGGAAAATTGCCGGCGAGAAATCGTCTTGACCCTGGAAGAAATGGGCTTTGACGTGGAAGCTGCGCACCATGAAGTGGCCCCTGGCCAACACGAAATCGACTTTAAGTATGCGGATGCCTTAGCGGCGGCCGATAACATTCAGACCTTCAAGCTGGTGGTCAAGACCATCGCCCGGAAGTACGGCTTGTACGCGACCTTTATGCCGAAGCCGTTAGCCGGCATCAACGGGTCCGGGATGCACTTGAACATGTCGCTGTTCCACGACAAGGGCAACGCCTTTTACGACGAAAAGGGGAACATGCAGCTGTCCGAAGATGCGTTCCACTTCCTGGGCGGGTTATTGAAGCACGCCCGGAGCTTCACGGCCATCTGTAACCCAATCGTCAACAGTTACAAGCGGTTAGTGCCCGGCTACGAAGCGCCCGTTTACGTGGCTTGGTCCGGCTCCAACCGGTCCCCACTGATTCGGGTCCCAAGTTCACGGGGCTTGTCCACGCGGTTGGAACTACGGAGCGTTGACCCGGCAGCTAACCCTTACCTGGCGATTGCCGCGGTCCTGGAAGCCGGCTTGGACGGCTTACGGAACAAGTTAGCGCCTCAAGAAGCCGTAGACCGGAACATTTACCGGATGGACGCCGAAGAACGGCAAGAAAACCACATCACCAACCTGCCAGATACCCTGCACAACGCGTTGAAGGACTTGGCGGCCGATGAGGTCATGCGTAACGCGATGGGCCACCACCTCTACCAAAGCTTTATCGAAGCCAAGAACCTGGAATACAATTCCTACCGGACGCAAGTTTCCGAATGGGAACGCGACCAGTACCTGGAACTGTACTAATCCCGCGTCAAAACTTAAAACTAGTGTCACCCAACCGTTGGGAACCCTCGGGTTCTCAACGGTTTTTTGGGAAATTCCGGGCCATCAAAGCGATTATAAAAAAAGTATTGTTTTTAACCAAAATTCGCGCAAACTGCTTTATTCTCCGCGTTTTTTTGGTAACATAAACGTATAACCAATGTTCACGGCAGTGCCTAAGAACACGAGAATGAGGGATAATTCATGGAAAATCAAGAACAGCAAGCAAGTGCTGCCGACGTCTTAACCCAGGCAATCGCCAACAAACTCGATTACTTGAGCACGTTACAGGCAGCGGTTCAACATGGTGACGACCGGCAAGTGTACGAATTGCTTGACCAGGCCCGTTACTATCAGGAAATCAAGAAAACCCGCGCCGCAAGAACCGTTAACCATTTAGCCGAATTGGTCGATAACATTCACCCGCAGATCAGTCACTATCTGAGCGATAACCTGATCGACTACCTGGGTCACGTGTACCCGTTCTTCTACTACGAAGAATACACGACCGGGCGGTTCCACATTTACTTTGGGAACTGGTGGGACCGGCGCTTATTCGGGGATTTGGACGTGGTCAACGTCCGGTTTAACTTCGACAAAACGGAATATCAAAAATTACAACGCTCGTTTGAACTGGAAGCCCAACACCAACGGTTGAACACCGCCAAGATCGAGCAGATTTCTAGCGAAAGCGAAGCCTTACAGAAACTGATGGACGCGCAGTCCGTGCGGGATAACCAGAAGACCCAGTTGCGCGAACAGCTCAAGGAAAACAGCCAAAAGAGCAGTATGCCGTGGGATACCAGTAAGATCAAGGACGAACGGCAACAAATCGTGGATCAGCTGACCGAATTGGCCGACCAAGACGAAAAGGCCTTAAACGCCCACAAGGCCATCAAGGAAAACGACGACAAGATTTTGGTCCTCTCGAAGGAAGACACCATCTTGAACTACGAAAAGCAGAGTATTCGGGATGCCTTTGACGACTTCGAACACTTCGAAGCGCACAACCAAAGTCTCTACGCGGACTACCTGAACAGCTTGATTGGCAAGAGTGAAGGCGGGGTGAAGACGAATGATTAACGAAAATGATCCGTCGACTTTGACCACGAGTGGTCGGTTGCTCAACTACAACGAAGCCATTAAGAGTGGCCTGGAGACGGGCCTAACGTTTACCAAATTAATGGACCAGTTGATCAAGACCCACGACGCCGACGAATTAGTCGCGGCCGCCACCCAGCTGGCCGACTTTAAGTTGGATTCGGATTACGTGACCTTCCCGCACCAGTACAGTAACGCGGATTATTACCTGTTGTTCATGTCCCGGATGTTGGAACTACACGACCAGGGCAAGCACGTGATGGTCCAATCCCGCGACCACCACGAGGAACTGACGCAGCAATTAACGCCGTTGGGTGACCGGGGGACCTTTAGTTTTCGGGTGGAGACCTCCGAAAACGGGGGCGTCTTTTACCGGGAACGGGCAACGGGACAATCCTTGTTCTACCTGAACCTCGAGCGGAAGATGTTTCGGTTCAATAGCCACGCGTTGACCCAGTTGTTCATCATTGATCTGCACGACACGGTGCCCGCCGATACGGTCAAGGCGTCCGTGCAGATCCTCGTCGACTTTGCCCGGTACCTGAAGGAAGACTACGGGTATTCCGTGGACTTTAACGTGCTAGACGCGGCCAACCAGCAAAACTACGCCGTGCGGTCGGCTGATTTGCCGGCGGGCGTGGTCGACCGGTTGTTCGTGGCGGCGGCCAAGAACGACTACATGTTGACCAACGGCGTGAACGGCAACGGCGCGCAGATTCAACTCGACAAAAACGTGGTGGTCGATATCTTCAATAACCAGCTGGAAGGTCAGCCGGAATGGGTCTTAACGGTCCACGACGACGACCAGAAGGTTTCCTGGTTCGATATCTTATTGCGTTACCCGTTCATGCGGGACTGGTACTTAGAAAACCTCGACGATTTGGAAATCGTGTCGGATCCGTTGATTTTTAGCTAGGAGGAATTGACGTGTTACAACTTGCTAAATTGGTCCAGCAATCGATCGCGCTAGACGAGCAGATCACCCAGGAACGTGACATCGAGCTCTCCCGGCCGCGACAAATCGAAAACGCCTACGTGGCGCTGGACGTTGAACTGGCCGAGGTGGCCAACACCTCCGAATGGTTCAAGGTTTGGAAGACCCACCGGGGGAAGGCCGATGCCGGCAAGACGGCCAGAGAAACGCTATTGACCGAATACACGGACGCGTTGGACTTCTTCTTATTAGTGGCGGCCAAGAAGACCTGGACGCATTTGGTCATGTTGACCGAAGAAGACCTGATGACGCTGGAGAAGAGTCGGCCGGCCAAGGACCTCGACCAACAATACTTAATTTTAAAACGCATGCTATTTAACAGTCATTTTGACCACCGGCAGGACGATTATCGGCACGCTTGGCGCCTGTTCCTCAAGTGGGGGTTCGTCGATTTAGGCTTCAGTCAAGACGAAATCCAGGCGGCGTACGAAGCCAAACGGCAGGTCAATTTAGACCGTCAAGCGTCGGATTACTAGTGACAACAGGTCGGGACGGACGCCCCGACCTGTTTTTGGCTGGGTGAGTAGTGGAAAATCGCCGTTTCAAAATAATCCTTGACAACCTCAGGGGTTTCCAGTACAATTTTCATGTTGTATTTGTGGACTTCCCACAGCTGCAACCGCTCGGAACAAGCTCCTAAGTACCGGGAAACCGGTCACTTGTCTTCGGCGAGTCTAAGTCTTTAATTATAAGGAGGTGCACATAGATGTACGCAATTATCGTAACTGGTGGTAAGCAGTACAAGGTCGAAGCAGGCCAAGCTGTTTACGTCGAAAAGTTAAACGTTGAGGCCGGCGCTAAGGTCACTTTTGACCAAGTCGTTTTTGTCGGCGGCGAAACGCCAAAGATTGGGATGCCAACTGTAGATGGCGCAACTGTTACCGGGACTGTTGAAAAGCAGGGTCTGGAAAAGAAGGTTGTCACTTACAAGTACAAGCCAAAGAAGGGCCAACACACGAAGAAGGGTCACCGTCAACCATACACCAAGGTTGTCATTGACGCCATCAACGCCTAAAGCCTAAAGTTTAAAAGGGAGCGAGTCCGGATGATTCACGCTACGATCCATCACGGATCCGATCGAATCGATTCATTTCAAATCACTGGCCACGCCGATGCCGGCGAATATGGTCAGGACATCGTTTGTGCCGCAGTTTCGGTGCTTGCGATCACGACCGTCAACGGGTTACAACGAATCGCTAAGATTCCGGTCACCGTCGATAATCGTGATCAGGCGGGAGGCTTTCTGGAAGTTCACCTGCCACCAAAGCTGGAAGCAACGGCTGAACTTAAGGGACAAACGTTACTCCAGAGTTTTGCGGATGGATTACGGGACGTCGCGACTAATTATGAAGACTTCGTTACCTTTAACGAGGTCACCGAATAAACCTACGGGGGTGAATCAAATGCTGATGAACATGAACTTACAATTCTTCTCTCACCATAAAGGTGGTGGGTCCACTGCTAACGGTCGGGACTCTGCTGGTCGTCGTCTTGGGACGAAGGCTGCCGACGGTTCGACTGTAACCGGTGGTTCAATCCTTTACCGTCAACGCGGAACGCACATCTACCCAGGTGTCAACGTTGGTCGCGGTGGTGACGATACGTTGTTTGCCAAGGTTGCGGGCGTCGTTAAATTCGAACGCTTAGGCCGGGACAAGCGTCAAGTATCCGTTTACCCAGTTGCCGAAGAAGCAGCTAAATAATCACGAGGTTTTCCTCGTACGACTGAAGAGCTTGAGGCGAGACCAATTCGCTTTGAGCTCTTCTTTTGCTTCACAACCTTGAGGAGGGATGTACGATGGCAGAACGCATTGCGCGGTTACGCGCCCAGTTCACGGCTTTGAGTATCGACAGTTTCTTGGTTCAGGCCCCGAGTAATCAGCGGTATCTGGTGGGGACCAGCGTGTTGCCCGGCGACGGGTACCTACTGGTCACGGCCAACCGGGTGGTGTTCATCACCGACGCGCGGTATCAAACCGAGCTGAGCACCACGATTCCGGACGTGCCGTTGGTGATCACCCGCAATTACCTGCAGGCGGTCAACGACGTTTTGCAGGCCGATCACGCCACGGTCTTGGGGTTAGAAGACACGCTAAGCTTACGGGAGTTCGCCTGGCTAGACGAACACCTCACGGCCGATCCGGTGCCCCTAGCCAACGTGGTGGACCACTTACGGCAGATCAAGGAACCTGACGAACTGGCGGCCCTTAAAAAGGCCACGGCGTTAACCAGCCAGGGGGTTCAAGCCTTGTTTAAAGTCCTGCGTCCCGGGATGACGGAACGCGCGGCCGCACTGTGGTTGACCCGGTGGATGCAAGACCACGGCGCCAGCGGGGAGAGCTTCCCCACCATCGTGGCCAGTGGCGTCCGCTCGGCGTGGCCCCACGGTCAGGCCAGCGATAAGGTGTTAGCGGCTCACGAACTGGTCACCATCGACTGCGGCTTCTACGTGGACGGGTACACCTCTGATCTGACCCGCACGGTGGCCCTGGGCGATCCCGGCACCTTTCTTAAGCAGGCCTACCAAGCCGTTCAAACGGCCCAAGAGACCATTAAGGCGGCGGTCCGGCCCGGTGTGACGGGCGGGCAACTCGATCAGCTCGGCCGCGATTACCTGACCGCTCAGGGGTACGGCGACGCTTTTATCCACGGGACCGGCCACGGCATCGGGCTGGACATCCACGAAGGTCCGAACATCGGTCGCAACTGGCCGGACGTGTTGGCGGAAAACCAGGTCGTGACCGTGGAACCGGGCGTGTACTTCCCGAATCAAGGCGGGATCCGCATCGAGGACGATTTACTGGTGACCGCTGACGGCCACCGGGAACTGACCACGGTGCCCCGGAATTTAATTATCTTGTAAACTAACCCCCTGTCTTGCTTTTTAGGGGGAAGAATTGATATTATAAAGAAGACATCTTTTAGGAGGCTGACAATATTATGGCAATTTCTACTGCTAATTTTAAAAACGGTTTGACCATCGAAGTGGATCACGCAATCTGGCGGATCTTGGAATTCCAACACGTTAAACCAGGTAAGGGTGGCGCGTTCGTTCGGACGAAGCTGAAGAACTTACGGACCGGTGCCGTGCAAGAAAAGACCTTCCGGGCCGGCGCTAAGATGGAACAAGCGGACATCCAAACGCGCAGCATGCAATACCTGTACGAAGACGGCGACAGCCGGGTCTTCATGGACACGGACAACTACGAACAAATCTCCGTTCCCGACGAAAAGATCAAGGCCCAACTCCCATTCTTGCAAGAAAACATGAACGTGGACTTGGTTCAATACAATTCCGAAGTCTTGGGGATCGACGTGCCCAATACGGTGGTCTTGGAAGTTGCTTCGACGGAACCAAGTATCAAGGGGAACACGGCTTCTGGTGGCTCCAAGCCAGCAACCATGACCACGGGCTTAGTCGTTCAAGTGCCGTTCTTCGTTAACCAAGGCGACAAGTTATCCATCAACACCCAAGACTCGACCTACATTTCACGGGCCTAGGGGTTATCTGGCTGAACCAAAGTTTAACCTGTAAGGGAGGGTCAACGAATGGCAGAAGATACGAATATCATTTTAGAATCAAAGGAACCGGCCTTGGGGAAGATTGAAGTCGCGCCACAAGTGCTTGAAATCATTGTCGGCATTGCGGCTAGTCAGACCGAAGGCGTTGCGCGGATGCGGGGCTCTTTGGCCAATAGTGTCAACGAACTCTTTGGACGTAAGGAACACGGTAAGGGTGTGAAGTTGACGTTTGATGGTGATGAACTCGCCGTGGACGTCTACGTTTACTTGAATTACGGTGTCGCCGTTCCCAAGGTTGCTTTAGCCATTCAAGATAGCGTGAAGCAACAATTGTTGTTCATGACGGACCTTGACTTGCGTGAAGTCAACGTTCACGTGGAAGGCGTCATTCCCGAAAAGACGGCGCAGCAGGTCGATCCTGATCACCTGTTCAACCAGCCAGATGAAGGAGACAGTGAGCAATCGTGACACTTACACGACATCAAATTCGGGAGCGGGCGTTTCAGATGCTATTCGCCCTCAATGCCAATGGCGACGCCGATCAAGAGGCGTTGTACCAGCG
Source organism: Levilactobacillus zymae DSM 19395 (assembly GCF_001434115.1). GTDB lineage: Bacteria > Bacillota > Bacilli > Lactobacillales > Lactobacillaceae > Levilactobacillus > Levilactobacillus zymae. Next base: position 72,097 of record NZ_AZDW01000051.1, read on the forward strand.
AGTATTAACGGACGACCCCGACCAGATTGTGCCGGTACCCGACTACCTGCAAACGTTAGTGACCGGGGTCTTAGACCACCAACGGGAACTGGACGCGCAGATTGACCAGTACCTGAGCGCAGGTTGGCAACTGCAACGGATTGCGAAGACCGATTTGGTCATTTTACGCATGGCCTTTTTCGAAATCGACCACGTCGAAGCTGTGCCGAACCGGGTAGCCGTCAACGAAGCCTTGGAATTAGCCAAGAACTTCAGTGACGACCGGTCCCGCCGCTTCATCAACGGGGTCTTGGCCCATACGTTGGACGATGACGAGGCAACCGGCTCGTCGGACGACGCACCAGCCTAACCTTAGGATTTAACCGAACGACCACCGCCAAACGCGGTGGTCGTTTTTGCATTCGCTTTATTTTGCGCCGCGGCGGGGGACCCATGGTTTTCCGGGAAGAACGCTAGGGCATTTCCGGGCAAATATGCTAAAATTGAGCTATGACTTTGGCGAATGCCCCAGGAGTTGTTCCTGATAGCCGCTACCTATGACAAGTAGTTGGCAGATTCAATTAAGTCGTCCCGTGAATCGGGGGTACACTGGACCTAATCGCATCTGGCGGATAACGGCAGGCCCGTTACCGCGTCAATTTTAACCATAATGGGGGAGTTCGCAACATGACAACGATTATCGATGGAAAGCAACTTGCACGCACACTCAACGCCCAAACGCGTGACCGGGTCGCCCGGTTGGCGCAAACGGGCGTGGTCCCGGGATTGGCCGTGATCATCGTGGGATCGGACCCCGCGAGTTCCATTTACGTGCGCAATAAGCACCGCAAGGCGGGCCAACTGGGGATTCGCTCGGTGGTCCGGGAACTCCCCGAAACCATCACCCAAACGGAACTCCTCGCCGTGGTGGCGGCCTACAACGCCGACCCCACGGTACACGGAATCTTAGTGCAGTCGCCACTACCGGCCCACCTGAACGAACGGGCCATCTTTAACGCCATCGATCCAGCTAAGGATGTCGACGGCTTTCACCCGTTGAACACCGGTCGGCTCTTCGGCAATCTGCCGGGGCACTACCCGGTCTCCTGCACGCCGCAGGGCATCATGACCATGCTCAAGAGTCTCCACCAGCCCCTATCCGGCAAACGCGCCGTGGTCGTGGGCCGGAGTAACATCGTGGGGCGGCCGATGAGCGCGTTACTGTTAAACGCGGACATGAGTGTGACGGTGACCCACCGGCACGACCCACAAATCAGTGAGCTGACCACCATGGCCGACGTGCTGGTGGTGGCGACCGGGGTGGCCCACCTGATCAAGGCTAAGGACGTCAAGCCGGGCGCCATCGTGATCGACGTGGGCATGGACCGCGGCGCCGACGGCAAGTTGACCGGCGACGTCGACTTTGAAGCCGTCAAGGACGTGGCCAGCGCCATCTCGCCGGTTCCCGGTGGGGTGGGTCCCATGACCATCGCAACGTTGATGCAACAAACGGTTGATTTATGTGAGTGGAGTGAGCAACGTGGCAACAACTGATTACTTAACGGTCACAGCGTTGACCCAGTATTTGAAACGTAAATTTGATATGGACCCGTACCTGGGCAAGGTCTATTTGACCGGTGAAATCTCGAACTTCCGGTTACGGCCGCACGCCCACCAGTACTTTAGTCTCAAGGACGACCACGCCAAGATTAGTGCCATCATGTTTCGCTCGGCGTTTGAAAAATTAAAATTCACCCCGGAGACCGGGATGAAGGTCCTGGTGGTCGGCCGCATTTCGTTGTACGAACCCAGTGGCAGCTACCAGATCTACGTGGAACGCATGGAACCCGATGGGGTCGGCCAACTCTATCAGGCCTACGAACAACTGAAAAAACAATTGTCCCAAGAGGGGCTGTTTACGGCGCCCAAGCGGCCGTTGCCCCGGTTTCCCAAACGCATCGCGGTGGTGACCAGTCCCAGTGGGGCCGTGATCAGAGACATCATCACCACGACGCGGCGGCGCTATCCGATCGCCCAAATCGTGTTGTACCCGGCGCTGGTTCAGGGCAACGAGGCAGCGGCCGACATCGTCCGACAGATTCAACGGGCGAACGCCAACGGCACGTTTGACACCCTGATCATCGGTCGGGGTGGGGGGTCCATCGAAGACCTCTGGCCGTTTAACGAGGAGGCGGTGGCCCGCGCGATTGCGGCCAGCCAACTGCCCGTGATCTCGTCGGTCGGCCACGAAACGGACACCACGATCGCCGATCTGGTGGCCGACGTGCGGGCCGCGACGCCCACTGCGGCGGCTGAACTGGCGGTGCCGGTCCTCAGCGACGAACTGGTCAAGCTCCAGCAGCAACGCACCCGCCTGGTCAACGCGATGGCTAACCGCATCAAATTCCAGCAGGAGCGGCTCAATCAGCTACTCAGCGCCTACGTGTTCCGGCAACCCCAGCGCTTGTACGAAACCTACGTGCAGCGCTTGGACCGGGCCCAACAGGGACTGACCCAGCAGATGCACACGCAATTGCAGACCTGGCAGCAGCGCACCCAGCTGGCCCAACAGCGGTTGACCAGCCAGTCGCCGTTACCGCGGATCCACCAGGCCCAACAAACGGTCCAGCAGACCCAAGCGCGCTTACAGACCGAGATGCGCCGGTATCTGACGGCCCAGGAGACCCACGTGGCCCAGCTAGCCAGCGGCCTAGATTATTTGAGTCCCTTAAAGATCATGAGTCGCGGGTACAGCTACGTGACCCAAGACGACCAGATCATTCGCCAGACGGCGGCGTTGAAGCCGGGCCCCGCAACGATTCATTTGAGCGACGGGACGGCCAGTGCGGAGATTAAGACCATTACACCAGCAACGGAGGAAAATCATGACTGAACAACAACCAACCTTTGAAGAAAACTTGAGTACCTTAGAAAACATCGTGGCCCAATTGGAAAAGGGCGACGTCCCGTTGGAACAAGCCTTAGCCCAATTTCAAAAGGGCGTGGCGTTAAGCAAGGACCTCCAGACCACGCTGCAGGACGCCGAGAAAACGTTGACCACCATGATGACGGACGACGACCAAGAAGTGCCGTTTGAAACGCCACAAGGGGGCGCTTCGGATGCCAAGTAAGGCCCGTCAACGCCTCAGTGACTTTGAACAACTCTGGGTGCCGCGGTTGAACGCGCCGCTGGCGGCCGCCGTCAGAGAAGACACCACGGACGCCCGGTTAGCCGACGCGATGACCTACTCGTTATTGGCGGGAGGCAAACGCTTGCGGCCGTTACTCACGGTGGCGACGTTGACCACCGTGGGCGGTACCTTTGATGAGGAGCGCGATTGGCGGCCCGTGATGGCCTTAGAGCTGTTGCACACCTATTCGCTGATTCACGACGACCTGCCCGCGATGGATAACGATCCGTTGCGGCGGGGCGAACCCACCAACCACATGAAGTTCGGGGCGGGGATGGCCACGTTGGCCGGTGACGGCCTGTTGACGCTAGCCTTTCAGTGGCTAACGGCCACGGCGCTCCCGGCTAACGTGCAGGCGGCGCTGGTGAGTGGCCTGGCCCACGCGGCCGGGCCCAACGGGATGGTGGCCGGCCAAGCGCGCGACATCCAGTCCGAACACGTCGATCTGCCGATGGCCCAGTTGCGGACCCTGCATAAAGAAAAGACCGGGGCGCTGCTGCACTACGCGGTCCAGGCCGGGTTGATCTTGGGCCGGGTCTCGCAGGCACAGTGGGCACCGTACTTACGGTTCGCCGACGCCTTCGGGCTAGCCTTTCAGATCTACGACGATATCTTAGACGTGGTCGCCACGCCCGCCGAACTGGGCAAGGCCACGCAAAAGGACGCCGGCGAGGCCAAGAACACCTACCCGGGGAAACTCGGCTTGGTGGGGGCTAACCAGGCGTTGATCGATACGATTGCGACGGGTCAGGCCGCCTTAGCGGACTTACCGGCCGATCAGGACGCCACGCTGTTGGCCGCATTCTTTAGTTACTTCAAGACGGATCGGGTGCAGAAATGAAAAAGAAACGAGTTGCGGATTTATTAGTGGAACAGGGCCTCTACGAGAACCTCGATGACGCCAAACGGGCCGTGATGGCCGGTGAGATTTTGGGCAATAACGAAGAACGGTTGGACAAGCCGGGGTCGCTGGTGCCCATCGACACGGAACTGCACCGCAAGGGTCACCCGTTGCCCTACGTGTCGCGGGGCGGGTTCAAGTTGGCCAAGGCCCTCGAGGTCTTTGGCATCGACGTGACCGATCGGGTGGTCTTAGACATCGGATCGTCGACCGGCGGCTTTACCGACGTGATGCTCCAAAACGGCGCGAAGTTGAGTTACGCGCTGGACGTTGGCAGTAACCAGTTGGTCTGGAAACTCCGGCAGGACCCCCGGGTCATCGTGATGGAGCATACCAATTTTCGGTATAGTAAGTTGAGCGACTTTACTCACGGTCAACCGGCGTTTGCCTCGATCGACGTGTCGTTTATCTCGCTGAAAATGATCTTGCCACCACTGAAGGCCATTTTAAAGGTCGGTGGTGACGTGGCTGCGTTGATCAAGCCCCAGTTCGAGGCGGATCGCGACCAGGTCGGCGCCCACGGCATCGTCCGCGACCGCGCCGTACACGTGGCCGTGGTGCAAAGCATCATCGACTTTGCTCTGCAGACCGGTTACAGCGTTTTAGGCTTAGACTTTTCGCCCATCAAGGGGGGCGAAGGCAACATCGAATTTTTGATCCACTTACGCTCGGTTGATAAAAATGCAGTTTGTGCGCATAACGTTTCGGTGGAACAGACCGTAACGGCAGCCTATGAGCGCCTGAAACAATAGACTATGAGAAAATTATGAGAATATGCTTTCCAATTCCTTAGTGCTGGTATATGATAGGTTTATGCATTTTTTAGCAGCTAAGGGGGGCTAGGTATGAAGAAGCAAGAACGACAACAGTTGTTGAAGCGATTGTTGACGACCCGCGAGATCGAACGGCAGGAGGACTTTGTTAGCCTGTTGGCCGCGGAGGGCATTCACGTCACGCAGGCCACCATTTCCCGGGACATCAAGGAGATGCAACTGGTCAAGCTACCGGCCGAATCCGGGGGCTACCGTTATAGTTTACCGGTGCAAAAGAAGATCGATACGCAGAAAAAATTGCAACGGACTTTGCGCAACGCCTACGTCTCCTTTGCCGTGCAGGACCAGTTTACAATTTTAAAGGTCTTGCCCGGTAACGGCCCGGTGATTGCGTCACTGTTGGACCAGATGCGCTACGACTTTATTTTTGGCACGGTGGGCGATGACGGCTCGGTCTTAACGATTTGTGTTTCCCATCAGGGTGCCTTACAATTGGAAAAGACGATTGACCGCATGCTTGCGGATTAATCAGAAACGACCACGACTCACGACCAGCTTCCGCTGACGACGTAGCGGTGGTCGTTTAGTTTATAGGGGGCCAAAACGTGTTACAAGAGCTGTCCATTAAAAATTTTGCGATTATCGATCACCTCGACGTGACCTTTAAAAACGGGATGACCGTGTTGACCGGGGAAACCGGGGCCGGGAAATCCATCATCATCGATGCCGTGGGACTCCTCGCGGGGGGCCGCGGGTCGGCGAGCTTCGTGCGGACCGGGACCAGTAAGGCCGTCATCCAGGGAAGTTTCGTCTTTCCGGAAAACGGGGTGACCTACCACGTCTTAGACGACCTGGGGATCGACCACGACGACGGCAGCGTGATCCTCCAACGCGAGATTCACGCCAACGGCCGCAACGTCTGTCGGGTCAACGGCATGTTGGTCAATACCAGTACGCTCAAGCGCATCGGGGAGACCGCCGTGGACATCCACGGGCAAAACGAACACCAAGAACTGATGCAACCGGATAAGCACCTGGGGATGCTCGACGAATTTGCCGGCACTCAGGTCGCCACGTTACGCCAGCAGTATCAGGAGTTGTATCGGGCCTATAAAAAATTGAAGGCTACGCTGGAAAATCGGCGGGCCAACGAGAAGGAGTGGGCTCAACACCTCGATATGTTGAAGTTTCAGGTCAACGAGATTGAAGCGGCCCAACTCCAACCCGGCGAGGAAACGTCGCTGGTGGCGGAACGCGACCGGTTGGATAATTTCCAGAAGATCAACGATGCGTTGCAGCGCACCCAGGTCATTTTGACCGGGGAAGACACGGTCCCGGGGGTCAACGACCAGTTGAGTAGTGCCCTGCAGGCCATGCAGGAGATCGCCGACTTGTCGCCGGAGTTCAAACAGATTACGACCAGCCTAGAAAACGCCTACTACACGTTAAGCGACGCGGTGGGCGACGTGTCGTCGCAACTGGACTCGCTGGAGTGGGACGAGGGCCGGCTGGATGAGATTGAGCGGCGCTTAGAGGTCATCAACCAGTTGAAGTATAAGTACGGCGACTCGGAAGCTCAGGTCTTGAAGTACTACGACCAAATTGCGGCGGAATTAAAGCAGATGGAAGCCACCGACGAAACGGCCGACGACTTAGAGGACCGAGTGAGCGACCAGGAGACCCAGTTGCAGGCTATTGGGGAACAGCTGAGCACGGCGCGCCAGGCCGCGGCGAAGCACCTGGTCACGGCGATCCATCACGAATTGGCCGACCTGTACATGGCCAAGACCGTCTTTGCGGTCCACTTCGACCGGCCCACGGGGCACCCGTTGTTGAGTACCGGTCTGGACCAGGTGGAATTTTACCTGCGGACCAATCCCGGCGAAGCCATGCGGCCCCTCGCCAAGATTGCTTCCGGTGGGGAACTATCCCGGATCATGCTGGCGCTCAAGACGATTTTCTCGGAATCCCAAGGCGTCACGTCCATTATCTTCGACGAAGTGGATACCGGGGTCAGTGGCCGGGTGGCCCAGGCGATTGCCGAAAAGATTAGTGGCATCGCGCAAAACTCCCAGGTCTTGTGCATCACCCATCTGCCGCAGGTCGCGGCGATGGCCGACCACCACTTCTTTATCGCTAAGCAAATCGTGGGCGACCGCACGGAAACTAAGTTGACGCGGTTGAACGCGGCTAAACGCATCGATGAACTGGCCCGGATGTCGGCCGGCACCCAGGTCACCAAGTTGGCCGTCGAACACGCGCACGAATTGTTGACGCTGGCCGACGAAGCCAAGGCCAAACGTTCCGCTAATTAGACACGGTAAACGATACCGTCCGCTAACAATCGTTAGTGGGCGGTACTTTTCGTTAACAAATTATTTTTCATTGTTAACGAATTTACTCTTAAACGATTACTACCATTGAGCTATAATGAAAGCATAAGATGTAACAAATCGTTGAAGAGGGGTAACGCGTATGCGGAAGAAACTAAACTTACTGATTTTAGGCTTAGTTATGTTTTTATTGACTATTTTTGCGGGGGGAACCGTTCGGGCTCAGGCGGCAGATCTGACGTCGCAACTGTCAGGACTAACGGCGGATGCGGCAACGACGACCATTGCTGAGGACGGGGTGACCACGCCAATCGCGAATAGTGATACTTTGGAAGCCGGTCAAAACTATACAATTGTTTATAACTGGCGCATTCCCGACGGCCTGAAAGTTCACGATGGTGATACGGCAACGGTGACTTTACCCCTAACCAGTGCGGGTGGAAGTGCGAGCTTTGCCATTGTTAATCAAAGTACGGGAAAGGGAATTGGTCAGTTTACGTTAGATCAAACTAAAAGCCAGAACGGTACGATTACGTTTAACGGGGTGGACAACACGGCGGTTAATCGCCAAGGCCAAATAACCGTTAACGTCACCGGGAAATCATCTGGTGGCAGTGGGACTGAACATGGTGACTTTGTGATTGGTAAAAATGGCTGGGTATCCGGTCAAACCGTCAAGAAAATTGATGGAGAGAATGTAAAGGTGCCGACGCAGGTGACGTGGGATATTGTCTTTAACCCGAATGACGAAAACTATGGCGCCACGACGATTACGGACACGTTAGGGGCTAACCAGTCGTTTGATGAAGGTTCCGTTAAAATGGTTTCGCCAGCCAATGAAGAGCTGCCCAAGACCATTGTCTCGCCAATGACGGGGGATGGGCAACGGGTCACTTTTGATTTTGGCAACAGCCAACATAAGGTTGAGTTTACCTACACCACGACGGTAACCAATTTACCCAATATTAGTCATGGTAGTTTTACCAATACGGCCAGTTTGATCAGTGATCACGGCGCGAGTGGGACGAGTGAAATTGGCAATGGTGCCGGAACGGAGACTAATCCAGCAATCGCCCATAAAGTGGTTAAATGGGGGGGCAATGGTAATTACGATGGTGATAATTTAAGTTTAGTGCTGACCAAGCATGCAGCAGACACGAATGCGCCGTTACCGGGGGCCGAATATGAGTTACTTGATAATCAAGGAAAGGTAGCTAAAACCGGCACAACGGACGAAAATGGGAAAATAACGTTTAGTAAGTTGCCAGCGGGGACTTATTATTATGTTGAAACGAAGAATCCAACGGGCTATCAACTCGATCCCCAACCTTATCGAGTTGAGGTGCAGGCCATTAAGGGCCAAACAACGACCGGGGTTGAGGTGGTCGATCAATTAGCGCCAAGTGACTCTTCATCGGGGGATTCGTCAGGCGCTAGCATCCCAATCGTTCCTGACTCCAGCACGCCCACGGTTCCTGAGAACCCATCGGATTCTAATAGTTCATCAAATTCCGATCATTCATCTAGCTCTAGCAATTCATCGAGTTCCAACGATTCTTCTGGCACCAGTACTGCTTCCAGTACGCCCGTAAACGACGGTGGTTTTGGGGGTAACGGGGATGGAGATTCTTCCACCCCAACGTCGTCTGCTAAACGCACCACGGGTGGCGGTGCCGCCACCACGCCACAAACTCGGTCACACGGTAAGCAGGCCGTCAGTCGCTTACCACAGACTAGCGATCAAAAGTTAGCGGGAGCTATGCTAATTGGGTTCCTCCTACTGGGGGGCGCCTTGAGTTACACGGCATGGCGGCGTAACCGGGACTAATTAAAGAGTCTAATAGTGTTAAAAAAAGTCTTGCTCAACACACTCGCAGTTGTGTTGAGCAAGACTTTTAGTTACCAAGTTAATTCTGAACGCGTTGAATGGACCGGAGCAACTCCGGCGTGACAATTGTGGTGAATTGCGGGGCGCGTAAAATCAGGTGGCCGGCCGCATCCTGTTTGAGGTGACCGCTGACCGTCATCGGTGCCACTTCTGGCGCCGCTTTGAATTGGAGTTGGACAAAGTAGTGGCGACTCAGCGCCTGGTGAATGAAGTAGGTTAATTGAAATTCTGGCATTTGTGGGTAGACGGCTTGACCGTTGATCACGGGTAATTCATTAAAAAGTTCCTGATAAACGGTGGCGACGCGTTCGGTTAAGGTCGTTAACCGGGTCGCAGTTGAGTTTTGCATGCTGATCACCTCGAACATTTGTTTGTATTTTCATTATACGAACGTGCGTTCTAAAATGCAAGGCTTTTTCCCGAACAAGTTTTTTTATGAAAAATCCGGGGTGAACCCCACCATAAGACCTTAAATAGTGGTAATATAGTGAACTATAGATTAATTGCCAGCGACGCGCTACCGCGGCGCCGGTCGAACTAGAATTCAAATAATGAAGGGATTTTTAGACAATGGCGAAACGTGGAATGCTCATTGTACTCTCGGGTCCTTCGGGAGTCGGTAAAGGAACTGTGCGCAAGGCGCTCTTTGAAACGGGCGCGACCGACTTTTCCTACTCCATTTCGATGACCACTCGTAAACCTCGTAAAGGGGAAGTTAATGGCGTCGACTATTATTTTGTTTCTAAGGAAGAGTTTGAAGAAAATATTCGGAACGGGGAAATGCTCGAGTACGCCAAGTATGTTGACAACTACTATGGTACCCCGTTAAAATATGTAAATGAGACCCTCGATCAGGGAAAAGACGTCTTTCTGGAGATTGAAGTCAATGGCGCGATGCAAGTGCGAGCAAATTGCCCGGACGCTGTTTTTGTCTTTTTAACGCCGCCTGATTTGATGGAATTAAAGCACCGTTTGATTGGTCGGGGCACGGATGCCATGGACGTGATCAACAAGCGGATCAAAAAGGCTGTGGGTGAGATTCGGATGATGCGCAACTACGACTATGCCGTGGTCAACGACGAGGTCAGCAAGGCCGTCGAACGCATTCAGATGATCATTCGCAGTGAACGGTTACGGGTAACCCGGGTGATGCCGGATTACGAACAGATGATTGGAGACGAATAGACAATGCTACTTTATCCTTCAGTTGATGATTTATTAGCACAAGTGGATTCACGGTATTCTTTGATTATGTTAGCCAGCAAGCGCGCCCACGAATTGGACGCCGGCGCTAAGCCATTGCTGACCGACTACAAGTCGCCGAAAACCATCGGCCGGGCCTTAGAAGAAATTGCGGCCGGTGCCTTGATGATTGATCCGGACGAAAAGGATTTGAACGCCTAAGTTAGGGGCTGAGAAAAGACCAGGTTGCCGTTGGGTGATCTGGCCTTTTTGTTCAGAATGGGAGGTTTAGCGATGCTTCAGGATAAACACGTCACGTTGACCGTCAGCGGTAGCGTGGCCAGCTACAAGGGTGCCGCGTTGGCACGTGAACTGCAACGTGCCGGTGCCACGGTCCGAGTGGTCTTGACTGCCGCGGCCAGCCGGTTTGTGACCGCCGAAACGTTTGCGGCGCTGACCAAGGCCCCGGTCTTGACCGATACGGGCTGGTGGCACGCCGACGGAAAAATCGACCACATCGAGTTGGCCGACTGGACCGATCTGGCGTTAGCCGCCCCGGCCTCGGCCAACCTGATGGCCCAGTTCGCCAACGGGTTAGCCGATGACGCGGCCAGCGCCACCTGGCTAGCGACCGCGGCCCCCAAGGTCGTGGTCCCGGCCATGAACACCCACATGTGGCAGGCCGCCGCCACCCAGCGCAACCGGCAACAATTGTTAGCCGACGGCGTGCAGGTGCTGACCCCGGCCACCGGCTTATTGGCGGAAGGTTACGCCGGGCAGGGCCGCTTCTTGGAACCCACCGACATCGTGAGCCAATTGGCGACGCTGCCGTTAGACGCCCAAACGACCACCGCCCTGAGCGGCAAGCACCTGTTGGTCACGGCCGGCGGGACCCGCGAACGGCTGGACCCCGTGCGGTTTTTGACCAACGATTCCTCGGGGAAAATGGGTTACGCGGTCGCCACGGCGGCCCAACAGGCCGGAGCGGACGTGACGTTGATCACGGCGCCGACCAAGTTGCCCGTTCCCAGTGGAGTGACCGTGGTGCCCATCGAAAGCACCCAGGAGTTGGCCGATGCCGTCTTGACCCGGTTACCGGCGGCCGACGGCTTAGTCATGGCCGCCGCCGTCGCGGACTTTCAACCGGTCACGGCCGCGGACCAGAAAATCAAGAAAACCACCGATAACGACGAGTTAGTCTTGCGACTCAAGAAGACCCCCGACATTCTCCAGGCCGTGGCCGCCAACAAGCGCCCCGACCAGGTGGTGGTGGGCTTTGCCGCCGAGACCCAGAATTTGCTCGAAAATGGCCGCCAGAAGCTGACCAAGAAACATTTGGACCTCTTGGCCGCCAACGACGTTTCCCGGGCCGACATCGGCTTTAACGGGGACAATAACCAGGTGACCTTCCTGTTTGCCGACGGGCATAGCGACCAGACGCCGGTGACCAGTAAACGGGCCATCGCCACGACACTAATTAGTCACGTGGCCGAAATCTTTAACCAGAAATGAGGGCGGTATTGTGGCGCAAATCGCCCAAGTGATCGTCGATGTGCCGACCATGCAGACCAACGAGCCCTATTCCTATGCCATTCCGGACGCTTTACGCGACCAACTCCAACCGGGGATGCGCGTGACGGTCCCCTTTGGCCACCGGGTGGTCTCGGGGTTTGTGGTCGGGATTACCGACGACACGCAGTTTGCGGGCCAGTTAAAGCCGATTCAAGCGGTGCTGGACCTGGCCCCCGTATTAAATTCAGAATTACAACAATTAGCCGATTGGCTGGCGACCACCACCTATGCCTTTCGGATCACCTGCATCCAGACCATGTTGCCTAACCTGCTCAAGGCCCAGGTGGAACGTGAAATTGCGCCCACCGATGAGCTGACGGCCCAGGAACGAGCCACCTACTTTCCGGACGGGGGCGCCCGCGAGTTTGACAGCACCAAGCTCGACGCGGCCACGTTATCCGGCCTGTTGAAATTACGGCAGGCGGGTAAGGTCACGGTGACCTATCAGGTCAAGGACAGAGCGGCGGTGAAGACCACGCCGGGCATCACCACCACGTTACCGACCAGCCAACTCCAGGAACTAGCGGCTAGCGTAGCCAAACGGGCACCCAAGCAGGCGGCCCTGTTGACGTATTTACAACGGTTACCGGCCCAGCCGGTGCCCCAGGCCAAGGTCATCAAGGACGCCGGGGTGAGTGCCGAGGTGATCCGGGCCGGCGAGACCAAGGGCTGGCTCAAACGCCAACCACTAGAGGTCTACCGCGACCCGTTCCAACAACCGGTCGCTCCCACCCAGCCGTTGACCTTAAACGACCAACAACAGGCCGCCGTCACCGCCATCAGCACGGCGGTGACCCAGCATGACGCGCAGACCTTTTTGGTTGAGGGCGTCACCGGGAGCGGGAAGACGGAGGTCTACCTGCAAAGCATCGCTACGGCCTTGAAACAGGGCCGCAGCGCGTTAATGTTGGTGCCCGAGATCGCGTTGACCCCGCAGATGACCAACCGCGTGAAGTCGCGGTTCGGCCACCAAGTGGCGGTCCTGCACAGTGGCTTGTCCAAGGGAGAACAGTATGACGAATGGCGCCGCATCGACCGCGGCGAGGCCACGGTGGTGGTCGGCGCCCGTTCGGCGGTATTTGCCCCGATCCACCACTTGGGCCTCATCATCATGGACGAAGAACACGAAAGTAGCTACAAGCAAGACGAAAATCCGCGTTACCATGCCCGCGACGTGGCCCTATGGCGTGGTCGGTATCACGATTGCCCGGTGGTCTTAGGCAGCGCCACGCCGTCACTAGAGACCAGAGCGCGGGCGGCTAAGGGGTTGTATACCCGGCTACTGCTCGATCACCGGATCAATCACCGGCCGCTGCCCACGGTGCACATCGTGGACATGCGTGAAGAGGTCAAGCAACACAGCGGTGACGACGATTTCTCGGCGCCGCTGATGACCGCCATCCAGGAGCGCCTCGACCGCCACGAACAAGTGGTGTTGATGCTGAACCGCCGGGGCTTCTCGTCGTTTATGATGTGTCGGGATTGCGGGTTTGTCTTGAAGTGCCCGAACTGTGACATCTCGCTGACCTACCACGTCAATCCGCGGCTGATGAAGTGCCACTATTGTGGCCACGAGGAAGCCGTGCCGCAGGTCTGCCCCAACTGCCACAGCCGCAAGATCCGCTATTACGGCACCGGGACGCAGAAGGTCGAAGAGGCCTTACAAAAGCGCCTGCCGGCTGCCCGCATCTTACGGATGGACGTGGATTCCACCCGGCGGAAGGGCGCCCACGAACGGTTGCTCAAGCAATTTGGTCGGCACGACGCCGATATCTTGCTGGGGACCCAGATGATCGCCAAGGGACTGGATTTCCCTAACGTGACGCTGGTCGGGGTGCTCAACGCCGATACCGCGCTGGGGTTACCGGACTTTCGGGCCAGTGAACGAACCTTCCAACTACTGACGCAGGTCAGTGGTCGGGCCGGTCGCGCCGAGAAACCCGGGGAGGTCTACATTCAGACCTTTAACCCGGACCACTACGCCATCCAGCTGGCCCAGACGCAGGACTACGAACGGTTCTTCGTGACCGAGATGCACATGCGTCACCAGGGCAACTACCCGCCGTACTACTACGCCATCCAGCTGACGGCCAGTCACGAAGACGAACAGGTCGCGGCTAAGGCGATGTACCAGATTTTAGCGGCCGTGAAGCAGGGCCTAAGCGACCAAGCCATCGTGCTGGGCCCGACGCCCAAAGCGATTGCGCGGGTCAAGCGGAAGTATTATTATCAAGTAGTCATCAAGTATAAACACGAACCGCGATTAAAAGCGGTCTTAGACCAGATTCGGCAGGGGTCCCAGCGCGCCGCTCGCGGCTTAGCCGTGACCATCGATGCCGAACCCATGAACTTTATGTAGCTCCTTAATTTAAGAAAGTATGGTGTCAAAATGACTTCAGTGATCTTTATGGGGACGCCGAAATTTTCCGCGCCCATCTTACAAAGTTTAATCGACCACGACTACGACGTTTTAGCCGTCGTCACCCAACCCGACCGTCCCGTGGGCCGCAAGCACGTGTTGACCGCCTCACCCGTTAAACAGGTGGCCGTGGCTAACGGCTTAGAGGTCTTACAACCCGCTAAGTTAAGCGGTAGTCCCGAACTCGCGCGGGCCATCGACCTGGCGCCGGATTTGATCGTCACGGCGGCCTTTGGGCAGTTCTTACCGACCAAGTTGCTCAAGGCGGCCAAGGTCGCGGCGGTCAACGTCCACGCCTCCTTACTGCCGAAGTACCGCGGCGGGGCCCCCGTACACTACGCCATCATGAACGGCGACAAGGAAACCGGGGTCTCCATCATGTTTATGGAAAAGAAAATGGACGCCGGCGACGTCTTAGCCCAGCGCGCCATTCCCATCACGGACCAAGACGACGTGGGCAGCATGTTCGACAAACTCAGTGACCTGGGCCGGGATCTCTTATTAGAGACGCTGCCGAAGTTACTGGCCGGCGAGATCACCCCGGTCAAGCAAGACGACCAGCTGGTGACCTTTGCGCCGACCATCAAGTCGAACGAAGAACGGGTCGACCTCAACTTGAGCGCCCATCTGATCGACTGCAAGGTCCGCGCGTTGCGGCCATTCCCGACGGCCCACATCTACCTTAACGGGGTGCGGACCAAGTTGTGGCAGGTCCGCGTCTTGGATCAGACGACCGACCTCAAGCCGGGCCAACTGGTCAGCAAGGACAAGCACCATTTGGCCATTGCGACCGGCGAGAACGGCGTCTTGGCAATTGACGAACTACAACCGGCCGGGAAGCCCAAGTTAAGTGTCACGGACTTTCTGAACGGTTCAACGGATGCGCTCACAGTGGGCGAACAGGTGGCTGAATAATGACAATCGATAACGCACGTTCCTTAGCCGTAGAAAGTTTGACCCGCGTGGCTAACGGCGCTTACTCCAACTTACAACTTGATAAGACCATCGCGCACAGCGACTTAAACGACGCGGACCGGCGCCTGTTGACCAACCTGGTCTACGGGACCATCCAACACCGCTTGACGCTGGATTATTACCTGCGCAGTTTTGTGAAGCCCGGCGAAAAGCTCGAACCCTGGGTGGAAAACGTCCTCTTAGTGGCGTTGTACCAGATGCTGTACCTGGACCGGATTCCTAACCGGGCCATCTTTAACGAAGCCATCCAGTACGCCAAGGACCACGGCCACGAAGGCATTCGCCGCTTCGTCACCGGGGTCTTACACGCTATCGACCGCGAAGGCGTACCCGACGTGGCTAAGATCAGCGACCCGCTCAAGCGGTTGAGCGTGACCTATTCGATGCCCGAATGGCTGGTCACTCGCTTGAGCGACCAACTGGGCGAGGATAAGACCGTTAGCATCTTAGAGACCATCAACCAGCCCGCCGCCCAATCCGTGCGGGTCAACACCGCGGTAACCACCAAGACCGAGGCTAAGGCCGAACTCGAAATCGCCGGTTTCTCGGTCGAGGAAAGTCAGGTTGCCGGTGCCGGGTTACGGCTAGACGGGCAACCCGCCAGCCGTAGCGAGCTCTTTAACCAGGGCCAAATGACCATTCAAGACGAAAGCGCCATGTTGCCGGTCGAAGCCTTACAGATCCAACCCGGCGACCAGGTCTTAGACGCCTGTGCGGCCCCGGGGGGTAAGACCACCCAAATCGCGGCGGCCTTAGATCCCAATCAGGGGGGCCAGGTCACGGCACTCGACCTGCACGACAAGAAGGTCAAGCTGATTGCCCGCAACGCCGCACGGCTACAGGTCGCCGACCGAGTCAACGCCATGGCGTTAGACGCCCGCAAGGTGGACCAAAAGTTTGCTAACCAGACCTTCGACAAGATCCTGGTGGACGCGCCGTGTTCCGGGATTGGCCTGATTCGCCGGAAACCCGAGATCCGCTACGACAAGACGCCGGAAGACAGCCAACACTTACAAACCATTCAACTGGCCATCTTAGACGCCGTCAGCCGGAAACTGAAGCGTAACGGGTTACTGGTCTACAGTACCTGCACGATTCTGGACACCGAAAATGCCGACGTGGTGGCCCAGTTCTTGGCGACCCACGATAACTTTGAAAGTGTGCGGGTCACCACCACGAAGAACGTTAAGGCCGACCGGGATACGGACACCTTAGCGATCTATCCCGACGATTTCGATACGGACGGGTTCTTCGTGAGTGCCCTGCGCCGGAAAAACTAGGGGTGATCGACCATGGAAGTTGCTTATCGGACGGCCATTGGGGAACAACGGGCCGATAACGAAGATTACGTCGACGTCTTTACCAACCGGGCGGGCCAGCATCTGGCCATCATCGCGGACGGTATCGGCGGCCATCAGGGGGGCGACGTCGCCAGTGCCATGGCGGTCTCGCACCTCGGCCATAACTTCGAAGCGACCGCCTGGCGGACGGCTGAGGACGCTCGCGCGTGGATCAGCGGCCAGATCACGGTCGAAAACCGGTCCATTATCGAAAAATCCAACCAGTTCGCCGATTTGAACGGCATGGGGACCACGTTAGTCGCAGCGGTCTATTTCACCACGGAGGTCGTGGTCGCCAACATCGGCGATTCTCGGGCCTACCTGTTGCGTGATGATAAATTGCGGCAGCTGACCGAGGACCATTCGCTAGTCAACGAGCTGGTCAAACGCGGGGAGTTGAGTCGCCAGGCAGCCCGGCACCATCCGCAAAAAAACATCATCGTCCGGTCGCTTGGCATTTCGGCCGACGCCAACTTTGACCTCAATACCTACCCGCTGGTCGCAAACGACCAACTCCTGTTGTGTACCGATGGGTTGACCAACATGGTCGACGACGCCCAAATCAAGGACGTGTTGACCAGTGACCAGACGGCGGCCCAAAAATGTGACCACCTGGTGGCCTTAGCCAACGCGGCGGGGGGCCTCGACAACATTACCGTGTTGATCGTGGTGAACCACGGGAAGGCGGCGAGCTGATGCGGACCGGATACACTTTAAACGGACGCTACCGGATCATCCGGGCGTTAGGTGAAGGTGGAATGGCCAACGTTTACTTGGCTCACGACCTGATCTTAGACCGCGACGTGTCCGTCAAACTGTTACGTCTAGACTTACGCGACGATCCCAGTACCGTGCGGCGGTTTCAGCGCGAGGCGTTAGCGGCGACCGAGTTACTCCACCCCAACATCGTGCAGGTTTACGACGTGGGGGAAGAAAACGGCATGCAGTACCTGGTGATGGAGTACGTGCAGGGCACCGACCTCAAGGCCTACATCAAGGACCATTTTCCGATTGCCTACCAAGAAGTGATCGAGATCATGGAACAGATTCTGAGTGCCGTGAAGTTGGCGCACGAACACAACATCATTCACCGCGACTTGAAGCCGCAAAACATCCTGATCGACCCGCAACGGGTGGCCAAGATCACCGACTTCGGTATCGCGGTGACCCTGTCCGAACACAGCCTGACCCAGACCAACACGGTGCTGGGTTCCGTGCACTACTTGTCGCCGGAACAGGCCCGCGGGGGGATGGCCACCAAGCAATCGGACATCTATTCGTTAGGCATCATTTTATACGAAATGCTGACGGGTACCGTGCCGTTTGAGGGCGAGACCGCTGTGAGCATTGCGTTAAAACACTTCCAATCGGAGATTCCGTCCGTGCGCGCCGTGGACGCCAACATCCCGCAGGCGTTAGAAAACGTGGTCTTCAAGGCCACGGCCAAGCGTCCGCAAGACCGCTACCCCGACGTAGCGGCCATGGCAACGGACCTAAAAACGGCCCTATCGCCGAGTCGGGCGGGTGAAGAGCGCTTTGACCCAGCGGGCGACGATGACGGGGAGACCAAGGTCTTGCCGCTGAGCGCGTTGAGTAGCCTAACGGCGGCCGACCATGCCGCGGAAGCTGACGCCACGCCGGCTGCCACGGCGCCACAACCGGCCGCGACCGCGAAGACGGCAACCGGGGATGCGGCCGACGCGGCCACGGCGAAGGGCCGTTACCGCAAGCGCCACCCCCGCCGGTTTCGGTTTATCTGGGCGGCCGTGATTCTGTTTTTCCTGCTGGTCGGGATCCTGATCGGGGTGGCCCTGTTTCAGCCCCAGATGACCAGCGTGCCTAACGTGGTCGACCGGAAACAGGCCAGCGCCCAGACCACGCTGACGGCGGCCCACCTGAAGGTCGGTGAGATTCACCGAACGTCCAGCGCCAAGGTCAAGTTACACCGGATCATTCGGACGGAACCGCGCTCGGGAACGCAGTTGAAACGCAATACCGAAGTCGACCTGTGGATCAGTACGGGCCCGCAACGTTATAAGCTCAACGATTACAAGGGTGATGCGTACGCCAGCACGGCGGCGAAGCTCCAAGCGTTAGGCTTTAAGGTCCACCGCGAGTCGGTCCACTCGACCAGCGTGCCGGCCGGGCGCATCATGCAACAGAGCGTGTCGGCGGGCCAGAAGGTGATCCCTAAGGACACCGCCATCACCTTTACGGTCTCCACCGGGTCCCAGACGGTCACGTTAAGCGACCTGACGGACAAGACCAAGACCCAGGCCCAGAACTACGCGGCCGGGCACAACCTGAACCTGGCCTTCCGTTACGCCTACTCCAACGACGTCGACAAGGGCAAGGTCATCCGGCAGTCGCCGGGTGAGGGGGCCGTGGTGCAAGAGGGGGACGAAATCACCCTGACGCTCTCGCGGGGCCCCGAAAGTAAGGGACCGGCGACCGACCAGTTCAACGTGCGGGTGCGTATCCCGTTTGACAGTAGTTCATCGAGTACCAGCGACGCTGACGCTAGCGACAGTAGCACCGTGGCCTCGTCGGCAACGGAGAACCTGATTCAGATCTACCTGAAGGACCAAGATCACCAACTCAGTTCAATTTATAAACAAATGACCATTACCAGCGACGCGACCGTGACCTTACCGTTTACGGTGGCCAGCGGGAAGGCCGGAGCTTATAAGATTGTCCGCAACGGGACCGTAATCGCCGAGGATAAACACGTCACGAAAGATTAAGAAAAAAACCTGCATTTATGGCTCAGTTCTTTTATAATAAAAGGGAACTGAGCTTTTTTAGTAAAGGAGGTGCGTCATGGAGGGACAAATTCGCCAGTCGCTGAGTGGGTTTTACGACGTGTTCAGTGACGGGCAGCTTTACCGGACCCGCGCGCGAGGTAATTTCCGTAAAAAACGGGTGACCCCGCTGGTGGGCGACCGGGTAGAGTTTGAAAGTTCCACCCCCAAGGAAGGCTACATCTTAAAGATTTTGCCGCGGGATAACGCGTTGACCCGGCCCCCGGTCGCCAACATCGATCAGGGCGTGGTGGTCACCGCCGTTAAGGCACCGGACTTTTCCACCAACCTGTTGGACCGGCAACTGATCGCCTTAGAGGTCAGCCACATCGCACCGGTGATCTATCTGACCAAGACCGATTTGATCGACGACCAGCGCTACCAGGAGTTTGAGACCCTGGCGGCGGGGTATCGCCAAATCGGTTATCCGGTGATCCTGAGTCGCGAGCCGTTCGCCGCCGCTGGCTTAGACCAGTTACGCGACCTACTGGCGGACCAGGAAACCGTGATCATGGGCCAGACCGGGGCGGGGAAATCTACCCTGCTCAACCACATCTCCCCGGACCTGACCCTAGCGACCGGGGAAATCTCGACCGCGTTGAACCGGGGCCGTCACACCACCCGGAAGGTCAGCCTGATGCCCGTGGCGGGCGGCTTAGTGGCCGACACGCCGGGGTTCTCGTCGTATGACACGCTGACCATCGATTACCGGGAATTGGGGCAATATTTCCCCGAATTTCTCGCGTTGGCCAGTCAGTGTCGCTTTCGGGGCTGCGTGCACGTCAACGAGCCCGGTTGCGCGGTCAAGGCCGCGTTAGAGGCCGGCGATGTGTTGCAGAGTCGTTACGACAATTACCTGCAGTTACTCACGTTGTTAAAGAACCAAAAACCTGTTTACAATAAAAAGAAATGAGGAAGAAAATTTATGATTAAAGTAGCGCCATCCATTTTAAGTGCGGATTATGTCAACTTACAACCAGATATCGAAAAGGTCGACCAGGCCGGTGCCGAAGTTTTACACATCGACATCATGGACGGTCAATTCGTGCCCGCTTTATCCTACGGTCCCGGTTGGGTCAAGGCGATTCGGCCAATTACGAAGATGGTCTTAGACGTCCACATGATGGTGCAAAACCCAGAACGTTACGTGGATGACTTTGCTAAGGCCGGCGCCGACATCATCGGGGTCCACGTCGAAGCGACGCCCCACATTCACCGGGCCTTACAAATGATTCAAAACGCCGGGGTGACGCCAGAAGTCGTCATCAACCCGGGGACGCCCGTGAGCGCCATCGAACCGGTCTTAGACATGGTCGGCCAAGTCTTAGTGATGACGGTCAACCCCGGCTTTGGGGGTCAAAAGTTCCTGCACAGCACGGTCGAAAAGATCGCCCAATTAGACGCCATCAAGAAGGCCAAGGGCTACGACTTTGACATCGAAGTCGACGGTGGAGTTAACGACCAGACCGTGGTTGAATGTGCCAAGGCCGGTGCGACGGTCGCCGTTGCCGGATCTTACGTCTTCAACGCCGATGATCCGGCTGCCCGGGTCCAAGCGTTAAAGGACGCCACCAAGTAATGCCACGGGGGGGAACGTTTAATCTATTGGTGGGCGGTCCCAAGGCCAACTGGCCGGAAGACCTGACCCAAATCGCCGGGACCTGGATTGGGGTCGATCGGGGGACCTTACGGTTAATCGACCAGAACATCCAGCCCGTCGCGGCCATCGGGGACTTTGATTCCTTACAGGAACCGGAACTCCAATTAGTCCGGCGCAACGTGAAAGACGTCCGGTCCGCCCAGGCGGAAAAGGACTTCACGGATACGCAAATGGCCGTCATGGTGGCCTTTCGGGATTACCACGCCGAACGCGTCGACATTTACGGCGCCACGGGGGGGCGGTTGGATCACTTCTTGGCCAACCTGTTTTTGGTGCTGGAACCGCAGTATAAGCGCTATGCGGGGCAGATTCGCCTGATCGACCGGCAGAACACGATTTCGTTTTTCTTGCCGGGCCAATACACGATTCACAAGGAGGCCGATAAGCAGTACCTGGCCTTCGTGCCGCTAACGCCCATCGATCATTTGACCTTAAGTGACGAGAAGTATCAGCTACACGACGAACCGATTCCGTACGCGATCTCCTTTGCCAGCAACGAGTTTGTGGGCGCAACGGGGACGTTTAAATTCGACACCGGATTGTTGTGCGTGATTCAAAGTTGTGATACCTACGAAGCGCACCACGACTAAAGTCATTCAAAAAGGCATCCTGACGCTGGTCGGGATGCCTTTTTAGCAGGGGGGATTAATTTGTTTTTCCTATTAAGTAGTGTGGCCCAGTGATACCTAATCAGCAACGGGAAAGCTAAGCACAAAAAAATGCACCACCCGGAAAGTTCCAAGTCGTGCATTTGTTTTATAAGCCGTGTTTAAACTAAACGCGGGTTACCTTACCTGATTTCAAAGTCCGGGCAGAAACCCAAACCTTCTTTGGCTTACCGTCTACTAAGATGCGAACCTTTTGCAAGTTCGGCTTCCAAGCACGACGAGTCGAGTTTAAGGCGTGGGAACGCTTGTTACCGAAGCGCGTCCGCTTACCGTTGATAAAATCCTTTGCCATGGCGTAAACCCTCCTTTGTGGATTCATTACTTTTTAAAAAGCAGGTGCTTTTTACTCACCTGACTAATTTACCATACAATTTTACGGAACGCAATATTTTCTTTCAAGGATTTTTACTTGACACTTAATTAGCGTCAACTCGTGCTTTTTGGTGTTCCTATTTCTATTTTTCGATAGGTTGTGGTAAGATTAATTTCTGTTAAGATTCTATTCTTTGACAAGGAGGCTATTTCCATGGCCGTAAAGATTAAGACTCAGTACGGAACAATTGATATCACCAATGAAGTGATTGCGACCGTAGTTGGGGGTGCCGCGACTGATAATTATGGTGTCGTGGGCATGGCAAGCAAGAATCAAATTCGGGATAACGTCAACGATATTCTGCGGCGGGAGAACTACGCCCGCGGGGTCGTCGTGCGCCAAGAAGATAACGGCGTGGCGATCGACGTGTACGTCATTGTCAGCTACGGGACCAAGATTTCCGAAGTGTCCCGCAACGTCCAATCAAAAGTGAAATACAACCTGGAAACGATGCTCGGCGTTACCGCCAATTCTGTGAACGTTGTTGTCCAAGGGGTGCGGGTATTGGCGGATTAGCCAACCGGACGACCGAAAGTCAAGGAGGATACTTAGTTGAAAGTCACAGAAATTACTAATCTTGAGTTTGGTAAGATGGTTCAGGCCGCCTCGCAAAAACTAAACCAAAACGCTGATTTTATTAATTCATTAAACGTGTTTCCGGTGCCCGATGGGGATACGGGAACCAACATGAGCCTGTCACTGGCCAGTGGGGCCAAGTACGAACGCGACGCCGACACTACGGCGGTGGGTGCGTTAGCCGTGGCCCTGGCCAAGGGCTTACTGATGGGGGCCCGGGGCAATTCCGGGGTCATCTTATCCCAAATTTTCCGGGGCTTCTCGCGGAAGTTAGCCGATAAGACCACGTTAACGGCCCAGGACCTGGCCGACGGGTTCGCTGCCGGGGCCGAAACGGCCTACAAGGCGGTCATGAAGCCGACCGAGGGGACTATTTTGACCGTGGTCCGCGAAGGCGCTCAGGCGGGGTTAAACGCCGCCAAGGACACCGACGATGTGTTGGTGGTCATGGACGCCGTTCGCAAGGCGGCCGCCGATGCCTTAGCCACCACGCCGGACCTCTTACCCGTGCTCAAACAGGTCGGGGTCGTGGATTCCGGGGGTCAGGGCTTGAGCTTTGTCCTGGAAGCCTTTGACGATTCCCTGAACGGGCGGGTCGCGGAAAACGCCGACTACAAGCCCGACGACGCCGAGATGGACGAAATGATCAACGCCGCCCATCACCAAAGCGCGCAGGGTAAGTTAGACCCGGCTAGCATCAAGTACGGTTACTGTACCGAAATCATGGTGCGGATCGGTCGCGGAAAGCAGGTCGACCACAAGTTTGACTACGATACGTTCTACAACTATCTGGCCGACTTGGGCGATTCCTTACTGGTGGTCAACGACGACGAGATCGTCAAGGTCCACGTCCACACGGAACACCCCGGCAAGGTCATTGCCTGGGGCCAAGAGTTCGGTGATTTGGCCAAGGTCAAGGTCGATAACATGCGGATGCAACAGGAAACCATCATGGAAAAAGATGACGAACAACCGGCAACCGCCACGCCAGCCGTGGCCGAACCGGCCGAAGACACCCCGGACACCGCCATTATTGCAATCGTGGCCGGCGACGGCTTAGCCACGCTCTTTAAGAGCCTGGGCGTCACCCACGTGGTCCAGGGGGGCCAAACCATGAATCCAAGTACCCAAGACATCGTGGACGCCATTAACGCCTCCAAGGCCAAGCGCGCCATCGTCTTGCCGAACAACAAGAATATCTTCTTAGCCGCCGAACAGGCCGCGAAGGTCGCTGATATTCCGACGGTCATCGTCCACGCCAAGACGGTGTCACAGGGGATGACGGCGATGTTGGGGTACAATCCGGATGCCGAATTAACCGACAACCAAGCCTCGATGGAAGATAACCTCAGCACGGTCAAGAGTGGCCAAGTGACACACGCCATTCGCGACACGCAGCTGGACGGTTTCGACATTAAGGAAGGTAACTACATGGGGATCGTCGACGGCACCATTCAGGTGACCGACGCCGACCTCTTAGAAACGGCGGTTGACACGGTCAAGGCCATGCTCGACGACGATAGCGAAATCGTCACGATCATTTATGGGGCCGACACCAACGCCGATTTGGCGGATCAACTCCAACAACGGGTCACCGACTTAGACGGCGACCTAGAAACAGAAGTTCACGAAGGGGACCAACCGGTTTATCCATTCTTGATTTCGGTGGAATAACCCTGATTTCCTTAAAAGATTGGACACCCGTGTCCAATCTTTTTTATCATAGCAGTTAAGGAGGCGAGGGGCCGTGGCGAGTTTAAACGATGCGGTCAGCGAATTAAGCGGGGTGGGACCAAAGCGCGTCCAAGCGCTAAAGGAATTGGACATTGAAAATATCAACGATCTTTTGACCTATTTTCCGTTTCGTTACGAGGACCTGCAGGCCAAGGACCCCAGTGAACTGACCGATCAGGCCAAAGTCACCTTGAAGGGGACCGTGGCGGCCGAGCCGGTGTTGACGCGCTTTGGTCGGAAGAAGACCCGCCTGAACTTTCGGCTGTTGCTGGACGACCACAATGTGATCCCGGTGACCTTCTTCAACCAACCGTGGCTTCGCGACCAGATTACAACGGGCGGCCAACTGGTGGTCTACGGGCGTTTCGACGCCAAGCGCCAGAGCCTGTCCGGCATGAAGATCCTAAGCAGCGCCAACGGGGCCATGGGGTCGATCTACCCGGCCAACAAGGAGATTCGCCAGGCCACAATCAAGAAGTTGGTCACGGCCGCCTACGAAGCTTACGCGCCGGTCATCGTGGACCTGATCCCCGCCGCCGTGCGCGACCAGTACCGGTTGTTGCACCGCAAGCAGATGATCCACGACATGCATTTCCCGGCCAACGTCACCGCGGCGGCTGCGGCCCGGCGCACGGCCAAATTCGAGGAATTTTTCCTGTTCGAGTTGCGCCTACAGATCATGAAGCAGCAGGACCACACCCTGTACGGGCAGCAGTTGGCCTACGATCTCCCGCGGTTGAAGGCCTTTATCGAAAGCCTGCCTTACGAGTTGACGACCGCGCAGAAAAAGGTGGTCAACGAGATCTGTTACGACCTGAAACGGCCGATCCACATGAACCGCCTGCTGCAGGGGGACGTGGGGAGCGGTAAGACCGTGGTGGCCGCCATCGCGATGTACGCCGCCATCACGGCCGGCGCGCAGACGGTGCTGATGGCCCCCACGGAAATCCTAGCCGAACAACACGCCAACAACCTGGCGAAGCTGTTCGCGGACTTTCCCGTGAACGTGGCGTTACTGACCGGGGCCACCAAACCGGCCGCGCGGAAGGTTTTACTCCCGCAAATCGCCAATGGTGAGGTAAACTTAGTGGTGGGGACCCACGCGTTGATCCAACCCGAGGTCCATTACCATCACTTGGGCTTAGCGGTGATTGATGAACAACACCGTTTTGGGGTGAACCAACGCCAGGCCCTGCGGCAAAAGGGGGCCCAGCCCGACATCTTAGCGATGACCGCCACACCGATCCCGCGGACTTTGGCCATCACGGCCTACGGGGAGATGGACGTGTCGGTGATCAACGAACTGCCGGCCGGCCGCCAACCGATCCAGACCACCTGGATTCGCAGCAATCAGGAAAGCACCATGTTGCGGCGGGTCAAGGACGAGCTGGCCGCTGGGTCGCAGGCCTACGTGGTCACGCCGCTGATTGAGGAATCCGAGGCGGTCGACATGAAGAACGCCGAGGCCATCTACGAGCGCTTCAAGGCGGAATTTGAACCGCGCTATAAGGTGGGCCTGTTACACGGTCGGATGAAAAACGACGAGAAAAACGCCATCATGGACGCCTTTAAGGCCAACGAATTTCAGGTCTTGGTAGCCACGACCGTGATCGAAGTCGGGGTTGACGTGCCCAACGCTACGTTGATGTTGATCTACGACGCCGACCACTTTGGCTTGGCCCAGCTACACCAGTTGCGCGGCCGGGTCGGGCGGGGCAAGAAGGCCTCAACCTGTATTTTGATCGCCGACCCCAAGAACCAGCTGGCCATCGAGCGGATGACCACCATGACCAGCACCACCGACGGATTCGTGTTGTCCCAAAAGGACCTCGAACTGCGAGGGGCCGGGGATGTCTTGGGCCGCCGCCAATCCGGGGTGCCCGACTTTAAGGTCGGCGACCCGGTGGCCGACCTGAACATCTTGAGTGCCGCCCAACAGGTGGCCAAGACCGTGGTCGACGAACCCGACTGGGAGAATCAAGACGCTAATTTAGCCGTGGCGGCGTTTCTCACGACCACGGCGCACCAAACCACCACTATGGATTAAAAAAGGAGACGAACTTCACATGAAAATTGCCGTTGACGCCATGGGTGGCGACTACGCCCCCGCCGAAATCGTCAAGGGAATCGAGTTAGCGCGCGACGCCTACCCCGATTTGGATTTCTTATTGTACGGAAAACCGGACCAGGTCCAGCCGTTACTGCACGACACCACGCGCATTGAACTGGTGCCGGCCAGCGAGGTCATCGAAATGGGCGACGAACCCGTGCGCGCCGTGCGCCGCAAGAAGGATTCCAGCATCGTGCTGGCCGCTACGGCGGTGCGCGAAGGCCGGGCCGACGCCTTCTTTTCGGCCGGCAACACCGGGGCCGTTTTGACCGCCGGCTTACTGATTGTGGGCCGCATCAAGGGCATCGACCGGCCCGGCTTGACCACCACGTTGCCTGTGTTGCGGAAGCCCGACCAATCGAGCTTTGTGATGCTCGACGTGGGAGCGAACGCCGACACCAAACCGTTTAACGTCGTCCAATACGCGGTCATGGGCCAGTACTACGCCCAATCCGTGATGCACGTGGCTAATCCCAGAATCGGGCTGCTCAACAACGGGACCGAGGCCGACAAGGGTGATCAGAATCACCGGGCGATCCACGACGCGTTAGCCCAGATGGACGAGCTGAACTTCGTGGGCAACGTCGAATCGCGCGAACTGCTGAACGGGGCTGCCGACGTGGTGGTCACCGACGGATTTACCGGTAACGCCACGCTCAAGGCCATCGAAGGCACGGCGTTGTCCATGCTTAAGCTCATCAAGGGTGAGATCATGAGTGGCGGTCTGGGGGGCAAGATTGGGGCCGGGCTCTTGAAGCCGGTCTTCCATAACGTCCAAGCCGCCATGGACTATTCCCAGTACGGGGGCGCCGTATTACTCGGCTTAAAGGCCCCGGTGGTCAAGACCCACGGGTCGACCAAGGCGCCGACCGTCAAGAACACGATCGGGCAAATTCGCGAGCTGTTGAAGACCAACAGTGCCCAACAACTGGTGACCTACTTCGACCAACACACGGACCAAATGGCGGAGCTGAAAGCCACGCTCAAGTAGCGGCGCAGAATCTGCTAGACAAGGTCGTTAAAAACGGTTAGACTACTATTTGAATACTGTGAGCGAGGGATTGGACATGACAAAAGCAGAGATTTTCGATAAAATTGCGGACATTATTGCGGATCGGTTCGAAGTCGACCGGGATCAAATCAACGAACAGCTCAACTTCAAGCAGGACTTAGACGCGGACTCCATTGACTTCGTCGAATTCGTCTTAGAGTTGGAGGATACGTTCGGGGCGGAGATTTCCGACGAGGATGCCGAGAAGCTAAACACCATTGGTGAAGTGGTGGACTACATTGTCGCCCACCAAGGCGAACAAAAATAAGTACTGAGCGAGTCCGGGCCGCAACCTTTCGTCCCGGGCTTTTTCAATCTAACCAAAAGAAATGAGGAATGGCACGTGATTGCAGGATTAAATCAAGAATTAGCCGATAATTTCGATATACACATTCAGAATCAAGCCTTACTCGACGAGGCCTTTACCCAGGCGTCGTACGTTAACGAACACCCTAATCAGGGCTTGAAATTTTACGAACGGATCGAGTTTTTGGGTGACGCCGTCATGCAGCTGGTGGTCTCCAATTACATCTTCCGGCGCTACCCGCAGATGCCCCAAGGTCGGCTGACCCGGTTACGGGCGGCGATGGTCAACGAAAATAGTTTTGCCAGTTTTGCGCGTGAGTGTCACTTTGACCAATACATTCGGTTGGGTAAGGGTGAGGAAAAGGCTCAAGCCCGGCAACGCGATTCTTTGCTTTGCGACATCTTCGAATCCTTCATCGGGGCACTGTACCTGGACCAAGGCCTGGAGACGGTGGTGCGCTTCGTCACCCAGGTGGTCTTCCCTAAGCTCGACGAAGGCCGGTTCGACGAATTTTTCGATCACAAGACGGAGTTACAGGAACTGGTCCAACAACATGGGGCCGTCGACATCGACTACCGCTTGCTCGACGAAGAGGGACCGGATAACGACCTGGCCTTTAAGGTCGCGGTCTACGTCAACGACAAGCTCCTGGGGCAAGGCACCGGGCACTCCAAGAAGCACGCGGAGCAAAACGCAGCGCGCCACGCGCTAGAAAACTTAAAAGCAGAAGAATAAGGATGGCTCACGATGCGGTTAAAGACACTAGAAATTAGCGGGTTCAAGTCCTTTGCGGACAAGACCCGAATTGACTTTTTGCCGGGGATGACCGGCATCGTCGGTCCGAACGGTAGCGGGAAAAGTAACATTGCCGAAGCGGTGCGCTGGGTCTTAGGCGAACAATCAGCTAAGAGCCTGCGGGGCACCAAGATGCCCGACATCATCTTCGGGGGGTCCTCGGATCGCCACGCGCTCAACCGGGCGTCGGTGGCCATCACGTTGGACAACAGCGACCACTATTTGAAGAGTGCCTACACGGAGCTGACGATCAGTCGGCGGCTGTATCGGACCGGGGAAAGTGAGTACCTGATCAACGGGCAAAGCTGCCGGTTAAAGGACATCACGGAACTGTTGATGGATTCGGGGATGGGGCAAGACTCCTTTTCGATCATTTCGCAGGGCCGAGTGGCGGCCATCTTCAACAGTAAGCCGGAAGAACGGCGCAGCATCGTCGAAGAGGTCGCCGGCGTTTACAAGTACCGTAAGCACAAGGAAAAGGCCGAACGCGAACTCGACGAGACCATGGGGAACCTCCACCGGGTCGAAGACATCATCGCCGAACTCGAAGGGCGCTTGAAGCCTCTCGAGGAACAAAGCGACCTCGCGCAGGATTACCTGGCCCAGAAGAAACGCTTCGCGGTGCTGGACCGTACCCAATTAGTCCGGCAACTCCACGCCGAATTGGCCCAAAAGGACGATTTGGATAAGGAAGTACGCCAGAAAAAGGGCTTGGTCCACGAACAGCAATACGCGCAACAGCAACACGGCCAAAAGGTTCAGGCCTTACAGCAGCAACAAAAAAAGTTATTGGCGCAAAAAGACGACCTGCAGGCCCAACTGGTCACGGCCACGAAACTGGTCGAACAACGGCAAGGACAGGTCAACCTGTCCGGCGAGCAGCGACGCAACCAAGCGACGCAACAGGCCCGTCTCGCCCAGGAACTCGCCACGACTGAACAACGGGTGGCGGACCTTACCGCCAGTCTGGCGACCGAAAAGGCCGCGTTAAGCGACCTGCAAGCCACCATTCAGGCCCACCAGGCTGAGATCAAGGACCTGCAAAAAGCGACTAGCGATCAGGTCATCGACCAACTACGCGAGCGACTGGAAAGCCTGCGGACGGCCTATTTCGACCAGAAGCAACAGGTCGCCGCGTGGCGCAACCAGCGGCAATACCTGCAACAGGACCAGGAACGCCAACAGCAACGGGGCAAACGCCTGAGTGCGCAGTTGATCGATCTACAGACGACCGCGCAGACGACTGCGCAGACCGTCACCAAGTTACAGGCGCAGGCGACCGCGGCGCACGACCAGCTCAGCCAGGCCGAAGCGGCCAACGACGCCGAAGCGGGTCAGTATCAACAACACCAACACCAGTACCAACAACTGCAACACAACTGGCAGGCCGCCTTAGAGGTCTACCAACGCGCGAAGACCAAGGCGGCCAGTCAACAGGCGGCGCTCACGGAATACGGTGGGTTCTACCAAGGCGTGCGGGCCATTTTACGCCAGCGCGACCGGTTCACCGGCCTGTTGGGGGCCGTCTCGGAACTGTTAAAGGTCCCCGAAGACTACACCACCGCGATCGAATACGCGTTGGGTGGCCAGCTCCAACAGGTCGTGGTGCGCGATGAAGCCACGGCGAAGCAGGCCGTGCAGTATCTGCGCGAACACCGTGCCGGTCGGGCGACCTTTCTGCCCGTGACCACGGTACGCCAGCGCCAACTCGACGCCACCACGCGCCACCAACTCGCCCGGTTAAACGGCTTTGTGGGCGTCGGTAGCGACCTGGTGACCATCGCCAGTGACGCCCAACCGATCCTCAACTACCTGTTGGGGACCACCATCTTAGCGACCGATTTGGACGCGGCGGTGGCCATCAGTCGTCAGATCCATCACCGTTACCGGGTGGTCAGTCTGGCCGGTGACGTGGTCAGCGCCAGCGGGGCGATCACCGGGGGGCAAGCCCGCCAATCGCACACCAGCGTTTTACGGCAACGCCAAGAACTCGAACAGTTGCAGGCGTCGCTGACCACCATGGCCGACCAGTTACGCGACCAAGAAACCAAGGTCAAGGCCCAACGTGACGCCTTACAGGCCAGCGAGCAGCGCAGTCAGACGCTGCAGGCGCAGTTAAACGACCTGCACCCGCGGTGTCGGCAACTCGACGACCAACTGGCCGCCGCCAAGAGCGCGGACCAGCAGGCCCAACGGCAACTAAAGGCCGCGCAGGTAGAACTCCAGCAAACGACCGGAGCGGCGCCAGGTACCACCGATGCCGAACTCCAGACCAAGATCACGCAGGGCCAGGCCGCCATCGCGCAACAGGAGACCGAGTTAAAGACCCTCCAGGAACAGATCAAAACGGCCAGCGACCAGCAGGCCACGCAACGCGAAACGTTGACCGCTAAGCAGACCTGGCTGGCCGGGGCCCAAGAACGGCAACAACAGCACCAGCAAACGCTGCGTCAACACCAAGCCGATTTACAGACAGCCCAGGCGAACCGCCAACAGCTGATCAAAGAACAGGCCCAACTGGCCCAGCAGGAGGGCTTGACCCCCGCCGAGGCCGCTAAGCAGTTACGGGCCGCGCAGGCCCAGCAACAGACCACCCAGCAGGCGTTGACCGCGGCCAACGACCAGTTGACTGCGATCAACGACCAACTGGCGAGCGCCAACGCGGCTAACGACCGGGCGACCGGCTTGTTGCAGGTGGCCAACGACGATTTGAAGACGGCGCAGGTCAACCAGACGCGCATCGACGCGTTGATCGACCAGCAACAAAATCAATTATCGGAAAAGTACCAGCTGAGTTTAGCCGCGGCCGAAAAGGACTTAAGCGACTTGCCGGCCGACCAGTTGGCCGTCCAATTGAAGTTGTTGAAGCGGGGCTTAGCCGAGATCGGCACGGTCAATTTAAACGCCATCGACGAGTATCATGAGGTGCGCGAACGCTACGACTTCTTGACCCAGCAACGGGACGACTTACTGACGGCCAAGGACCAATTGACCGCCACCATGAGCGAACTAGACGACCAGGTCAAGCATCGGTTCAAGACCAGTTTCGACCAGATCGCCAAGAAGTTTACGGCCACGTTTAAGCAGATGTTCAACGGGGGGACGGCCGAGTTGGTCTTGACCGACCCGGACGACCTGCTGACCACCGGGATCGACATCATGGCCCAGCCGCCGGGCAAGAAGTTCCAGAACATGGGGCTGCTGTCCGGGGGCGAACGGGCGCTAACGGCCATCACGCTGTTATTTGCGATCCTGCAGGTCCAACCCGTGCCGTTTTGTATCTTAGATGAGGTCGAAGCGGCGCTGGACCCGGCCAACGTGACCCGGTTTGCGCGCTACATCCACCAATTCCAAGCACAAACCCAATTTATCGTGATCACCCACCGGAAGGAAACCATGGTGCAAGCCGACGTGCTGTACGGGGTGACGATGCAAGAATCCGGGGTCTCCAAGATGGTGGCCGTGGATTTGAACCAAGATTCTGAGACCACTGCGGAAGGGAAGCAAGCATAATGGGATTATTTGATATTTTCCGCCGGCGGGCCAAGCACCCGGCGAGTGAAACACCGACCAGTGAAACGGTCACTAGTGAAACCAGCACGACCAGCGTGAGCGGGAGTGTGAGTGCGACCGAGACCAGCACCAGTGAGGCTCAAGCGACCGCGGCCGTAACGTCCGCCACGCCCGCGAGTCTGACCAGCGTGGCGTCTGAATCGACGATTTCGGTCAGCGCGGCCAGTGAAGACAGCGAAACCAGTGTGTCCGCGGTTACGGCGACGCCTAGTCTGACCAGTACGGTCACGGCGAGTGCGACGGCGAGTGCGCAACCGACCTCGGTGACGAGTGTGGCCTCGACGGCAACGTCCACGGCCTCCACGAGTAGTGTCTCCGCGAGTGACGCCGCAAGCCTGACCACGACCAGTGCGGTTACCGTTTCGGCGGTGACCCCGAGCCTGGCTAGTGCGACGAGTAGCACCAGCACGGCGTCATTAAGCACCAGCACCACGCCGGTTGAACCAGCGTCTACCAGCGACGACCAACCGGCCAGTGACGAACAGCTCTACGACCAAGGCTTAGCGAAGACCCGGCACACGTTTGGGGAACGCTTAAACGCCCTGCTGGCGAACTTCCGCCACGTCGACGAGAGTTTCTTCGACGACTTGGAGGAAACGCTGATCGGCGCCGACGTCGGGTTCGACATGGCCGTTAAGCTCAGCGACGAGTTACGTGACGAGGTCAAGCTGCAAAACGCCAAGAAATCGGCGGACGTCCAAAACGTAATCGTCGAAAAGATGGTCGAAATTTACGACCAGGCTGGCAGTCAAGAAGAAAGTAACGCCCTGAACTTCGCCAAGGAAGGACCGACCGTGATCTTGTTCGTCGGGGTCAACGGGGTCGGCAAGACCACGACCATCGGGAAGATGGCCAACCGCTACCATCAGGCGGGCAAGAAGGTCCTCTTGGCGGCGGCCGATACCTTTAGAGCCGGGGCGACCGAGCAATTGGACGTCTGGGCCAAGCGCGCCGACGTGGATATCGTGACCGGCAAACCCCAGTCCGATCCGGCGGCCGTGGTGTTTGACGCCGTGCAAAAGGCCAAACGCGACGACTACGACATTCTGTTCGTGGACACCGCGGGGCGGTTGCAAAACAAGGTCAACCTGATGAACGAGCTGGCGAAGATGAAGCGGATCATCACCCGCGAGATCCCGACGGCCCCGCACGAAGTTTTACTGGTCTTGGACGCCACGACCGGGCAAAACGCGTTGACGCAGGCCAAATTGTTCAAGGAATCCACCGACGTGACGGGGATCGTTTTGACCAAGTTGGACGGGACCGCCCGTGGGGGGATCGTCCTGGCCATCCGCAACGAACTGCACGTGCCCGTGAAATTTATTGGGCTGGGCGAGCAAATCGGCGACTTACGGCCATTTGACCCCAACGAGTTCGTTTACGGCCTGTTCAAGGGCTTGATTGACGTATCGGCGCTGGATAAGGCCAAATAGGGCTGAGCATTGGTTTTATGCATTGACTTATGATCATGATTGAAAAAGGCGTGGCCGCGGCTGCGTCTTTTTTGTTGGGACTGGTTTTTCGCGAAAAAAATTGACGAAAGCGCTAAAAATCGGTACTCTAATAGAGTGTGACACTACCGAAGGGGGGCGCTTGGTTTTATGGAACTAGAGAAGAATTATCGCATCAACTCCCTCTTTGCGTTCTATCAACCCTTGTTGACCGCTAAACAGAACAATTACATGCAACTGTACTACGGTGACGACTATTCTTTGGGTGAAATTGCCGAAGAATTCAACGTAAGCCGGCAGGCGGTTTACGATAATCTCCGGCGGACCGAGAAAATTTTAGAGTCCTACGAAGCAAAATTACATTTATATCAAGAATTCACCGCGCGCAACCAACAAGCCGACGAGATCCAAACCTACGTGGCGCAGCATTATCCGCACGACGCGACGTTGAACCGGCTGGTGGCGGGCTTAGAACATCTCGAAGAACAATGAAAGTTAGGTGGCAAATTTAATGGCGTTTGAAGGATTAACCGAACGACTACAAAACGCAATGCGCAAGCTGCGCGGCAAGGGGAAGGTTTCCGAAAGTGACTTACGGGAAACCATGCGTGAGATTCGCCTGGCCCTCCTCGAAGCCGACGTTAACTTTACGGTGGTCAAGGACTTTGTCAAGCAGGTCCGGACCCGGGCCATGGGCGCCGACGTCCTCGAAGGCTTGAACCCCGCCCAACAGATCGTCAAGATCGTGGACGAGGAACTGACCAAGACCATGGGGGACGAAGCGGTTCCCTTAAACAAGTCTGATAAGATTCCGACGATCATCATGATGGTCGGGCTACAAGGGGCCGGGAAAACCACCACGGCCGGCAAACTGGCGTTAAAGCTGAAGAACGAAGAAAAGGCGCGGCCGTTAATGATCGCGGCCGACGTTTACCGGCCGGCCGCCATTGACCAGTTGGTCCAGGTGGCCCAAGGCATCGACGTCCCGGTCTTTCAACTGGGAACCGACGTGGACCCCGTGGACATTGTCCGCCAAGGGTTAGCGCAGGCCGCCGAAAACCATAACGACTACGTGATCATCGATACCGCCGGGCGGTTACAGATCGATGAACAACTGATGGACGAACTGGCCAACATCAAGGAATTGGCGCACCCCGACGAAATCTTACTGACCGTCGATGCCATGACCGGGCAAAACGCCGTGGCCACGGCCGAAGGGTTTAACAACAAGCTGGACGTTACCGGGGTCGTTTTGACCAAGTTAGACGGGGACACCCGGGGCGGGGCCGCACTGTCGATTCGCGCCGTGACCGGCAAACCGATCAAGTTCATCGGGCAAGGCGAAAAGATGACCGATTTGGACGTCTTCCACCCCGACCGGATGGCGTCACGGATCTTGGGGATGGGGGACATGCTGTCCCTGATCGAAAAGACCCAGCAGGAATACGACCAGAAGCAGGCCCAAGAGCTGACCGAAAAGATTCAGGAAAACTCGTTTGACTTTAACGACTTCGTGGATCAGATCAGTCAGATTCAAAAGATGGGGCCGATGGAAGACTTGATGAAGATGATCCCGGGGATGGCCAACAACCCGGCCCTAAAGAACGTGCAGATGGACCCCAAGGACATCGAACATTTGAAGGCCGTGGTCTACTCCATGACCGAACAGGAGCGGACCAACCCCGACGTCTTGAACCCGTCTCGGCGGCGGCGGATTGCGGCCGGTTCCGGTCGCCCGATTCACGAGGTCAACCGGATGATCAAGCAGTTCAATCAGATGAAGAAGATGATGAACCAGGTCTCCAAGGGCAACATGTCCGGGATGGAACAGATGATGGGCCAGACCGGCATGGGCGGCGGCTTAGGCGGCCGGATGCAAAAGATGGCCATGAACCGCATGTCGCGGCAAATGAAGAAGAACAAGCGCAAACGGTTGAAACGTAAGCGTCGTAAATAGTAGACAGGCTGGCCGGCTTCCGGTATACTAAACTTACTCATAAGGGAGTAACTAGCAGCGAGTCTGTGGCCATTTCGTCAGCAAGAAGACGTTCCGGGATGGTCTTAAATAGTGAGACTTATGTGTGTTCACCATAGGGTGGACGCGCGTAGGTCTCATTTTCTTTTACCGGAAAATGGGACCCCGCGGTAACCGTGTGATTGACTATTTAGGAGGAACCGTGATGACTAAAAGACCGCTCTACCAACAGACCGTCGCTGACGTGTATCAGCAGTTACAGACCAGTGAGCAGGGGCTGAGTGCCGCCAGTGCGCAGGACCGCTTAGCGCGTAACGGCCGCAACGCCCTGGCCCAACAGAAAAAAACGACTTTATTGCAACGCTTCATCGGCCAATTCAAGGACCTGATGATTATCGTATTACTGGTGGCGGCCGCCATCGCCGGGCTGACCGGGGAGCTGGTCGACGCCGTGATCATCCTCTTAGTGGTGATCTTAAACGCCATCTTCGGGGTCTTTCAGGAGGCCAAGGCCGAAGAGGCCATCAACGCCTTAAAGGACATGGCCGCGCCCAGCGCCACGGTGCGCCGCGACGGTCAGGTGCTGACCGTCAAGAGTGACGAGCTGGTCGTCGGCGATAGTGTGCTATTAGAAGCCGGTGACGTGGTGCCCGCCGATCTGCGACTAGTTGACGTGGCGGGCCTGAAGGTCGAGGAATCCGCGCTGACCGGAGAATCCGTGCCGGTCGAAAAGACCAGTGCCGTGTTGACCGGTGACGACCTGGGCCTAGGTGACCGGACCAACCTGGCCTTCATGAACAGTAACGTGACTTACGGCCGGGCGACCGGGGTGGTCGTGGCAACGGGGATGGCCACCGAGGTGGGGCGCATCGCCGGGATGCTCGAGGCCGCTGACGAGACCACCACGCCGCTACAGGCCAACCTGGTCCAATTGGGGAAGGCCCTGACCGGACTGATCCTAGTGATCGCCGCCGTGGTCTTTGGCCTGGGTCTCTGGCGCGGGACGGCCAACGTGATCGACATGCTGCTGACGGCCATTTCGTTGGCCGTGGCGGCGATCCCGGAAGGCTTACCGGCCATCGTGACCATCACGCTGGCGTTAGGGACCCAGCGGATGGCCAAGCGTCATGCGTTGGTCCGTAAGCTCCCGGCGGTCGAAACGCTGGGGAGTACCGACATCATCGCCTCGGATAAGACCGGGACGCTGACGCAAAACAAGATGACCGTCGAACAAGTTTACCAAAACGGCCGCTTGGTGCCGGCCGCCGACAATCCGCTGCGCGCCGCTGATCCGTTGGCCCGTGTCATGCTACTGAGTAACGACACGCAACAGCTGGCCGATGGTCTGGCCGGCGACCCCACGGAAACGGCGTTGGTCCAGTACCAACTCGACCGCCAGTTTCCGGTGGCCCAAACGCTCAAGACGTTTCCCAGAGTCGCCGAGATTCCGTTTGATTCGGAACGAAAGTTGATGACCACGGTCCACCCCTTAAGTGACGGGCAGTTTCTGGTGGCCGTCAAGGGGGCGCCCGACGAACTCTTAAAACGCGTCACGCGCGTTGACCTGGCCGGTGAGGTCACGACCGTCACGGCGGCGCAACGCAGCGCCATTTTAGCCACCAACCACGACCTGGCGACCCAGGCGATTCGGGTGCTGGCCTTCGCCTACCGCGTCGTGCCGGCCGTGCCGACGCCGCTGGACTCGGCCACCGCCGAACAGGACCTGATTTTCGCCGGGCTGGTGGGGATGATCGACCCCGAACGGCCGGAAGTGGCCCAAGCCGTCGCCGAAGCCAAGGGCGCGGGGATTCGGCCCATCATGATCACCGGGGATCACCGTGACACCGCCGCGGCTATCGCCCAACGGTTGGGCATCATTACCGCAAAGCAGACCGACGCCGTGTTGACCGGGGCGGAACTCGACGCCTTAGACGACGCCACGTTCCAAAAGACGGTCGACCAATACGCGGTCTACGCTCGGGTAGCGCCCGAACACAAGGTCCGCATCGTGAACGCTTGGCAAAAACGCGGAAAGGTCGTGGCCATGACCGGCGACGGGGTCAACGATGCCCCGGCGTTGAAGGCCGCCGACATCGGGATCGGCATGGGAATTACCGGGACCGAGGTCGCCAAGGGGGCCAGCGACATGGTCTTGGCCGACGACAACTTTGCGACCATCGTGGTGGCGGTCGAAGAGGGGCGGAAGGTTTTTGCCAACATTCAAAAGGCCATCCAATACCTGTTATCCGCCAATCTGGGGGAAGTCTTGACCCTGTTCATGATGACCATGCTGGGCTGGCAGATCTTAGCCCCCGTGCACATTCTGTGGATCAACCTGGTGACCGATACCTTACCGGCCATCGCCTTAGGAGTGGAACCGCTGGAACGTAACCTGATGAACCGCCCGCCGCGGGGCCGCCAGTCGAACTTCTTTTCCGGCGGGGTCCTCAGCGGAATCCTCTACCAAGGGTTCCTAGAGGGGGCGTTAACGCTGGGCGTGTACTGGCTGGCGATCACCTTCCCGGTACACGCGAGTGCGAGTCTGGCCCACGCCGATGCGCTGACCATGGCCTTCGCCACGCTGGGGCTGATCCAACTCTTCCACGCCTTTAACTCCAAATCAATCCACGGCTCGCTGTTTAAAATCGGCGTGTGGCGCAACCAGTTCTTCAACTGGGCGATCGTAATCGCCTTTGGCTTACTGGCCATGACGATCCTGGTGCCGGGCTTAAACGGCATCTTCCACGTGACGACGTTGACCCTGGGCCAATGGGGCATCGTGGGCTTAGCCGGCCTCTTGATGGTCGTCATCGTCGAAATCGTCAAGTTCTTTCAACGCCGGGCCTTACCACAGGTGACCACCCGTTAAGCGGGGCCTCACGACCGGCCGAATCCATTGATTGAATGACCGTGATGGCGCGGAGGTGACAAAAAAGGCAGGCAGCAAATTCTCGCAATTTTGAGAATTTGCTGCCTGCCTTTTTCGTGAGCCAACTCATGGGCGATCAGCGGTTTGGCCGCAGCTCGCGTTCCTGCCGACGATAACGGGTCGGTGACAGGCCGTAGAGCTTTTCAAAGGCGGCAATCAACCGTTGGGCGCTCCCAAACCCATTGGCCAGGGCGATATCGATAATCTTCATCGAGGTTTGACTCAGTTGTTTTTGCGCCATTTCAACGCGGAGGTTTAAGAGATACTCGCGGAAGGACTGTCCCGTCTCCCGGTGAAACAGGCGGCTGAAATAGGGGAGCGTCAGGTGGTAACGGTCGGCGTAGCGCCGCATGCTGACCGGAAACTGGTAAGCCGTGTCCAAGCTGGTCAGGGTCGCTTGAATCCGGTAATCACACTGTGTGGTTGGCTGAATGGGACGAGGGACGACCGCCTGCGTGGTGAGGAGGTACAGAATGTGATCGATCTGCTCCCCAATCAGGAGTTGATAGCCGTTGGGGCGCCGCCGGTACCACTCGCCGATTTGCGCCAAGCAAGTTTGGAGCCTCGCTGCCGTTGCCACACGTCCCTGGAGGTCAAAGGCTAAATCATCATAATCCGGGAGCGCTTGTTTGATGAAATCATAAGAGATCAGCAAGGTGATGGCCTGAATGCGGGCGGTGTTGGGCGTCATCGCGTGTAAAGTTGCCGTATTGATCACCAGGACGGCCGGGGCGGTCAGCGTGGTGGTCTGGCCGGCGACCGTCACGTCTAAACTGCCAGCCGTTAGGAGATCTAGTTCTAGGCTGCGGTGCCAATGCAGGGGAATCGTGCGGGCCTGGCCGGTCAGATTCTGCAGGAGCAGCATGGCGGGAAACCGGGCGTTGAGGCGCACCCGCTCGTAATTAGGCCCTGACATGGGACACCCGCTGAATCGCTAGACTGTTGAAGGCGAGGCTGAGTAAAAAGGTGACCGGGGCCCCAATCAAGATGCCCAAGTAACCGGGTTGACCAATGTAGGCCGGAATCGTCACGACACTGGGAATGATAAATGCCGTGACTTTGGTTTGAAAGGCCCCCACAATCAGCCCACCAATGGCTGCCGCTAACATGCTGCCCGCAAATTGCCGCCGATGAGTCAGACCCACCCCGAAGACCGCGGGTTCGCCGACTCCCAGTAACGCCGTCACGATTCCCGAAAGGGCCGCCGCACGGGTCTTGCTGCCTGGCTGGGCCTGTAAGTAGACGGCTAACGACATCCCAGCCAACGAAAATAGACATATTCCAAGTGAAATCAAAATCGTGTCATCTCCCTTAACGGCAATATTGTTGATGACCACTGGCGCTAACGCGGTACTGATTTCGACCATGATAAAGGCCGGAAACAGTCCGGAAAGGATCGCCATGGCGATAATGGGGCTAATCGCCATCGTATTGTTGTACCCCAGCGTAACGCCTTTCGCCAACAGGTTGCCGATGGGACCCAGCAGAAACAGTGTCACTGGCAGGACAATTAATAAACTCAGCAGGGGGACGAACATGGCCTGGATCACTTCTGGGAGGTAGCGCTTCAGGCCGCTTTCGACAAAGTGGAGCAAAATGACCGCAAAGATGATGGGCAGGACCGTTGAATCATAACGGGTGTTGGGCAGCGTGACCCCAAATAAGGTGGCGTGGTGGGTCAACAACGTGGTGAGTTGCGGTTGTACCAGAAAGGCCGCGATGAGCACTGCGGTGAACGGGTTGGTCTTGATCACTTTGGCACTCGTAAAGGCTAAGAAGATGGGGAGAAAACTGAAAAACACGTTTGATAGCAACCATAACACCTGATAGGTACTGTTGCTGGGGGCTAACCAGTGTAGCGTGGTACAGATGGTCAGGGCCCCCTTTAAGAGCCCCACGGCGCAAAGGACGTTAACGACCGGGCCAAAAATGGCCGCGATAAACTGAATTCCCTTTTCAAATAACGGATGCTTGGTGGCGACGTCCATGATCATTGCTCCCTTTCGTGAAAGACTTTGAGAACTCGCTGAATGGCACTGTCCCAGAAAGGCCAGTCGTGCGTACCGGGCCATTCCGCGTAATGGACTGGCAAATGATGGGTCAACATGAGCCGTTTGAAGGCCTGATTATCGTCGTACATGAAGTCTTGTTGTCCCTCGTATTGTAAGAGGAGGGGCAAACGGTCGGCCTGAGCACAGAGGTGGTCGGTGATCAGGGCGGCCAGACCGTATTGCGCATCTTGGGGATCGGTGGTGCCAAAAACGTTACGATAGATCTGGCCAAACATCCCGCGCATGTCGGCGGGGGCTTCGACCTTCAGGTGTTCCAGGGAACACACGCTAGAAATGCCGGCGATTCCCCGATACTTATCCGGCTCGCTTAACCCCAGTAACCAGGCCCCGTAACCCCCCATTGAGATCCCGGCAATGTATTGGCGGGTGGGATCAATGGGCAACCAACTGGCCATGCGGTAGGGGAGTTCGTCTTGAAAGTAATCGTACCAGCGGGGGCCATAAACGGCATTGCGGTAAAAACTATGTTCTGCCGTGGGCATGACCACAACAAATTGGGCAGCGCTGGCGTAGCGCTCCACGTTGGTGAGACGCGTCCACCCGCTGGCGTTATCACCGACGCCGTGTAAGAGATAAAGCACCGGATAGCGCCGGGGTTGTCCGGCCAAAGAAAAGCGCGTCAACGTCTTCTCATCGGGGACGGCGACGCGCACGTCGGTGTCCCGACCCAAAATATTAGAATAATAATTTAACGTCATTAAAGCCATAAGACCTTGCCTCTTTCTCGTTGTAACCGTTTCCATTTATCAAGTCTTAGTATAATCGGGACTGGCAACTGGACTTCACGGCAGTTGTCGCAATAATGGTCGCGAGTTAGCTTTAGCCCGTTAAGGCGCAACAATCGGGCGCTTTGACGGGCGGGGGCGTGATTGAAAGAAAGGCTGGCCAGTTATCAATCTTTTGTCGCCCTTTCTTGGCGTCGAGTATAGTAAAATGAATAAGGATAACTTTAATTTTCCGGTCTTTTAACGTGCTGTAATCGCACGCTCGAATATAACGAGCGTAATTAGGCGCTTTAAGCTGGGAGCTTAACTACGCAGGTTGGGGTCCCAGCTAACTAGTACAAGGTTTATTAACTTAAAAGAAATTGACGAAAGGGGTCGGATAAAGTGGCTTTAACCTACCAACAATGTTTACAAGCGGTGCAGGTGGTCCTAGCGAGCGGTAGCGTGCCCACCCTCGTGGGGGAAGCCGGCATCGGCAAGTCCGCGCTGGTGGCCGACGTGGCCCAGCAGCGCCACGCCAAGCTCTTCACCACGGTGGTCAGCCTGGTGGAAAAGGGGGACCTGGTGATCCCCGTGCCACCGTTGACCAGCGACTCGTTTATCCAAACGGCCCACTACGGGCGCTTGGCCGACGTGCAATTCGGCTACTCCCACACCCTGGTGAGTCTGATCCAGTACGCCGAGGCCCATCCCGACGACGAAATCATCTGGTTTCTCGATGAGTTCAACCGGGGGACCCAAGCGGTGCAAAGCGAACTGATGAACCTGGTCTTACAGCGCCAGATCAATAGCCTGATTTTGCCGCAACAGGTCCACTTGATCTTAGCGGAAAACCCGGACGCCACCATGCGGGGATTTGCTAGTAGCCACTACGGCGTGACGCCTGGGGACGCGGCCATCGCCGACCGGACTACCCGTTTGGTCCTGCAGGCCGACACGCCGACCTGGCTGGCCTGGGCCCGAGCGCAGGTCAACGGGCAACCGCGGATCAGTCCGCTGGTGACCGCCTACCTGACGGAAAATCCCGGGGACCTGTTCACGGCCCCGACCAGCGACCAGGAAGACGCCGACCTGCAGCCGACGCCGCGGGCCTGGGCACGGGTCTCGCGGTTATTGCGCGAACTCGAGCACCAAGACCTCCTCGGCACGACCGCCGTGGTCCGCGAACTCCTGGTGGGGAACCTGGGGGCCACGGTCGGGACGGCCTTCGCCGGTTACGTGCAGACTAAACGGCCTACGTTGACCGTGACGCAACTTTACACGCAAGACGCGGCGGTGACGACCTTTCAAACGCTGAATCCGGCCCAGCAACAACGCCTGTTGACCCAGTGCCTCCAGGCCGTTGACACCTGGCCACTGACCCGCGCGGCCAACGCCGAACGGTTTACCCAGCTCCTGATGCTGTGTGCGCCGGACGGCCAGTTTGCGGTGGCCCGGACTCTGGCCCAACGACCGGGGCTCTTGGAGGCCCTGTATCAGCAGGTCCAGACCACGACGGCCGTCAGTCAGCTTTACGCGGTCTTGACCCAGATCGGTAAACGCAGCAGTCAAATCGAGGTGTAGGTGATGTTGAGTCTTTCGACGCGATTAAGCCGGCTGGCGACCCTGCCGGCCGACCAGCAGGCCCCAGCGACGCGGGAGCTTTTGCAAGCCAGCGTGATGTACCTGCTTCAACACGACCCGTTTTACGGCCGGGTGTTAAGCCAGCTAGCGACGACCTTACAGGCCCGCCCCACACCGCTGGGTTTGCGAGCCCGCCCCACGGATTGGCAATTGGTGGTCAGTCCCGTGGCCTTGGCCCAAACGGCCTGGACGGGCGCCCAGTGGTTAGCGATGTTGCGCCACGTGGTGCTGCACTTGGTCTGGGATCACCCGGACCGTTACGCCACGGCGTTACGGTCGCCCCAGCAAGCGCCGCTGGTGCGGTGGGCCACCGACGCGGCGGTCAACGACTACCTCGACGATTTGCCGGCCGGGGCCGTAACCAGCCGGACGTTACACACGTTACTGGATCAACCGGTGGCGGCGAAACAGGATTCGGCCGTCTATTGGCGGTTGCTGCGCCGCTGGCAGGCCCAGCAGGCGGATGGCGCAGTGACCACGCCCCAC
Organism: Levilactobacillus zymae DSM 19395; assembly: GCF_001434115.1. Lineage (GTDB taxonomy): Bacteria > Bacillota > Bacilli > Lactobacillales > Lactobacillaceae > Levilactobacillus > Levilactobacillus zymae. Next base: position 115,559 of record NZ_AZDW01000051.1, read on the forward strand.
GCGGCGCCCAACCAACACGTGGGGAAGCGGCCGACAGAGCAACTGGCCACGGCAACGCCTCTACCGGGCCAACGCGACGGTCACCGGGGCTGGGCGACCGGTCAACTACAGGATCAGGCCGCCAGGGACCAATGGCGGCGGCAGGTCCTGACCACCACGGCTGAAGCCCTGAGCGCCAAGCAACGCGGCACCTTACCGGGCCAGGTCCAGGCGGCCTTGACCCCGGCGCCGCCGACTCAGCCGTTGAACTGGCAGGGGCTGTTACAGCGCCAGTTAGGCCAGGTGCCGGCGGGGCGCCAGCCGGCGTACGGGCGGTTCAACCGCCGGCAACCGCAACGCATGGAGTTGCCGGGCCAAACGGTGCAGACCTGGCAGACCATCCGCATCTTCGTGGACGAGTCGGGCTCGATGGGCAACCAGGAGATTGCCTACCTGTTGGGCCAATTGACGCGCTTACTGGCGATTTATCCGGCCAGCATCCGGGTCTACCCGTTCGACACCGTACTCCACGACCGCCAGAGTTTCACCCTGACCGGACGAGTTCCCGACCTGCAGCGCGTCGGTGGGGGCGGGACGCGGTTTCAGGCGGTCTTTGACGCGTTACCGCGACTAATGGCCGGTCGACCGGGCCAACTGGCGATCCTACTGACCGACGGCTACGGGGAAGCCCGGGTGACCTGTCCGCTGGCCTTAGACGTTATCTGGTTACTGACCAGTCCCGTGGCGCAATTTTCGGTGCAGCACGCGCCCGGCCGGGTGATCAGCCTGGCCGAAGACCCACAACTGCAAGCGATAAGGGGGAATCTGACATGAGCACAGTTTTAACGGCCGACGAACTTCGCGCGGTCCTCTTACAAACGCCGGCGTATCGTAACGCCCTGGCGATTTTAAACGACGAGTGGGGCAGTCACGCCCAGGAGAATCCGTTGTACCAGGCGCCGATGAGTATCGCTGATCTGCGGTTCGTGGCGCATTTACAGGCGGTGGGGTTCCACGCACCGGTCTTAGACTTCACGGATTACAGCGCGGTCTCCGAGTGGATCATCACCCACCAAGCGGCGTTGACCCCCGATGTGATCGCCTGGTTACGCCGGCCGTTCGATTAATTTTAAGGTGTAAAGAAAAAACTCTTTACATCATATCTAGAAACTGGTATATTATTACACGTTGAAAGAAATACAGGAGGTGTCTACATGTCAGTAAAGATTCGCTTAAAGCGGATGGGTTCTAAGAAGCGCCCATTCTACCGAATCGTGGTTGCCGATTCTCGGAGCCCTCGGGATGGCCGGTTTATCGAAAACGTTGGGACTTACAACCCAGTGACGAACCCAGCCGAAGTTAAGTTAAACGAAGAATCCATCATGAACTGGTTGAACAACGGTGCTCAACCTTCAGATACGGTGAAGAACTTACTTTCGAACGCCGGGATCATGAAGCAATACCACGAAGCTAAGTACACTAAGAAGTAGTGATTAGCCATGACCGATTTTAAGGCATTAATTCTTGCAATTGTCAGCCCCCTCGTGGAGCACCCGGATGATCTGGTCGTCACGACCACGGAAACGGACCGCTTCTACGAATATCGGTTAGCCGTGCACCCGGACGATGTTGGTCGGGTCATCGGTAAGCAAGGCCGGGTCGCCCAAGCTATTCGGACAATCGTCTATAGCGTGCGCGTCAACGGCAATAAACGGGTTCGGCTCATCATTGATGACCACCCGACAAAGACTCTCGAGTGAGGCGGCAACGTTTCCCTCGAGTTTTTTGTATCATCGATTAAATCAGTCACGCGAAGACCTGGTGCGGGGCCTTCGATCAGTAAACGACGCACAAAGTCAAAAACAGATGGGAGTAGAACCATGACGTATTATACGGTGGGCACCATTGTTAACACCCACGGCATTAAGGGCGAAGTGCGGGTCATTGCGACCACCGACTTCCCGCAGAAACGGTTCGCCAAGGGGGCCGTTTTGTGGGCCTTCATGCCCAACGCCACGCAACCAACCAAGCTGACCGTGGCCACGGTGCGGCAACACAAGCAATTTTACCTGTTGAGCTTTACCGGTTACCCGTCGATCAACGACGTGGAGGGGTTCAAGACCGCCACGTTGAAGATCTCCGAAGACGAACTGCAGGCCGACGACTTACAGCCGGGCGAATACTATTACCACCAAATCGTGGGCCTCGACGTGGTCACGGTCGCCGGAGACAAGCTGGGAACGGTGAAGGAAATCCTGTCACCGGGCGCCAACGACGTGTGGGTCGTCCAACGGCCCGGGCAAAGTGATCTCTTATTGCCGGTGATCGATCAGGTGGTCAAAGACGTGGACTTAGACCAACACCAAGTCACGGTCGAATTGATGGAGGGGCTCGACTAATGCGAATTGACGTTTTAAGTTTATTCCCCGATATGTTTAGCGGGCCGATGCACGATTCCATCGTGGGTAAGGCCATCGAAAACGGCCATCTGACCATGCCGGTGACCAACTTTCGCGATTACTCGACCAATAAGCACGGTAACGTGGACGATTATCCCTTTGGTGGGGGCGCGGGGATGCTGCTCCAACCCCAACCCATCTTTGACGCACTAGCCGCCACGCAGGCCCAGGCAGCCGCTGAGGGACTGCCCAAGGGCCGGGTGATTCTGACGGATCCGGCGGGGGTGACCTTCGATCAGCACGTGGCCGAGACCTTTGCCCACGAGGAACATCTGACCTTCCTGTGCGGCCATTACGAGGGCTACGACGAACGGATTCGGCACCTGGTGACCGATGAGGTGTCGTTGGGCGACTTCGTGTTGACCGGCGGGGAATTGCCGACCATGGTGATGATCGACGCCACGGTGCGGCTCTTGCCCGGGGTACTGGGTAACGCCGAATCGGCGCCCGGCGACTCGTTTTCGTCCGGACTACTGGAATACCCGCAATACACGCGGCCAGCGGATTTTCGGGGGATGACTGTGCCGGACGTGCTGATCAGCGGGAACCACCAGAAGATCGATGAATGGCGGCAAAAGGAAGCCCTGCGGCGGACCTATCTGCGGCGGCCGGATCTGATCGACCACCAGCACTTGACCCAGCAGCAGAAGCATTTGTTGGCCGACGTGCGCATCGAAGAAGAGGAAAAACGCGACCAGCAGTCAAGAAGTTAACCTTTACAGGCCTTCTGAGATATGCTAAACTTATTTTTGGCTGTTTAGCCACAGAAACAACATTCCGCTGTCGAATCCTGAGAATGAATGTTGGCGAAAGGAAAGAAAAAATATGCGCCAAAATCAATTAATTGCCAAGATCAACCAAGAACAATTACGTGACGATGTTCCGGACTTCCGTGCCGGGGATACTGTTCGTGTTCACGCCCGGATCGTTGAAGGTTCCCGCGAACGGATTCAGTTATTCGAAGGTGTCGTTATCAAGCGTAAGGGTGCGGGCATCCAAGCCACTTACACGGTTCGTAAGATTAGTAACGGTGTCGGTGTGGAACGGATCTTCCCATTACACTCCCCACGAGTTGCTAAGATCGACGTCATCCGTCAAGGTCGGGTACGTCGGGCTAAGCTCTACTACTTACGCGAACTTAACGGTAAGGCTGCGCGGATTCCAGAACGCCGTCGTAACTAAGCACGTGATTAAAAAACACCAACCGATTGTGGTTGGTGTTTTTTTGTTGGCATAGATTTAGTTACTATGATTAATGATGCTATTGGACAATTTGTTTCTGAAAATAATAATCAACCGGAGAACTAAAGATAGTGGTTTCTTGTTGAATTTGTTAAAATTTTGCGATTTCAGTAATAAAACGTGCTGGCGATAGCAAAAATCTGTAGAAGACGTCAGGATATCATCATGGGGCCATGTTAGGATAAAGTTATTCAAGAAAACGTTTTCAAAGCAAGAAGGGTGAGACAGTATGCAGGCCGGGACTATTAGTGAGCTAAGCTTTTTCAGTCAGTTACATCCCTTAACGGTGCTGGTGTACTTTATCGAACTCTTTACATTATTGCTGGTGTTTAATCACCTGATCCTCACTATCGGCTTGTTTGGAAGTGTTTTGGGACTATGTTTATTTTATTTTAACCGAACTAAAGTGCGCCGTTTACTGGTGGGAAGTCTTTCAATGATGGGCTTGATTGTTGTCTTTAATCTGCTGTTGAACCAGCGTGGAACGCACGTCTTGTGGCAAATGCGTTGGGGAAGCTTGCACTTTCAGTTAACGGAGAGTGCCACGATTTACGGGCTCACGATGGCGGCATCGTTGGGAGCAATGATTCTAACGTTTATCCTGCTGAACGGGGTCTTGGTGACGCCCAAACTCACTTTTTTGTTGTTTCCCGTAGTGCCACGATTGGCGATGCTACTGACGATTGCCTTACGTCTGGTCGATTTATTGCTCCAAAAGTTGCAACGGTTAGCCCGTTTTCAGAAAACACGGAACTTGGTGGTCAGCGAGGGGACTTTGCGCCAACGCGTGAAGAACCTGGGACGGCTTTTTCGGGTCATCCTGGTCACCGCAGTTTCTGACGCGATGGAAACCGCGGTTTTAATGGAAGCCCGGGGATTTGGCGCACATAAACGTAGCCAGTATCAACAGTTTCAATTTCAAGTAACGGATGGGGTGTTTTTAGGCCTTTCCGTGATCTGGTTTGGGGTGATTATTGGTTTGCGATGGTTAGGCTGGGGATGGACTGGTGATTTGACCCAGTTAGTGTGGGGAACCGGGCAGGACATTGCGTTATTAATTATCAGTAGTGGATTGGTTCTCTTGCCAATCATCGGTGAAGGGGGGTATCGCTTGTGGGCGAACTAATACGAATGGAAAACTTTTCATTTACCTACCCCCAACAGAAAAAAATGGCCCTGCAGCAAGTTGATTTAAGGATTGCAACGGGGGATTTTATCACGTTAGTGGGGGCGACGGGAAGCGGCAAAACGACGTTGCTAAAGCAGTTTAAACGGGAATTAGTTCCCGCCGGCGAGGCACACGGGACCGTGACGTTTCAGGGCGAAGCTATTCAAGATTTGGCTTTAACGACCAGCGCACAAAAAATTGGGTTTGTGGCGCAAAATCCCCTGACCCAACCCATTATGGCCACCGTACTCGAAGAACTCACCTTTCCTTTAGAAAATTTAGGCTATTCCACCACGCAGATCAATAGTCGGATTGCGGAATTAGCCAATTTCTTGGGGTTAGATCAATTGCTGCCCCGGGCCATTAAAACGTTATCGGGGGGCCAGATTCAGTTGGTGAACTTGGCCTCCGTCCTCGCGTTGGAGCCCGACGTGATTCTTTTGGATGAACCCACCGCACAATTGGACCCAACTACGGCCCAGAACTTTTTAAATGTTTTACGACAAGTTCATGACGAGTTGGGGATTACTATCGTGTTGACGGAGCATCGGTTAAGTCGGGTCCTGGCGCTCGCCAATCGCTTAGTGGTTTTGCAGTCGGGAAGCATTATTTACGATGGCAACGTGTCGGCCGGTCTAGAAAAAATGACAGCGCTACCGGAACTAGCGGACTTTGTCCCGCCGATTCCACAATTTTTTCTGCAACATCACTTAGAAACACGACCGTTACCTTTAACGGTCCCAACCGGGCGGCAATTATTAGCGCAACGGCGTTATCGCTTTGAACAGCGTCCAAATTTAGGGGCTAAGGACGCACTTGTCGCACGGGACGATTCATTATTGACCGTCAAGAAGTTGTTGGTTCACTTTGACGATCAGATTGTATTACGGCGCTTAGAGTTAACCGTTCCGCGTGGTGACTGGCTCGCCATTATTGGCAAAAATGGTTCAGGAAAGTCGACACTCTTATCCGTTTTGGCGGGACTGTTAAAACCGGAACACGGCAAGGTTTGGCTGGCCAAACAGCTAGTCTGGAAGATGAAAAATTTAGAACGGTTACGGACAGTCGCCTATTTAGCCCAGAATCCAACGGATCAGTTTAGTGGGAAAACCGTCATTGAAGAATTACGGGATCAAGCCCGGTTGGCGGATCCGCCCGTCACGGAACAGCAGGTGACACAGTGGTTGGCGACCTTACGGCTGACGGCGGTAGCCCACCAAAACGTATTCGATTTGAGTGGAGGTCAACAGCAGTTAGTCGGGTTAGGACTGGCCTTAATGACGCGTCCGCAACTCCTGCTTTTGGATGAACCCACTAAGGGATTGGACCCCACGACTAAACGGCAGTTAGGGACGATCTTGCAGCGGGTTCACGCCGCGGGCACGACGATTGTGATGGCCAGTCACGATATGGCCTTTTGTGCTCAATACGCGCAACGGTGTACGTTTATGTTTGCCGGCCAATTAAATCAACCGGTGACAAGTCGGCAGTTTTTTACGCAGAATTTCTTGTTCACCACGGCAATCAATCGGTTGTTGCGAGATCAGGTGCCGACCGCGCTGTTCAGTACGGATGTGCGGCAAACCTTGAAAGGAGGTGAGTAACGTGACGGTACAACAAGGTCATTGGCGGGGACGCTTATCCCTAGCGGTCGGTATTATGGCAATTTTACTGATCATGATGCTGCTATTAAAGGGGCAACATTATCTTTGGTTTAGTTTTGGGTGTTTAGCCTGCAGTATTTTACCGGCTTATTGGCGGTTTGAACACCAGCAGATGGGAACCCGGTTACTCGTGTTTCTAGCCGTTATCGTGGCCCTGGGCGTCCTGGGACGGGTGCCCTTAGCGGCCATTCCCAATATTCAGTTCACCAGTTTTGTGGTGATCGTTAGTGCGGTTAGTCTGGGACCGGAACTGGGTTTTGTGTCGGGGTCGATGATGGCCCTCGTGTCCAATCTCTTCTTAGGGCAGGGGCCTTGGACGCCTTGGCAAATGCTGGCTTGGGGCCTGATGGGGCTGCTGACCGGATTATTACAACGGGGACACTTGAAGGATCAGCTTTGGGTCATGGTCATCTGGGGCGCTTTATGGGGCTTTTGGTATGGCTGGATTCTAGATCTCTGGTATGCCTTGGCCTATGTGCGCCCCTTACGACCGGCTAGCTTTTTACTAGCCTTTGCTTCTAGTGCCGTATTCGATGGCCTGCACGCGGCGACTAACGCGATTAGTTTGTTATTGCTGTATCGTCCCTGGCGCAAGCTGATGGATCGGCTCATGATTAAGTACAAAATTTTAGGATAAAGGGTGATTTAGGATGTTTCGGACAAGAAAAATCGTAGCAACAACTTTAACGGCGGTCATTACCTTAGGGACCTTAGTTCCAGTAGCCAGTGCAGCGAGTGTCAAAACGGCTAGTAAAAGTTATCGGAACGGTCAGGAAAAGAAAGCCTATACATATGCTAAAAAGATGATGAAGACCAACCGGGACGGCCTGAAAGCTAAGGCTAAGATTTTCAGTAAATCGGCTTATCCTACAACCGGGGCAGCCGCGGGGTATTCCGATTTCTTATTGGGGCTTAAAAAGCACGGCTACAAGTTTACAAAGGCCCAAAAGAAACTCGTGAAGAAAAACCTGGTGGTCTCTGCTAAAAGTGATCCAGCGACCTTGGCAACGGCAATCATTGGCTTACAGGCTATCGGCGTCAATCCCACGAAGTATCAACCAGCCGGGGCTAAGAAGAATTTGAATCTGGTCAAGACGCTTTATCAGCAAAAGATGACCAAACAAACAGTCAACGTTCAAAGCCAAGCGCTAATTGCGGTCGCGTCTAATAAGAAGTTTAAAAAACCTAGTAAGGCTGCTTTTTCCAAGACGAGTCTGAGTAAGACAATCGCTAAGAATCAACAGTCAAACCACGGTTGGGCCTACAACAATACCGTAGCCAGCGTGGATAGTGACACCACGGCAATGGCGTTGACCGCCTTAGCCATGGGGCAAAGCAAGACTAAAGCCGTGCAAACAGCCATTAAGCAGGGCCAAGGTTATCTAAAGACGGCCGTTTATAAGAGTGGGACCTTTGGCTACACCTTTAACGGTCAAGAAAATCCCAACGCTAATTCGACAGCTGAAGCTATCCTGGCACTGTCGAGCACTAAGACGACCTTCCAGTACATCAACCGCAAGGCGATGAAGTCTGGACAAACGGCGACCCCATTGCGGCAAATGTGGCATTACGTTGCAGCGAACGGCAGTATCAAGGGCGCTTACAGCATGACATTGGCTTATGGTCAAGTTAGCATGGCCGCGGCAGCTTACCACCGGGGCTACCGTAGTGCACCGGTCTATAGCTTTAACTAGGCCTGAAATTCAGCTGGGGAGGTTTTTAAGATGAAGAAGTCAGTGGGCGTGATTCTGGCGTTAGTCGTGACGGTCTTGACGATTGGCGCGGCCTTTACCGTGCAACACTTTGTCAGCGCTGATCAAGCAGTCGAACGTCAAGCACAATCCAGTCAGACGTCCTCGTCGACCCAAGCGACCACATCGGCCTCGTCTTCAATGGCGCACGTGCGGTCGACTCAGACGTCTCAGTCGACCACCACTAAGCGGGTTAAACCCAAGCACCAAGCAACGGCTCGGCGGCAACACCATCAGGCCGCAGCTAGTGCACACTCGCAATCTCGGCGGACTTCAGCCGTTAAAAAACGGCAATCGGCTCAGTCGACGCGATCGTCTCAGACGGCTCGAACCTCACGCGCGGCTACGACAACGACGAAGGCTACCGCGACTAAGTCTACGCCTAAAGCGGTTAAGTCAACGACGACCGCTGAATCCGTGCATTTAGTGGTCACGGGTTATCACAAGACCTTTTTTGACGGTCGGGTAAAGATCAATGCTAAATCAACCGCTTTTTCGGTATTAAAGGCGTCTAAGCTGAAATTAGTTTATCAGGGCGGAGTCGCTTTCTACGTTAGTAGCATCAACGGCCTAGCCCAAAACGATATTAAAACGGGGAGTGGCTGGAAGTATAAGGTAAATGGTAAGTTTATCGACCGGGCTGCGAACCAGACTAAGGTTGGTAAAAATGATTCGGTTCATTGGTACTTTACCACCAAGGGCTATTAACCCTAAGCAACGAGAAATTCAACGAGCCACTGTGATTAGTGTTGTCACTAGCCACGGTGGCTTTTTAGAATAAATGGTGACGTTAAAAAGTCCCCGGTAACAATCACTTTCGATTGTTACCGGGGACTTTAAGCGCCAGCCGCCTGAACGGATAATCTAAGTCGTTCACTAGTAATGGAGGTAATTAATGGCGTGAACGGCGACTGACTAATTCTAAGCGAGCAGTTAAGCCTGGCTAATGTCGACGGGGGTGTCGGCTGGTTTGCCATTGATTAGTTCGCAGTTGTTATCGAAGGCTTTCAGGACCATGTTACGGACCGCATGGGTCGTGTAGAAGGCAGTGTGGGGCGTGACCAGCACGTTAGAACGGTGAATGAGATTGGCCAGCCGTTCGTCAGGGAAGGCTTTGTGTTGCCAATCATCATTAAAGATACCCACTTCGTCTTCATACGTATCCATGACGAAGCCGAAGACCTTACCGCTGTCTAGGGCGGCAATCACGGCATCCGTGTCCACCAACGCACCACGGGAACAATTGACTAAGACCACGTCGTCCTTCATCTTCGCGATGGTGTTGCGGTTGATCATGTGCGTGTTTTCCTTGGTAGCCGGCACGTGAAGAGAAATCACGTCGGCCTGAGCGTATAAGTCGTCCAAAGAATCGACGTAGTAACCCTGTTTTTCCAATTCGGGGTTCTTAAAAGGATCGAAGGCGATGACTTTCGCGCCAAATCCTTCCATGATTTGCATGAAGACCCGTCCGATGTGGCCCGTTCCGATGACCCCCACGGTTTGATCCCGAACCTCACGCCCGATGGTAGGGGCCCAACGAAGATCACCACTTTCGATTTTAGCATCGAGAACCTTCGTTTGCCGCAGAATTCGGGCGGTTTGAATTGCCGCGTGTTCAGCGATGGCGTTCGGGGAATAGACGGGAACGTTGGTAATTTCAAAGCCCAATTCCTTGGCTTTGGCGAGGTCGATGTTATCTACCCCGACGTTACGCAAAGACATTTTAGTGATGCCTTGATCTGCCAATGCTTGGAGGGTATCCGCCGTGTAAGAAAGTTGTTGATAAACGACGACCCCATCGGCCCCCTTAGCGTATTTAGCCGTTTCGGGTGAAAGTAATTCATCGGTGTAGCCCACTTCGATGTGGGGATGAGCCTTGGCCCATTCTTTAACGTAAGGTTCTTCATCTTTCCGAATACTGAAAGCAAAGATTCGCTTCTTACCGTTGGAATTAAACTTTTTCGAAGGCGAATCGACTTGAGATTTGGATTCAGCGAGGACTTGTTTGACGACCTCTCTGATTAGATCTTCATTTATATCTGCCATTGAAAGTTCCTCATTTCTATTAGTCAATACAGGCTGAACTCGGTAGTCATCACTTCAGAAGACGGCCACGAGTTATTGGGCGGTGTACCCACCATCTACTAAGAATTCTGACCCCGTGCTGAACGAGGATTCGTCCGATGCTAAGAATAGCGCCATGTTTGCGACTTCAACGGGCTTAGCTAAGCGGCCCATAGGGTGAAGCGAAACTAAATGGTTTTTAACCTTAGGATCGGTCTTCTCAAGATTCTCAACCAGTGGTGTATCCACGTAACCGGGATGAACGGAATTGATCCGGATATCGTAGTTTTCGCGGGCACAGTGTAGGGCGGCGGACTTCGTTAACAGCCGTACACCACCCTTTGAAGCGTTGTAGGCGAGAAGATCAGGATCACCAATCAGGCCTTCAACGGAGCACAGGTTAATAATGGAATTCTTTTCATGGTTGTTCTTCATGGCTTGAATCCCGTACTTTACCCCCCACATGGTCCCGGTCAGGTTAACTCCAATGGTGGCATTCCAGTTCTTTTCGGTCATCTTTTCAATGTCAGAAAAGACCCCGATGCCGGCATTGTTGACGATGATGTTGATCTTGCCAAACTTGCTGATTGTAGCGTTAATGATTCGGTCCCAGTCATCTTTCTTCGATACATCTTGTTGCATGAAGACCAGGCGGTTAGGAATTAATTCCTTTTCTAATGCCTCTCCTGCTTCTTTTTCGATCGCCGTAAAGACAACCTTGGCGCCCTCTTTAGCAAACCGTTCAACGATGGCTTTGCCAATTCCTTTCGATCCGCCAGTTACTAACGCAACCTTACCTTGCAAGCGTCCCATTATAAAGCCTCCATTCTAATGTTTGTTACAAAAGTATTATATAGCACGAATTTACGGCATGTAAAGCGCTTTCTTTTTCCCAAAAAAGAACGTTTTTATGAAAGAAGTGTAAAATATTTGCATTTTCCATTGGACCATCATCGGGGAAGAAAAGCGTGATTTGACGCTAATCCGGGGTGCCTAGCAGGGTTGCGCCGACGGTTGGAAAATTTTATAAGTTAGGTGCGGTGGACGAATGGGAAGAAAGAAAAGAGATTGTGAATTAAAGATTATGAAAAGTCACTTATTCTGACCTTCAGTTCATATTAATGGATAGACGACAGGTGGTTTTTTGCTAAAAAGGAGAAAATGTATCATAAAAAGTACACTATCTTGTAAGTCCTGGATAACCGGACGGGAAGATTATCAAGAAAGTCAAATTTGACTGTTATATAATGAACCCGTAATTAAAAAGGTAAGCGTTTACAAAACGCTGTACTGACTTTAGGAGGCTTTCTTTATGGAACAAGAAGCGCTTGGTATGATTGAAACCCGGGGGTTAGTCCCTTCGATTGAAGCAGCCGATGCAATGGTTAAGGCTGCAAACGTTGACTTAATCGGCCAACAGAAAATTGGTGCAGGTCTTGTAACCGCGATGGTTCGTGGTGATGTGGGCGCTGTAAAGGCGGCCGTAGACGCCGGCGTTCAAGCCGCAGGCAACGTCGGAGAAGTCGTTTCAAGTTACGTCATTCCACGTCCTCATACAGATGTTGAAAAGATTCTTCCACGTAAAGAATAATTCATCGAAATTGGTTCTTATTTTGTTTGAGTGGAGAACAAATTAAGAACCTTTTTATTAATTAAAGACCGATGAAACCAAATTCGCCGTAATAAAGATTAGGGGGCAGTCCTATGATTGACTTTTTGAATTCCACCAGCGTCGCACCGGAATTTGTGTGTGCGGACGAAGCCGGGGATACGATTGGGTTGTGTATTCCCAATGTGGATCCGCAATTGCTTGAAAAAATGCACGTCAGAAAAAAATATTCGGTAATCGGAATCGTCAGTGACCGGACCGGTGGTGGCCCACAACTGTTTTCGATGGATGAAGGGATTAAATCCACGAACACCGAATGTATTGACGTTGAATGGACCAACGATACCAAGGGTGGCGGTGGTCAAGGCTGCATGATCGTCATTGGGGGCTATGATCCATCCGACGTACGGCAAGCCATCAAGGTGACGTTTGAGAACTTACACCATTTCTTTGGTGACGTTTATGGTAACGCTGCTGGGTACGTGGAATTGCAATATACGGCTCGGGCTGCGGGTTGCTTGAGTGCCGGGTTGAACGCGGAAGAAGGCAAAGCGTTTGGAATCCTTAACGCTTGTCCCGCCGCAATTGGGATTGTGATGGCCGATACGGCCTTAAAGACCGCGGGCGTCAATATCGTTTCCTTAGCGACCCCTAGTCATAATGGTAGTCCCTCTAACGAAGGGACCTTAACCATTAGTGGTGAATCGGGTGCGGTCCGGCAGGCCATTATTGCCGGTCGTGAACGGGGATTGGAACTCTTAGGACAAATGGGAGATAAGCCGGTAAATGATTATCCCTCTTATATTCATTAACACTCTTACTGTAAGGAGGATTAATTAATGAAACGTCAAAAAAGATTTGAAAAGCTGGAACAGCGTCCAATTAATCAAGATGTGATCGTCAAGGAATGGCCCGAAGAAGGTTTCGTTGCCATGAAAAGTCCGAATGATCCCGAACCAAATATTAAGGTAGAAAACGGGGTCATTACCGAAATGGACGGGAAGCAACGGGCCGACTTTGACTTGATCGATATGTACATTGCCAATTACGGAATCAATATTGAAAATGCCGAAAAGGTGATGGCTACCGATTCAACCAAAATTGCCAAAATGTTGATTGACCCAAACGTTTCCCACCAAGAAGTGTTGGCGTACACCACGGCCATGACGCCTGCCAAAGGGCAAGACGTCATTAACCAACTTGATTTTGGTGAAATGATCATGGGGGCCAAGAAGATGCGGGAACGCCGCAAACCGGCGAACCAGTGTCACGTGACTAACTACATTGATAACCCAGTCGAATTAGCCGCGGATGCCGCGGAAGCCGCCTTAAGAGGTTTTGCCGAAGAGGAAACCACTACCGCGGTCAGCCGGGATGCACCGTTTAATGCCTTATCCGTTTTAGTGGGTTCCCAAACGGGCCGGCCGGGCGTGCTGCACCAGTGTTCCGTTGATGAAGCCACGGAATTACAGTTGGGGATGCGGGGCTTGACGTCTTACGCCGAAACCATTTCTGTTTATGGGACCGACCGTTCCTTTACCGATGGGGATGACACGCCTTGGTCGAAAGGCTTTTTGGCCTCGTGCTACGCGTCACGGGGCATCAAGATGCGGTTTACGTCTGGCTCGGGATCCGAAGTTCTGATGGGCTATCCCGAAGGAAAATCGATGTTGTACCTGGAAGCTCGGTGCATTCTGTTATCGAAGGCGTCCGGGGTTCAAGGCCTACAAAACGGGTCACTCAGTTGTATCTCGATTCCGACGGCGGTGCCTAACGGGTTACGGGAAGTTTTAGGCGAAAACCTGTTGTGCATGATGTACGATCTGGAAGCAGCCACCGGGAGTGACCAATCGTTCTCCCATTCCTCAATGCGGCGGACTTGGAGATTCATGGGCCAATTCATTGGTGGAACGGACTTTATTTGCTCCGGTTACGGGGCCGAACCCAATCCGGATAACACCTTTGCTGGGTCTAACGAAGACGTGTACGATTACGACGATATTCACTTCCTTTCACGGGACTATGGTCAATCATTCGGGATTCATTCCATTAAGGAAGAGGACGCAATCAACGTTCGGCGCAAAGCCGCTAAAGCGTTACAAGCCGTCTTCAAGGGCCTGGGCTTACCCGATATTACTGACGAAGAAGTGGAAGCGGCAACCTACGCGGACGTGCATGAAGATATGCCGAAGCGGGATAAAGTGGCCGATATGAAGGCCGCTCAAAATCTGATGGATCGCGGGATCACCGCGGTTGACGTGATTAAGGCGTTGGTGGACAACGACTTTAAGGACGTGGCAGAAGCCATCTTGAACCTGCAGAAACAAAAAGTGGTCGGAGATTACCTGCAAACGTCAGCCATCTTCGACCAGAATTGGCACGTTGAATCTGCGGTCAACGAAGGCAACGATTATCAGGGACCTGGGACGGGGTATCGGCTTTACGATGATCCTGAAGAGTGGAAAAAGGTCACGGATATTCCGCAAGTCATCGATCCAGAACACTTTGATATGTAGGGAGGCGGTACTATTATGGCTGATATTGATGAACATTTAATTCGACAAATCGTTCGTGAAGTTTTAGCACAAACCCAAGTTGACCATCCCATCGACTTTCAAAAGGATGCGACGCAGGGTCAGAGCACCACGGCCGTTTCTGAAAGCGCTTCGGCTAACGGTGCGGCGGTTCCAGAAAACCAGTTGGATTGGTTCCAACCGGTAGGACCCGCACAGGCTGGGTACTCCAGAGACGAGATTGTGATTGCGGTAGCGCCCGCCTACGCGACGGTTTTAACCAAGACGGAATCCAGTGTGACCCATCAAGAAGCTCTCCGGCAAATGATTGCCGGGATCGAAGAAGAAGGGCTCAAAGCCCGGGTTATCAAGGTTTATGATACGTCTGACGTGTCGTTTATGGCCGTGGAAGCGGATCATCTATCTGGTTCTGGCATCTCAATTGGGATTCAGTCCAAAGGAACGGTCATTATCCACCAAAAAGACCAAGAAGCCCTGAACAACCTGGAACTCTTCCCGGAAGCGCCCGTTATCGATGGCGCGATGTTCCGGAGAATTGGGAAAAACGCCGCCCGGTACGCAAAGGGCGACTCACCAGAACCGGTTTCCCAACCGAACGACCAAATGGCTCGACCGAACTTCCAAGCGATTTCTGCGATTTTACATATTCGGGAAACGCACCAGGTGGTTACCGGTAAACCGGCCGAAGAAATTAAGGTTACTTTTTAAGGAGGGGTATCAATGAGTGATATTAACGATCTTGTTTCCAATATTCTAAAACAGGTTAATAATTCTGATACCACGTCCACGACTTTCACGGGGACCAGTGTCCAGAATGATAAGCAATACGGGGTCGAAGATTATCCGTTATACGAAAAACACCGCGACATCATTAAAACCCCATCTGGTAAGGCGTTGAATCAGGTGACTCTGGATGACATCGCTAATAATCGGGTTGATCGCAAGGACTTACGGATTACCGCGGAGGCCCTGAAGATGCAGGGAGATGTCGCCGGAGCTGCTGGCCGGAAGACGTTGCAAATGAACTTTGACCGGGCTGCTGAATTAACCAAGATTCCGGATGACCGGTTGTTGGAAATGTACAACGCTTTGCGGCCTTACCGGTCGACTAAGGCGGAATTGTTAGACATTGCCAATGAGCTTAGATCGAAATATTCCGCAACGATTTGTGCGGCTTGGTTTGAGGAAGCGGCGAAGTACTACGAAAGTCGTCAAAAGCTCAAAGGGGATAAATAAGTAAAGCCGAAAAAGGGTGTCGAGGTATGGCAGTTAAAAAAGTGATTGGTGTGGATATTGGTAATTCGTCAACGGAAGTGGCCTTAGCTAACGTTACCGATGAGGGCCAAGCCAGTTTCATGGGCTCTGGGATCGCCGCTACCACGGGGATCAAGGGGACTAAGGAAAATCTAATTGGGATTCGCGATTCGATTAATCAGGTGCTGGCCCAAACGCACCTCTCGATTCGCGACATTGACTTGATTCGGATTAACGAAGCAACGCCGGTGATTGGCGATGTGGCCATGGAAACGATTACGGAAACGATTGTCACGGAATCGACCATGATTGGCCACAATCCGGATACGCCGGGCGGAATTGGCACGGCTTCCGGGCTCACCATTCCGATTTTGGATTTGGCAAATGAAACGGATACCAGTCGACCATACATTGTGATTGTGCCGAAAGAAATCGATTTTGAGAATTGTGCCAAATTAATCAACGCGTATGTGGGTGCCGGGTATCAGATTACGGCAGCTATCTTACAAAACGATGATGCCGTTTTGGTCGATAACCGGCTGAAGACGCCTATTCCCATCGTTGATGAGGTGGCTTTGATTGATAAGGTCCCGGTACGGATGTTAGCGGCCATTGAGGTTGCGGGACCGGGACAGGTGATTTCTCAACTGTCCAATCCTTACGGGGTCGCCACATTATTCAAACTAGATTCTCAGGAAACCAAAAACATTGTGCCAGTTTCTCGGGCGTTGATTGGTAACCGCTCGGCGGTGGTCATTAAGACACCGGCGGGAGACGTGAAGGCGCGGGTCATTCCAGCTGGGAAAATCATTATTAACGGTGAGACAGGTCACGAAGAGGTCGGAATTTCCCGGGGTGCCGCGGCAATCATGAAGAAAGTGTCCAATTTCCGCCACATCAAAGATATTACGGGTGAAGCCGGAACGAACGTCGGCGGCATGCTGGAGAAGGTTCGCCAGACCATGGCGACCTTGACCGGCAAGCAAAACAAAGATGTCGTGATTCAGGACCTTTTGGCCATTGACACGCAAGTTCCCGTTAAGGTTAAAGGGGGCCTGGCCGGTGAATTCTTAAACGAATCGGCGGTAGGGATTGCCGCCATGGTCAAGTCCGATCACTTGCAAATGGAAGTGATCGCGCAGCTGATTGAAAAGGAACTCCAAACGCCAGTGGAAATTGGTGGGGCGGAAGTTGAATCAGCCATTCGGGGCGCGCTGACGACCCCCGGAACGTCCAAGCCGATTGCAATTCTGGACTTTGGCGCCGGTTCAACGGATGCATCGATTATCGATAAAGCGAATAAAACGGTGGCGATTCATCTTGCCGGCGCGGGGGACATGGTCACGATGATCATTAACTCGGAATTGGGCTTAGCGGATATTCACCTGGCCGAAGACATTAAGCGTTACCCCTTAGCGAAGGTTGAGAACCTCTTCCAGTTACGGCACGAGGATGGGTCCGTTCAATTCTTTGACCACCCACTGCCGTCGGAATTATTTGCTAGAGTGGTGGTGCTCAAACCGGAAGGGTATGAACCCGTGACGGGGAACCTGAGCATTGAAAAGATCAAGTTGGTGCGGCAAAGTGCAAAGAAGCGAGTCTTTGTGACGAACGCGATTCGGGCGCTAAAGTATGTCAGCCCGACGGAAGACATTCGAGACATCCCGTTTGTGGTGATTGTGGGCGGATCGGCTTTAGATTTTGAAATCCCCCAATTAGTCACGGACGAGTTGGCACACTACAATTTGGTTTCCGGTCGTGGAAACGTCCGGGGCATTATGGGACCACGAAACGCCGTGGCTACGGGGTTGGTTCTCCGGTACGCCGAAGAAAGAAGGCGGGATAATGGCCGATAATTTAGACCGACCGACCATCGTGATTGGGGTTACGCCCTCAGCGGCCACTGATTCCGCACGGTTGCAGCCGTTGCTCAACGGCATTGAAGAGGAACAAATCCCGTTTTCAACGGCCGAGATTCAGGTGACCGACGTGGTCTCACGAGCTTATCAGGCAGCCCTTTCGTCACGATTGTCAGTAGGAATTGCCTACGAACAGCAACGTTACGTGGTTCATTACAAGAATTTACCGGAACAGGCGCCGTTATTCGACGTCACACTAGCCGCACCGGCTGACTTACGGAAATTGGGAGCCAATGCGGCTCGGCTGGTCAAGGGAATACCCTTCAAGCCATTATCGTGAACGGGGGTGAAAAGATGAAAGCGTTAGGATACGTGGAATGTAACGGGTTATCTAGTGCGACGGTTGCCGCTGATCGAATGTTAAAGACCAGTGACGTGCAGCTTAACCGGATTCGCAACGCGGAAAATGGGTGGATCACACTAGAGTTTACGGGGGATATCGCGGCGTTAAAAGTGGCGGTAGAAACTGTTAAGCAGACCCTGTCAGAGGTTTACGTCGCGGGGTTAGTCATTGGTAGTCCGGCCGAGGGCTTAGCGAAGCTAGGGACTGCCGGGGCTAGTGATGTGATGCCCCAGAACTTTAATCCTGAGAAATACAACGCGGATGGGACCATGAAGACCTCGGCGATGTTTGGGCCTAAGCCCGCCACCCCGACCCCACCGGTAGTCTCAGCGGAGTCCGCCACGGCAACCCCGAAGGATACTGAGGAGCAAGCGGCTGACGATGATGAGGTCACGTGCAACTTGTGTGGGGATCCGAAGTGCCCTCGTAAGCTGGGAGAACCTCATAATAAGTGTTTACATTACAATGATCTGAAGAAAGATTAGGAGGAAGCACAAATGAACAATGCTTTAGGAATGATTGAAACCAAGGGGTTAGTCCCTTCGATTGAAGCAGCAGATTCTATGGTCAAAGCGGCTAACGTCGTCCTCACGGGACAAGAAAAAATCGGTGCTGGGTTGGTAACCGTAATGATTCGCGGCGACGTGGGTGCCGTTAAGGCCGCCGTTGATGCGGGGGTTCAAGCCGCCCAAACGGTTGGTGAAGTGGTCTCATCCTACGTTATTCCACGTCCACACAGCGAAGTTGAGGGGATTTTGCCAGCAACACCAGGGTCGCAGACGGCAGAATAGACCACGCATTAAAATGAAGGAATTGGGGGTGTACTGATGGATGACTTGATTGAAAAAGTTATTGAAAAGTTAAGGGCGCGCCAGACCGCTGATCGGGTGGTCGCTCTTAATGAAGTACCATCTCCATTGGATGAACAGTTGTTTATTGATTACGGGTGTTTGATTTTAACGAACGTATCGGTCCAGCTGATCAAGGCGTTGTATACCCTGGATCAGACGAATCCTCAGGTCGCTTGGATTCTCCAAGGCCTCAGATATGACGTCCAGTTCTACTTGCAAATCAATGAACGCCTCGTTAATTTTGTCCCGCGAACCATGGTCTTAGATTGGCCAATCAATTTTATCGTTGGTCGTAATTCACCGGTTATAGGCAGCTATAACCCCATGATTTCTAGAAATGAAATTGCCGCTTTGCCGGATAACGCGTACCTAGTCAAGACGGCTGGACAGCGCCTTACTGACGAAGGCCTGGAAATTTGTGAACGGAAAAATATTAAAATACAGATTAGGACTGAAGAAAATTGTATATGGCGAAAGTAATTGGTAGCGTGGTGTCCACCCAAAAGGATCCATCTTTGGTGGGGAAAAAATTAATGATTGTTCGACCAATCGACTCCGATAAGCAGCCTATCCGGTTTGAACAAGTGGCGGCCGACACGGTGAACGCCGGAATTGGCGACAACGTGTTAGTGGTCAGAGGAGCCGGGGCCCGCCGGGCGGATGGCAATGCTGCCCAAAACGCGGCGGATGTTAACGACTGTACCATTGTTGGGATTATTGATCGGTTTGATAAATAAGCTTGTGTAAGGGGGAAGTCTAGTGGCTATCTATACTAAGGGCGGTGATCAGGGCCAAACCAGCCTGTTTGATGGTCTGCGAGTGGAGAAGGATTCGGTACGAGTCGACACTTACGGCACGTTTGACGAACTCAATGCCAACATTAGTCTGGCGGAGAAGTTTTGCCAAAGTCATGAGAATCGGCAAATCTTGCAGACGGTCGAATATCACATGTTCTACTTACAAGGCGAAATTGCAACTAAGGACACAGCTAAATTTTTAGCACAGAGTCAAACGATTACGGCTGCTGATACGAAAATGTTGGAAGACGTGATTGACCGCTATACGGCCGAATTGCCCCCAGTTCGGAGTTTTATCTTACCGGGAGCTAGCGTTGCCGGGGCACAATTGCACGTTTGCCGGACGGTTTGCCGCCGGGCCGAACGATCGTTTGTGAAGTTGTCCAGAGATGTCCATTTTCGACCGGAATTAGAACGTTACGTTAATCGGCTATCGGACTTTCTCTACATCATGGCGCGTTCCGAGGATTACGAAGCTTTGGTGAACGACGTGACCCAGCAAGTTCTCGAGATTTATTCAAGATTGGGGGCGGCTCGTTAAAATGGATGAAAACCAATTAGGCGCAATCATCAAAGACGTCCTGGCGCAACAGTCAACCAATTATTTTGCCTTAGCTAAGTTGGAACACGTGGTTGAAGCGGCCGTCAAGCGCGCCACCGCCCTGAATGTTGGGGTGACCATCGTGATTTTAAGTCAAGATCAGGTCGTTCAGATGAGTTATCACATGCCCAACGCCAATCTAGTAGGCAGTACCTTGGCCCCCAAGAAGGCGTGGAGTGCGTTAGCCATGCAACAGCCCACGATTAACTTGTCATCGCAGGTTCAACCGGGAGCTGAGCTGTACCAAATCGAAACCATGATGGCCGGGAAATTAACCACGTTTGGCGGGGGAATCCCGTTGAAAGTTCACGGTAACCTCATTGGGGCCATTGGCGTCAGTGGGGGGACTGTGGCTCAGGATCAGTCGATTTGTGAAACGGCCGTTGAGGCTTTTATGAAAGAGAGTGATTAGGATTATGGACCAGGAAAAAATTGAAGCCATTATTCGGGGAATCGTCACCCAAGAAGTGACGCATCAGGCAACCCAGCCGACCCCAACCAAGGCCCCCGCAACCGACGGGGAGATTTCACCGTTGCTCCAAGAATTGCGGGATGCCGTTCAGGGACAAGCGGAACCGACCACTGCCACGGAAGGTGAATCATCGGCACTGTTGGAAGGTATTAAGCGAGACGTCCAAAACGGTATAGGTTAGTGAGGGATGTGGCATGAGTCGGGATATTGAACGATCAATTCAAGAATACGTTCCTGGTAAACAGGTAACGTTGGCCCACGTGGTGGCAAACCCAACCCCAGATATCTACGAAAAGTTGGGGATTCAGGTACCCAAGAATGCTTTGGGAATTTTGACTATCACGCCCAGCGAGGCGGCAATTATCGCCGGGGATATCGCGACCAAGGCCAGCAACGTTTCTCTAGGGTTCATCGATCGGTTTAGTGGATCGGTCGTCATTGTTGGTGAGGTTTCGGAGGTCGAATCGGCCTTAAAAGCAGTAATTGCCAAGTTACACGAGCTGTTAGGGTTTGATATTCCAAAGATTACGAGGACTTAATTAGACCTGAATTATTCATACCTTCCAAAAAAGTCGTCAGTTTTCATGTTTTTCAAAAA
>NZ_AZDW01000052.1:0-399 GCF_001434115.1 Levilactobacillus zymae DSM 19395
GCACGCCGATAGTAGTTGGGGGATCGCCCCCTGCGAGGATAGGACGTTGCCACGCGATTATTCCGGCATAGCTCAGTTGGTAGAGCACCTGACTGTTAATCAGGTTGTCGACGGTTCGAGCCCGCCTGCCGGAGCTTTATAATGGAGAGTTGTCCGAGCGGCTGAAGGAGCAGCATTGGAAATGCTGTAAACGGGTACTAACCTGTTTCGAGGGTTCGAATCCCTCACTCTCCGTTGTGTCAAGTGTCATCATGATTTTATTATCATGACCCGTTGGTCAAGTGGTTTAAGACACCGCCCTTTCACGGCGGTAACATGGGTTCGAATCCCGTACGGGTCATTTTGGAGGATTAGCTCAGTTGGGAGAGCGTCTGCCTTACAAGCAGAGGGTCACAGGTT
>NZ_AZDW01000052.1:409-12180 GCF_001434115.1 Levilactobacillus zymae DSM 19395
TAACATAACTTTATTATGGTCCGTTGGTCTAGTTGGTTTAGGACGCCTCCCTGTCACGGAGGAGATCACGAGTTCGAGTCTCGTACGGACCGTTGTTATGTTATTATTAATTTAACACAACAACATTACATGAATGGTGAGAAATGGCTCGGTAGCTCAGTCGGTAGAGCAATGGATTGAAGCTCCATGTGTCGGCGGTTCGATTCCGTCCCGCGCCATTTATGGAGGGGTAGCGAAGTCTGGCTAAACGCGGCGGACTGTAAATCCGCTCCTTCGGGTTCGGTGGTTCGAATCCACTCCCCTCCATCATAGGGATATAGTTTAAAGGTAGAACTACGGTCTCCAAAACCGTCGGTGTGGGTTCAATTCCTACTATCCCTGTTGTAATGTTATGGCGGTATTGGTGAAGGGGTTAACACACCGGATTGTGGTTCCGGCACGCGTGGGTTCGATTCCCACATACCGCCCTATGATTGGGGCATTATCTTAGGATTGTTGGTCCAGTCAGATTGGATAGACGATTATGGTGGTATAGCCAAGTGGTAAGGCAGAGGTCTGCAAAACCTTCATCGTCGGTTCGAATCCGATTACCACCTTTGACTTGGGTGTATCCAATCAAATATTTTTTGCCGGAGTGGCGGAACTGGCAGACGCGCTGGACTCAAAATCCAGTGTCCGTTGAGGACGTGTGGGTTCGAACCCCACCTCCGGTATAACTAGGAAACATAAGCCACTTTAAAAAGAACAAGAACGTTGGTATAACAGCGTTCCTGTTCTTTTTTTGTGTAGAATTTTATTAAGGGGTGGAGCAGCAGTTTATTTTTGTGTTGAACTGATGGGCATTGAATCGCGATTCTGATGGGTCACTCGTCGGAGCCACCAATAACCTAAGGCAACGATAATTGCCCAACCTGTAGCCCCTGCAAGGGCCTCCTTTAAAGTGGGACGGGTGACGCTGATGATGACGTGATGGTTTTTAGACTCATATAATTTCAATTCGAGTACCTCCAGATTAGTATCAAAGAAGATGGCCTCATCTTTCCAATCGGGCCCAACGATCAACCTTGATTTTGGAATCTCAGGAGATGAGGGGGATTTTGCCGATGAACCGCTACCTCCAAGACGTGTTTCTGAAATCAGTTTAGGTGCGGGAAGCTCGTTGCTAAGACAGTAGAAAGACAGCATTCGGGTCCTAAAAAACCGCTAACTGGTGCCTAAACGCGACCCGGTTAGCGGCTTTTTAATGACGCTTAACGGTATTTAACAGCGGTCCCGTAAGCGGCAACGGATTGCATATCCGTGCCAATTGAGCCGGAGTCAAAGCGCATCATGACGACGGCATCGGCGCCCATGTCGGCGGCGTTTTGTTTCAGCCGATCAACAGCGATGTTGCGGGCTTCATCCAACATCTTGGTGTAATCCTTGATTTCGCCCCCGACAACGTTCTTCAAGGACGCGCCTAGGTTGCGAATCACGTTTTTAGACTGGGTGGTCAAACCGAAGACTTCACCCAATACCTCGTAATCTTGTCCAGGAAGGTGCTCGGTCGTGGTAACTAAAATATCAACTGCCATAGTGGTTCCTCCTTTAACTTAACTAACCCTAATATACCGGTATTAGTAACGGAGAACAAGTTTCAAACCTTTGTAAAAATGTACCAAAGAATTTTCATAAAATTTCTGTTTAAGCCGAAACGGTAAATTTACGTGAATTTGATTGTTTATGCAACAAGTGTGCCGAAACCTGAATATTTCACAAAACTGACAATTCAGTTTGCGGTAAGCTGCACAATTAGTCCAAACTTTAAATTAATAATCGTTAGTGTTACTAGTGAATGCCCTGTGGTATAGTGCTAAGTGGATAACCACCAAGGGTTACCACTGAAAGGAAGAGGACGATGAGTCAACAAGATGATCAGCGCCCCAAGTCATTGGGCACCCCCCAACCGTTAACGGAACCACAACGCCAACTTTTGGAACGCTTCTTTATGGTAAACACCATCCAACGCCGCGTGGTCCAACAACTAGAGGACGTTCTAGGTCCGCTGGCGCCTTACCAACAACAACGGCTATTTTTCCATGATGTCACCGGGTTAATTCATTTTCGCCGGAACTTTTTAGAAACGGTGGGACACTTCTTAAAGGGGCAGGTGGACCTGACTTATCAATTAACGTTTATCGAATACGGGTCACATCGCCGGCGCGCCTATCCCGCCCAACACCTTAGTCAAATTGATTATCGTCAGATGGGACGGGGAACCATCGTTGAAACGTTGAACTATCAGCGACTGGGCTGCAAGATCCAACGGACGTATGCGGTCGAAGGACACCATCTCTACTGGGAGAAGAATCAAATCTGGTGTCAGGGTCAAGCAACCGCGTGGGTCGATGGCTTAATGGCCTTACAACAGTTACTGACACCCCATACAGTCTGGTTACAGCAGGGCTTTTTGACCATCAACGATTACACCTAAACGCCAAAAAACGCGATCAGCCCGAACAAGCAAGTCAGGTTGGTCGCGTTAGTGATTGGTGGTTGAGTAGTGGGGCAAGAGGTGTAGTAACCGCCGGTAAGCCGTGGTAATACGGCCCCGTTGCAGGTCACTGCCGGATACCGGAATGACGTTTTGATGGTCGCCTGGCGTGGCACTGGCCCGCCAGATGCGACTGTCGATAATGTAGATAGTCTGCGCGTCAACGGTGAGGTTCCAATGGTGCTCGGCTTGGATGCGTTGACCAGGTAACTGTAGCGCGGTGGCCAGTTGTTGGCAGAAGTGGTCGATCAAAGCGGCGTCGACGATGGCGTTGCCAGTCAGGGTAGGTTGATACTTGCCACTGCGAATATCACCCACCACCTTGATTTCAGGCATGTAAGAGTTCCTCCATTACGAAATGATGCCTCATTCTAGCATATTTTCGTGAACGGTATCCGGAGTTATCCCTGAGCTTAGCGAAACTTTAAAATCTCGTAAGGGTTGGTCCGTCAGGTGAGGGACTTAACCCTATTTGAGAATCAGATAAACCACCAGTAACTGGACGATACCGGTAAGCACCAATTGATAGTGCCACTTCAGGTGCCGTTGGAGCCACCAGTGACCGGCGACCAGGAGAACGGCCACAACGCTGGTTCCCGAGAATCTCAGGCTTAACGTTACGACGGCGAAGATGGCCGGCGTGATCAGCGTCAAGCGCCAATCGCGGTCCGTCAGGAGGTAATAGTTTTCAAAGAGGGCCAAATAACTTGCGGCGATGGGCAGCAGGGTCACTAAAAATTGGCTGGATAAATAGTGGTTACGCAACAGAAACAAGATGACGGGGACCCCGCAGGCCGCTAAACAGCTAAACACGATCAGGCCATAGACCGACTGTAACCCCAATTGGGGAACGTAGGTCAGTACCAGAAACACACACAGGAGAATGGCAAAGAGCTGGATCAGGTGTTCACTGGGGGCGGCTAGTAGCCCCAGGGTGGCCGCAGCCACCACGAGGATGGGGCCAATGGTCGATTGGAAGTGGTGGCGGAGAATCAGAAAGTAGCCGGCCGCCACCAATCCGCCGTAACCAACTAGGGCTAGTTTAACGGTCCAAGCTAGGGGAGTTCCCGTAGAAGCGGTGGACCCCACCAGCCACCAAATTAAATTTTGACAGGCGGTAAACAGAACCAATTGTTGTACCGTCCGATTCTTAAGAAAAGCCGTGAGATAGGCCATGGAATCGCTCCATTCAACAAAGTTAAAGTTATCTATCATCATAGTGGTTGTGACCGACGGGGTCAACGGCTGGTGCCAATTTTACCGGAACCATCTTTGTCAGTTTACGAAATTT
Source organism: Levilactobacillus zymae DSM 19395 (assembly GCF_001434115.1). Lineage (GTDB taxonomy): Bacteria > Bacillota > Bacilli > Lactobacillales > Lactobacillaceae > Levilactobacillus > Levilactobacillus zymae. The sequence goes on from NZ_AZDW01000052.1 coordinate 4,234, forward strand.
ATGGTAAACTTCTTAAGTTATGAGTCAATTCCCGATAGGATTCACGCTTTGACGTGAAGCTGCCTTGTAACCGAACGACGTTGAGATTATCGGTCAACTCTGACGTCCACCATATCTAGGGGGAATATTCAATTGCAAGAAAGACATTTATTTACTTCAGAATCCGTTTCTGAAGGTCATCCAGACAAGATTGCCGACCAAATCAGTGACGCCATCCTGGATGCGTTGTTAGCCCAAGACCCAGATTCACGGGTCGCCTGCGAAACGTCCGTGACCACGGGCTTAGTGTTAGTCTTCGGTGAAATCTCGACCAAGGCCTACGTTGACATCCAAAAGGTCGTACGGCAGACCATCAAGGAAATTGGGTACACCGACGGCCAATACGGCTTTGACGGTGACAACTGTGCCGTCTTAGTCGCCATCGACGAACAATCACCCGACATTGCCCAGGGGGTCGACGACTCTTTGGAAACGCGGGAAGGCGACGGCGATCCGCTGGATAAGATTGGGGCCGGTGACCAGGGGCTAATGTTCGGCTACGCGGTCAACGAAACGCCCGAATACATGCCACTGCCCATCACGTTGAGTCACGCGTTGATGCGTCGAATCGCTAAGCTGCGTAAGGATGGGACGATTCCTTACCTGCGGCCGGATGCGAAGGCCGAAGTCACGGTGGAATACGACGACAACGACAAGCCGTTACGCGTCGACACGGTGGTCTTGAGTACCCAACACGATCCGGACGTGACGTTGGATCAGATTCGCCAGGACGTGATTAATCAAGTGGTCAAGGCCACGATTCCGGCCGAATTGTTAGACGATAAGACCAAGTACTTCATCAACCCAACCGGTCGTTTCGTCATCGGGGGTCCTCAAGGGGATGCCGGATTGACGGGTCGGAAGATCATCGTGGATACCTACGGTGGGGCTGCTCGGCACGGTGGCGGAGCCTTCTCCGGGAAGGACGCGACCAAGGTCGACCGGTCGGCCAGTTACGCTGCCCGGTACATCGCCAAGAACATTGTGGCGGCGGACCTTGCTCAAAAGTGTGAAGTCCAAATCGCCTACGCCATCGGGGTCGCGGAACCCGTTTCCGTGTCCATCGACACCTTTGGCACGGGGAAAGTGGCGGAAAGCAAGTTAGCCGCTGCCGTGCGCCAAATTTTTGATCTGCGCCCAGCCGGAATTATTCAAATGCTCGACTTAAAGCGGCCGATTTACAAGCAAACGGCGGCTTACGGTCACTTTGGCCGGACCGACATCGACTTGCCGTGGGAACACCTCGACAAGGTCGACGCCTTAAAGGACGCCTTGAAATAACCAATTAAGTTAAAACGAAACGTGTTAGCCACCACCAATTTGGGCGGGGGCTGGCGCGTTTTTTAGTTACAAACGGGTTTTCGTAAAATTAAAAAACCATGAAAATTATCTTGACATTTTTCTCATCAAGATTTAATCTAAGACACATCAATCGCAAACATAAGGTTAACGTTGACGAAGATAGTAACGCCTCTGACCTGGATCAGCGACTCCCGTTTGGTGTGAGGGGAGCCAGATCAAGGCGTGAAAATCACTTCGGAGTCACGCGGTGAACTGATAGTAACCGCGCTGGTGGCCCCCATTATCGGGCTAGCGTATCGCCAATGGCCGTACGCGAAGAGGGGTGGCCCCTAGTGGGTCGCAATTAAGGTGGTACCGCGCGGAAGCGTCCTTAGTAAAGTCAGAACTTTACTAGGGGCGCTTTTTGGCGTTGACCGGAATTTGACGCGAAGATTAGGAGGGATTGTCGATGAGCAAACGATTTGTACTGGGACTAATGGGGGTGGCGGTCGTGATTAGCGGTTTAGCCGGTTGTGGGAAGACTGCGGCGCCCAAAAAGGAACAAAGTAAGCCGTTAAACGTCACCATGCCGTCCGAATTACAGACGGCCGACCCCAACAAGGCCACCGACGCCTATTCGTTTTACATGATGCGGCAGACCACCGAGGGCCTGTACCGCTTAAACAACAGCGGGCGGGTTGTGGCGGGGATGGCCACGAAGGTCGTCAAACCCACGAACCACGGCAAGACCTACACGTTGACCTTGCGGCATAACGCGAAGTGGAGCAACGGCGATGCCGTCACGGCGCAGGACTTCGTGACCTCCTTTAGACGGCAGGTCGATCCGGCCACCAAGGCCCAATACGCCAATCGCTTTGCGACGTTTGTGAACTACAACGCCGTTCAGACCGGGAAGAAACAACCGTCGGCATTAGGCGTTAAGGCGCTGGGGAAGTATAAACTCCAGATCAAGCTGAGTCAGGCCAACCCGTCGTTCAACTACGAAGCGGCGACCGAATACTTGCCGGTCAACCAGAAGTTGGTCAAGAAATACGGCTCGACATACGGCACCAACGCCTCACGGGTCGCCGCGAACGGCCCCTACGTGTTGAAGAAGTGGAACGGGACCAAGACCACCTGGGAATACGTTAAGAATAAAAAATACTACGCGGCGAAGAGCGTGCGGTTAAAGCAAATCAACGTGCAGGTTACCAAGGACCCATCGACCGCCGAAAAACTCTTTGCCGCCGGTAAGGTCCAGGAGACCCAGATCAGTGGGACCACGATTGCCGGGGTCGCCAACAACGCGCAGTTGAAAGGGCAGATGCGTAAGACGTTGACCACGGCCGTAACGTTACAGTACTTCAATCCCAAGAACAAGGTCAGCGCCAACGCTAAGTTCCGTAAGGCCGCCAACTACGCGCTGGACCGTGCGCAACTGACCAAGAAGGTCAACCAGGACGGCTCCCAGCCACTCTTGAACCTGGTCGCTAAGGGCGTCACCAAGGACCCGAACAACGGCAAGGACTTCGCCGTTAGCACCGGGAACTACACCCGGCATAACGACGCGCAGGCCAAGAAGTTATGGGCACAGGCCAAGAAGGAATTGGGCGGTGGGAAGCAGACCATCACCCTGTTGACCAACGATTCCGACGGGACCAAGAACGTTGCCGAATACATCCAAAGTCAGTGGGAGAAGGACATGCCGGGACTGACTGTCAACATCTCGTCGATGCCCCTACAACAGCAGATCAACAAGATGTTCAAACAAAACTTCGACGTGTCGATGTTTGGCTGGACCGGGGATGAACCGGACCCGACCACGGATTTGAACCTCTTCATGAAGGGCAACTCCATTAATTTCGCCAACTACAACGACACCAAGTACAACCAGCTGATGACGGCCGCGACCACGGAGACCAATACCAAGAAACGCATGAGCCTGTTGAAACAAGCTAACCAACGGGCGATGCAGGTGGGCATCTTCAATCCGGTCTACCAACAAGCCCAGGTCAACCTGGTCAGCAAGAAGGTCGGCGGGATCCACTACTCGACGTTTAGCGTCGCCGCACAATACCGTTACGCTTACTGGAAATAACTAATTTTTGAAAGGATGATTGCATGTCAGATTTAACGACTGCCGTGACCGCCGCTTTGACGGCCGACCGCGACCGCTTAGCCGCGTACCTCAAGTTACAAACCGTTTCCGCACAAAATCGGGGGATCAAAGAGACCGTCGATTTTCTCACCCGTGAGTTTGAGGCGTTAGGGGCGCAGGTTCAGGTCTGGCGCGACGTGACGGGGAGTAATCCGTTCGTCTTCGCCACCTTCGCGGCGGGCCCTCACGGGAATGCCGACCGGACGTTACTCTTCTATAACCACTACGACGTTCAGCCGCCCGAACCCCTTGACGAATGGCAGACCGAGCCCTTCACGTTGACCGAACGGGCGGGACACTACTACGCCCGGGGCATTTCCGATGACAAGGGGGAGTTGATGTTACGGCTCTCCGCCGTCAAAGCCCTGCAGGCCAGTGGGGGGCTGCCTTGCAACCTCAAGTTCGTGGTCGAGGGCGAAGAGGAGATCGGCAGTCGTCACATTCCCGCGATGACCCAGCAACACGCTCGTGACCTTGCCGCAGACGCCATTGTCTGGGAGACCGGCGGCAAGGACGCCGACGAGAATTTCCAGGTGACCTGCGGGGCCAAGGGCATCTTGTGCCTGGAGCTCAGCGTGACCACGGCGGATAAGGACCTCCATTCCTCGTTAGCCGCCTACGCCGATAATGCGGCCTGGCGGTTGACCCAGGCGCTGGCGTCATTACGGACCGCCGATAACCGGGTCAAGGTCGCCGGCTTCTACGATGACATTCGTCCGCTCACGGCGACCGAACGCCAGGCCGTGGCCGCGATGACCCTCAATGCCGACGTCATCAAACAACACTTCGGCTTCAAACGCCCGTTGATCACCACCGATCCGGTCGCCGAGTTAGTCAACGGGACCACCATGACCATTAACGGCCTGTCGAGCGGCTACGAAGGTGCCGGGGTCAAGACCGTGATTCCCAAGACCGCTACGGCGAAGGTCGATTGCCGCCTGGTACCGGGACAGGACCCGCAACATCAGGCCCAGTTGATTCGCGACCAACTCGGTCGTAACGGGTTCGCTGACGTTCAGGTGACCTACTTACTGGGGGAAGCGCCGTTTCGGTCCGACCTGACCGCCCCGTTCGTGCAGACCGCCGTCCAAACGGCCCACGAGGTCTACGGTGACCAGGTGCGGTTGGTGCCAAACATGGCCGGTACCGGGCCACAAGCCCCGTTCTTTGACGCCGTTCAGGCGCCCATCGTGGCGGTGGGCAGCACCTGGGCGGGGTCCGGCCCCCACGCGCCCAACGAGAACGTGCGGGTCGCCGATTACCAGCAGGCCGCCCTGTATACCGCTAAGCTCCTCACGGCGTTTGGGACGGAAGCTTGACAAAAATGGTTCACGACGTACTTGGTCGTGAGCCATTTTTGGTGCTAACGGTCGAAATTATCAAGCAAAGGGCTTGTATTTTGAAACGGAACCCCGGATAATTAAAGGCAGTTTGAATCAAACTTGGGCGGTAGGTATTTTTGACTACTGAAAAACGTTGTGGCGGGCCAACGGTAGGAGGATTTTTTTGAATGATGAGTAAGCAACACACTAACGTTGGCGTCGTAACGGGGGCCGTCTTCGTGGCGACCTTCATGTCGGCCATCGAAGGGACCATCGTGTCCACAGCCATGCCGACCATCGTCGGGGACCTGCACGGGGTCGCCCTGATGAACTGGGTCTTTTCAATTTTCTTACTGACCAACGCGCTAGCCACGCCGATTTACGGTAAACTGGCCGATACGGTCGGCCGTAAGTCGGTCTTCTTAGCCGGATTGATCATCTTTATCGTGGGGTCGACGCTATCCGGGCTATCGCACAGCATGGAAACGTTGATTGCCTGGCGTGCCTTGCAGGGAATTGGGGCCGGGGCCATCATGCCGGTCTCCTTCACCATCCTGGCGGATATCTATCCGGTCGAACAACGGGCCCGGGTCATGGGCCTGAACGGGTCGGCCTGGGGGATTGCCGCCGTGGTCGCGCCGCTACTGGGGGGCTTTATCGTCGACCAGTTGAGTTGGCACTGGATTTTTTTCATTAATATTCCGATTGGAATCATCACGGTGCTTTTGATTTGGGCCTTCTTAGACGACAATTTTGAACGCAAGCCGTTCACCATGGATTGGGGCGGGAGCCTCTGGTTGTCCGTGGGCCTGTTAGCGTTGATGTTGACGTTCCAACTTCTGGGAAACGGGCAACTCAGTCTGACCTGGGTCGTGGTCGGTCTCGTGGTCACGGTACTCGCGTTCTGGTTGTTCTTGCGCCAGGAAAAGCGGACGGCCGACCCGTTGATTCCGTTGACCCTGTTTAAGAATCGGACCTTCGTGATCCAAAACCTGATTGCCGCTCTGGTCAGTGGGTTCTTGATGGGCTTTGAAGTCTACCTGCCGACCTGGACGCAGGGGCTATTAGGCTTAATGGCCTCCCAGGCCGGGTTCGCCATCACGCCCAGCTCGTTGATGTGGATCGTCGGGTCGTTTATTGCCGGGCGCTTGATGCTCAACCATACGCCGTATCAAATCGTTAACATCAGTTTGAGTTTCATTCTGGTGGGGGGCCTACTAATGGCGTTCGTACCGATGACTACGCCGTTCTGGTGCTTCTTCGTGATTGCGGCCATCTGTGGGACCGGGTTTGGGATTACCATTACCACCACGACCGTGACCGTTCAGAGTCAGGTGCCGGTGGAAGATGTCGGGGTCGCCACCTCGTTTAACACCCTCTCGCGGACACTAGGGCAGACCGTCATGATCTCCGTCTTCGGTATCATCATGAACCTGGCCATGGCCCGCGGCGTGGCGACGCACAAGGGAACCAGCCTGGCCATGATGAACCAGCTGATCAACCCGCAGACGGCGAAGGGCTTACCGAGCAACTTGTTGCCAACGCTGCACGGCATCCTGTATCAGGGCCTACACGTGATTTTCATCGCGGCCGTAATTTTGATTGTGATTTCCTTTATGGTCAACTTTTTAGATCGGAAGGGGACGCAACGGCTGACCGGAAAACGGGGGTAATTAGTCCCGTTTTAAGAAAAGTTACGCTATAATGGACTTTAAGGTCAGAGAGTTCATGAGTGGAGGCGATCAAATGTTTGAAAGTAATCACGCACGGTATGCCAGCTACGGGACCGTGGCCGTTCTGCCGGGTGAGATGATTGATGTGGTTTGGAAGATCATCGACCAGGACCTGCAAGGGCTGTTTCCGCTGGATAACTTACTCACGTTTAAACTCCACAACCATCAAGGGCACACGACCTTTGAGTACGTGCAAACGGACGAGCAAGCCCAGCAGACCTTCGGGGCCGCCTTTGATACCGACTACGCCTACAGTTCGAACCTGCCGGAAACGGTTCTGGCTTACGACGACGGGGACAGTCAGATTATCTTATTACCTTCCGAAACGAATCAGAACTAAACGACAAAAAGCCACCGGTGATCGGTGGCTTTTTTCATTTCTGATAGCAAAAAAACAACGACCGCCTCAAGGGGAGTCGTTGTTCCTTAAAAGTTACGCGTTCACGCGGATGTCCTTCAACGCATCGTCGATTTGACCTAAGACGATGTCGATGTTGCCCGGCGTTTCCAGGTCGTACTTTTGTAAGTCGATCTTGATCTTAGGACTCACGTCGTAGTCGTCGTACCAGCCCTTGTAGGCCGTCCACATCTTCTTGTAGTAGGATTCCAATTCGGGATTGTTGTCGAATTGTTCGTAATCACGGCCGCGTTTCTTGATCCGGTGGAGGATCGTGTCAAAGTCGGCGTCCGCGTAGACCAACAAGTCCGGGGCCTTTTTAGGCAGTTCGTTCAGTTCGTTCATCATGTTGTCCAGAAGGTTTAAGTAGACTTCCAGTTCCGTATCCGTGATGTTCCCTTCGGCGTTGTTTTCACGCGTGAAGAGGGCATCTTCGTAGATTGAGCGGTCCAGGACGTTGTTATCGTCGGCCAACGCCCGTTTGATCATACTGAACCGCTTGTTGAGAAAGTAAATCTGCAGCAAGAAGCCGTATTGCTTCGGGTTCCGGTAGTAGAGTGGTAACACTGGGTTATCACCGACCGGTTCGAAAAATGCTTGTGTGTTCAAGTGTGCGGCAATTTTGCCTGTAAGGGTCGTCTTACCGACCCCGATCATTCCTGCTGTAATTATCACCATGATAGCCCCTCTTTTATAAAAAATACAAGATATAGTGTACTATAAGTTATTTACTTTGGCTAGACCACAATATCTATAATGACGGTCTTTTGGGCGTTTTGACGGGGAAAATTTATTTTTTCTCCCACAGGACGTCCCACAGCCCATCATAGGTTAACAATTTTAGCAAATTTCTCAGCGCTCTCAACGTCTCGGCCAGCAACTTGGTGTGAGTAGATATTAAGCGTCACCGAAGCATTAGCGTGACCGAGTCGATGTGCCACCTCCACAGGGCTAACGCCAGAATCTAAAAATACTAAGCTTAGAGGCATAGAAGTTACCCGACGGGGTGCTCCTATG
>NZ_AZDW01000009.1 GCF_001434115.1 Levilactobacillus zymae DSM 19395
TTTTTGAAAAACATGAAAACTGACGACTTTTTTGGAAGGTATGAATAATTCAGGTACATAGTAAGCAAGATCAAAAGCCGTCAGTTTTTGAAAAACATGAAAACTGACGACTTTTTTGGAAGGTATGAATAATTCAGGCCGATACTATTCCTATAAGGAAAGTTAAGTGAGGAATTATTATGGCAAAGATAAATGTAAAAGTAATTTCTGAAAACGATGTGTTATCACCCGTTGGCGGTAAAAAAGTTGGTGAAAAGATTATTGCTGAAAAGGGTAGCCGACCAATTATTTTAGACTTTCAAGATTCAGGTTCTCACACGTCACTTTTCTTTAACGCTATGTTTAACGCGTTGAGGAACTTTCCGGAAATTGATATTAATCAAGATATTAAACTGGAAAATGAGACGCCACTAGATGTAGATACCTATAAAAGAAGCAAGGATAATTTCTTGAATAAGCTGGGGAGGGCATAATCTAGTGACGACAATTAAATGCCGGGGCGTTATTGATTTAACAGATTTGATGCAATTGGCAAAAATGAGGCAAACTTTTAACCAAGGATTTTATGTAGATACTAACACCTGAATTATTCATACCTTCCAAAAAAGTCGTCAGTTTTCATGTTTTTCAAAAA
>NZ_AZDW01000010.1 GCF_001434115.1 Levilactobacillus zymae DSM 19395
CCTGAATTATTCACCAGAAACTCCAAAATCCCCATCAAACACATGATTCAAGTGCTTGATGGGGATTTTACGTTTTCACCTTTTAAGTGCAGAAAAAGAGCCTCAGCTCTGGTATAGTTAACTCGACCAAAAGACACTATAAAGAGAAGAGGACTCTATAATGAAAACTGTACAGGAAATGGCATTTAGTTTCAATAAAAATATTCTAGCATCGCATACCGGCGGTCAATTATCTTCTGATGGTGGCCTAACCTTGTGTGTTGAACTGATGGCAAAGTTTCAGTTCACGAACTTAGCTGACAATCTATTGAAGTTCAACGACCATCGACAATACTGCCGACATAGTAATTCAAGTATCTTGATGCAGTTGGTTCTGCAGATCATTGCCGGTTATAATACAGATTCTGCTGCAACCTCATTGGTTGCAGAACCATTGTTTAAACTTTTATTGGACAAACCAGCCTTAGCTTCACAAGCGACGATATCCCGTTTCTGGCAACGTATCGATTCCGCAGGTGTGGACGCCTTCCAGACTTTAAATCAAGCTCTTATTGATCAAGCTCGACTGCTAACTAATCAGACGACCACCATTATTGATATTGATTCAACCCATTCTGACACTTATGGCAATCAAGAAGCTACTGACTATAACGCCCATTATGGCTCGGAGGGGTATCATCCATTACTAGCTATCGATAATGATGGTAATCTCCTGAAAGCCATCCTACGGCCTGGTAATGCCTATACCAGTACAGATATAAAAGCCTTTTTAGAACCGTTATTAAAACATTATCAAGACCAATTGCCAGAAACTGATATTCTGGTTCGCGGTGATAGCGGGTTCGCCACACCAGCTGTTTATGATACCTGCGAGGCCGATGATGTCTTTTACATTATTCGCCTCAAACGTAATAAGCGACTACACAACTTGGCAGAAGAGTTTGTACAGATAAGCGACACAACTGAGTGGCATGAAACCGAAACTCACTATTACTCAGCAACTTATCAGGCCACTTCGTGGCCTAAACCGCGTCAAGTATACGTTAAGTCAACTCGTGTAGCTGGCGAATTGATCTTTTCACATGAATTTATTGTGACTAATCTGACAAATTTAACCGCAGAAGCAGCATTTGAACTGTATCATAAGCGTGGTCAGATGGAGAATTATATCAAGGAAGCCAAAGAGGGCTTCTTCTTTGATAAGACTGATAGTTCAACGTTTACCGCCAACGCTGCCCGTATGATGGTTAGTGTATTAGCGTACAATATTATCAATTTTATGAAGCAAATAGCCCTACCTAAAACAGAGACCGGATTGCGTGTTAGTACATTACGAATCCGTTTATTCAAAGTCGCTGCCCGCGTTGTGTTTACCGGTCGACGAATCCAGTTACGACTGAGTTCTCATCACGTTTATCATCGACTCTTTTATCAGGTATTACAGCGTATTCAGGCTATTAAATAGCCCCAATTAAAAAAAAATTCTGTACGATCAAGGGACAAGTGCACCCAAAAATTCAAAAATGACTCACCGTTAGGTGATACCATCAAAATTTAGAGTCTCAATACATAGTAAGCAAGATCAAAAGCCGTCAGTTTTTGAAAAACATGAAAACTGACGACTTTTTTGGAAGGTATGAATAATTCAGG
>NZ_AZDW01000053.1 GCF_001434115.1 Levilactobacillus zymae DSM 19395
AGTTTGACGGGTTCCGATTACACGATGACGGTCGGCGACCCTGAGCCAACATTGACGGACTTTAACGCGACAGCCACGGATAATCATGGCACCACGATTCCGGTAACGATGGATATGAGTCAAGTTGATTTAACTAATGCCGGCACGTACAACGTAGTTTTAAGTACGGCAGATGGTCAGAGTAAGACGGTGACGTTAACGGT
>NZ_AZDW01000054.1 GCF_001434115.1 Levilactobacillus zymae DSM 19395
GTTTCCGAGATTTCTGGTTCGGAAGCGAGTGTCAGTGATCAGGCCAACTCCGGTAGTGTTTCGACGTCGATTACGTCCGAATCCGAAGCTAGCATGAGTGTTGTTTCGGCCAGTGCTTCAGCCTCAATGAAGTCGTTGAGTCAGTTATCAGCGAGTGAATCGGCCGATGCGTCGACGAGTGTCGTCAGTCAAAGTGCTTCTGAATCGGCGGA
>NZ_AZDW01000011.1 GCF_001434115.1 Levilactobacillus zymae DSM 19395
TACACATATTTGGTTTGTCGAAACAATGTTCAGTTTTCAAAGGTCTACCAAGCTGTCTTTCGTAACAGACAACTTAATCATCATATCATTTGGAAGATGTGATGTCAACAACTAATTTCAATTAATTATTTTCAATCAATTGATTTGCGTTGCTGATGCGCCATCGCTATTTGACAGCTTAATTAATATACCATTACGTCCTAGGGACTGTCAACGAATTTCTCAAATAAAATCCGTAGTTTCTATTCACTCCAGTAATTAATTCCGGGAAACGGCTGCTTTATAGCGTTTTGCCCGTTACATAGCCAACGAAAAAATGATTATCTCCCCCACAGAACGCCTATGTTCTCATGCCGATCAGCCTGGCCGATTCCGCCAAGAAATAACCTACCCCTTTTGCAGCGTCGCCCATGTGTACTTGCCGCTACTGGTAACTTTATCCGTTAGTTCTTCGATCTCATGCCTATGCAGAACATAGACAGCCCGTTCACTACGGTACCGCCATATTCTACTAGTCTCCCCCTATGCATAACGGCCTCGCCTATTCGAGGGGCGCACAACTTACCGGCCATATCTGAAATAGATGGACGGCCGCCAGCGCCAACTAAGCTGTCCCGTTTCATGACGATCTTTCATTAGCCAGTATTAGTAGCATTCTCATTCAATGACCGGCGAACATACGTTTAAAAGCTTTTTGGGCCACGCACTTACCAGCCACTGGTCACTTTCTTGCGGTAATCCGCTCATCAGTTTGGAAGATTGGCGCACCCTTACACCAAATGATTCCCAAATCCTTTAGCTCCTAGCTCGCTTTTTAGCTAACAACGGTCCAGCCGCCTCGAAAGCCCCACCTTCCCGTCATGACTACGACTACTATCCGCACCACTGTCTTTTCACTCGCATAATTTCTCCGCATTTGTCTTCCCCACCCACACGCCGCACATGCCATAAAGCGGTTGAAGCGTCCGGCGTCTCCCAGGCCACTCCTAAATAAAGCACCCCCGTCAGTTGTTGACCTGACGGGGGTGCTTGTTTAACTAATAAGCCGCTTATTGGATTTGAACCAACGACCTCTTCCTTACCATGGAAACGCTCTACCTTCTGAGCTAAAGCGGCATTTGTTCTATTATTACTGAAAATTCGGTATCTGACAATAGATGCCCCCGGAAAAGTTTGAGCTCCGCCAGACGCCTTACCGATGTCCTCCATTCTACCAAAAACTTCTGCGCCGCGCACGCCTATCCCATTTTTCGAAATAGACATGTGGTCATTCGCATAGCCCGGTCAACGTAAGACTCACGTAACGTGGCCTTTACCCGTACCTCATTCATTGGGTAACCCCGCCCCTTCCTCATCATTGCAAATGCAACAACGCCGGTCGGGCCTGCACTTCGTTATAGAGTGTTCATTCCATCGTCTCTCGGTACAAACCGACTGGGGCCACTTGAATGCTTCGACTACCCTATTTCATTTAGCATTAGCCCCTTAAAAAAGATTCTCAATTGCTGAGTAACTATCCGAAAACAACTAAAACAATCAAGTTAAAGCACAAAAGCGCCTCCAGTTTATGCTGAAAACGCCATTGCCGATAAACCTTAATATTTATAATGCCATCCACGAATACTTGCATACCAATGAATTTTATGGTGAGAGACGTAACCCTGCTTTATCGCAATCTTATTCCCGCTATATTTGATTCGGGCATACACAGTCTGAGGCCCATAGATCATCAAGTTACCTTTAAACTTATAGGTGTGATGACCGACGTAAGTGTATTTTATATGATTGATTCCTGCAGGATCACCACTTCCAGCTTCTTGTACAATGCTATTTTTTTCAATGGTGATTCAATTATAATTCTTAACTTTATGCGGCCAACCAATAGAACCGATATGTTTTCGATACTTACCTCTAAAAAACGAAGGTGCCCCTCTCCTAATAGTTAGTTTCACCATTAGTTTAACCCACAATCAAAAGCCGAACTACACAATATAGATAGCAAATTATCAAATTAACTGCGGCCTTGTTTCGCCAAAAGTTTCAATTGGATTCTTCCAGCATGAAGGCACATGGACGGTTATTTGAACTTCCGACTAACTTACTGAGGCCCTGGTTGATCAGCTTATCCAGGTCGGTTTCTTGAAGCCACTCTCGGATGAAATTGTCGATATTCTCATTGATTCCCGTTGTGAGTGACACATAGGAACCGGGAACATAGACCGGAATACCAATCCTTTGACTAACTTCGTGGCATCCTGCAAATTTGGTTCTCCAATCCGGCGTAAGCACTTAAAACCGTTTAAGCGTCACGCTATACGGTAAGTCGATTGCCGCTTACGTGATACTCTTAGTGGTTACCCTAGGAAAGCGCTCAGACAATAGGTACTCAAAGTTACAGTTAACTAATGTCCCCGTGCTGAATACATGGATCTACCATCCCAACGACCAAGCTAACTTCGATTTTTATATAAAATAGACCATTTGCGAACAGAAATAACGTCATTAAATCATTTCCAACGTTCTCGAATGGTTTCTTTGTTGATCCTTTAGACGGTGTCACAGACGGTATAGCCACTCGTCTAATAGGATAATCGTTCTTTTAAGGTAAAGGCTCACGGCCTAGTCTCCCCTTTAGAAGACCATTGTAGTGACCTTATCTTACAAGTCTTTAGGTGGTGAATTTTGTATTCTCTTCTTACTCGTTGCGCTTCAACTGGAAATTTTTGTACAAAAAAAGGAACTCAACTAAATTGAGTTCCTCCGGTTGCGTGGCAACGTCCTAT
>NZ_AZDW01000055.1:0-1479 GCF_001434115.1 Levilactobacillus zymae DSM 19395
GCACGCCGATAGTAGTTGGGGGATCGCCCCCTGCGAGGATAGGACGTTGCCACGCGTATATGGAGGATTAGCTCAGTTGGGAGAGCGTCTGCCTTACAAGCAGAGGGTCACAGGTTCGAGCCCTGTATCCTCCATTGAGCCCTTAGCTCAGTTGGTAGAGCATCTGACTTTTAATCAGAGGGTCGACAGTTCGAGCCTGTCAGGGCTCATTCACCGAAAGGTGATTGAGATTATTATTGAAGATGATACTGACTATGCCGACTTAGCTCAGTTGGTAGAGCACCTGTCTTGTAAACAGGGGGTCGGAAGTTCGAATCTTCTAGTCGGCATTATTATGCGGAAGTAGTTCAGTGGTAGAACATCACCTTGCCATGGTGGGGGTCGCGGGTTCGAATCCCGTCTTCCGCTTAATACCGAAAGGTATTAAGTTAAGTTAATCAAGTTATTTTGCACCCATAGCGCAACTGGATAGAGTGTCTGACTACGAATCAGAAGGTTGTAGGTTCGACTCCTACTGGGTGCATAGTAACGGGAAGTAGCTCAGCTTGGTAGAGCACCTGGTTTGGGACCAGGGGGTCGCAGGTTCGAATCCTGTCTTCCCGATTAAATAAGAATATTTTATTTAACACTTCGCGGTGTAGCTCAGCTGGCTAGAGCGTTCGGTTCATACCCGAGAGGTCGAGGGTTCGATCCCCCCCGCCGCGATTTGGACTTGGACTGGACCTTTAGCTCAGTTGGTTAGAGCAGACGGCTCATAACCGTCCGGTCGTAGGTTCGAGTCCTACAAGGTCCATTTTTGGACATTGTTATAGTGCGATATGGAGGATTACCCAAGTCTGGCTGAAGGGAACGGTCTTGAAAACCGTCAGGTGGGTAAAACCACGCGAGAGTTCGAATCTCTCATCCTCCTTTTTCTAATTATCGCGGGATGGAGCAGTCTGGTAGCTCGTCGGGCTCATAACCCGAAGGTCGTTGGTTCAAATCCAGCTCCCGCAATTGGTTCGTTGGTCTAGTTGGTTAGGACGCCTCCCTGTCACGGAGGAGATCACGAGTTCGAGTCTCGTACGGACCGTTTAAATGGCTCGGTAGCTCAGTCGGTAGAGCAATGGATTGAAGCTCCATGTGTCGGCGGTTCGATTCCGTCCCGCGCCATTGCTTAACCTCATATAAATGCGGGTATAGTTTAGTGGTAAAACCACAGCCTTCCAAGCTGTTGTCGCGAGTTCGATTCTCGTTACCCGCTTTATATGGGCCTATAGCTCAGCTGGTTTAGAGCGCACGCCTGATAAGCGTGAGGTCGATGGTTCGAGTCCATTTAGGCCCATTTATGGAGAAGTACTCAAGTGGCTGAAGAGGTGCCCCTGCTAAGGGTATAGGTCGCGCAAGCGGCGCGAGGGTTCAAATCCCTCCTTCTCCGTTTTATATGACCCGTTGGTCAAGTGGTTTAAGACACCGCCCTTTCACGGCGGTAACATGGGT
>NZ_AZDW01000055.1:1489-14173 GCF_001434115.1 Levilactobacillus zymae DSM 19395
GCAGAGACTTGTCTGCAAACTTAATTTTATATTCTATTATCGCGGGATGGAGCAGTCTGGTAGCTCGTCGGGCTCATAACCCGAAGGTCGTTGGTTCAAATCCAGCTCCCGCAATTGGTTCGTTGGTCTAGTTGGTTAGGACGCCTCCCTGTCACGGAGGAGATCACGAGTTCGAGTCTCGTACGGACCGTCCGGTAAAGCCTTCCCGTGAGTGGAAGGCTTTTTTGGTCTAATATTTTTGTGAAGTGATACCGTTCGCGGAGGTAATGGGCCTAATCACCATAGCAGGACAATAGTAGATATGAAAGGCCACCTGACAACCGTCAGGTGGCCTTTTGACGTCTCAGTGTTGACGCAGAAAATCACGTAACTTCAGGTCGTGGGCGTACAGGTATAATCCGTGAACGCCACGTTTCATTAAAACGTTGATCGAGTTGAGAACCAATTGCTGTTTGATGGCGGTCAGTTGATGAGGGTCTAAGTCGTCACGACGTTTAAAGGTCTCCACGTCGGTATATTTTGTGAGGTCGACCGTTAGTCCTTGGTCCGTCAGACGGATGGGCGGTCCTAAAATCACCCCGACGTAGTTCAAATCAAACCCCTGACAGGTGTAAATGGAACCGACCTCATCAATGGTCTGGGGCAGTTCCGCCCAAGGCGTGGCCGTATAGTTGTACTGGTCCCAGGGGAGATGAAATCGGCCTTCCGTAATATAGTGTTTACCGCCATCCAGAGTGGACGGGTAGCCCGACGTAGAGACGATGCGCGATAGCCCCACGGCGCGGTCCCGGGCGACGATGGTCTGCCGCATGGCCTCGGCATCGTCGAAGACGCGTAAGTCGTAGTGGGGACCGCCAGTCGCGGGCAAGGGCCGCAAGTTCCGGTGCGTGAAGGCGTTGATCCACCGCACGAGGTCGTCACTGGCCTGCATCCGGAACTGATGGGTCAACCGGTAGCTTTGGTGCGGGTAAGGTGCGAGGAGGGACTCCAAGCGGTCTTCCGTCCAGAAACTCTTGAAGCGCAACACCTGGGTCTCGTCGAAGACTAGAATGACCACCTTGGCCGTTGTTAGCAGGGACGCTAGTTGGTTGGTCCCGTAAAAGTTATTGTAATGGTCCGCCTGAGAGAGCAGGAGGTGGGCCTCATCGATTACCAACACGTCGGCGGTGGTCTTTCCCTGGGTAATCTGATTGATCAACGTGGTGGGCCGCTGAAAGTCCTTTTTAAAGAGGTGGGCCTGGTGCCCGGCAATTTCGCGGTAGACCTTTAAAAGCTCCGGGTGATTGACCAAAAAGTAGTTGGTCGTGCCCGCCAACGGTGAGTGGGGGTCCGTGCGCGCCAACGTTTGTAGTTGGGCAAACAGGTGGGCCAAGACCACACTTTTACCGGTTCCCGCGTCGCCGTAAAGCGTAAAAATCGCGGGTTGTGGGGTCGTGAGGTGGGTCGTGGTAAAGTCAATGAGCCGCTGCACTAAGCGGGCCTGTGACGCCGTTAAGGGTAAATCTGGTGAAATTTTAGTTGTTGCTGCGTTGGCGGTTGAAAACGACACGCCATCGCCACCTTTCATAAAAGTTGTAGGTCCATTGTAACGCGCTGTGAGGCGAAAAGAAAAAAGTCCCGGAAAATTTCCGGGACCCGTTCGACATGGAATCAGTGCGTAGTTTTAGCCGCTAACCGGTGATATCCGGCCGCGTGGTAGTGGTTGGCGCTGGTCGCGTAGATATCGAGTGGGGCAAACGCGGCGGAGTGCCGCCACAGGGAGAAGGCCTGACCGTCGTCCCAGATGGTCAACAGAATGTAGCTCCCACTGTCGGCGGTCTTGGTCAACACGTAGAGGGCCCGCATTCCCTCGGGCAACGGATTAGCCGCTAGCCGGTTAATCTTTGCGTCAAAGACGTCGGCGGTGTCCGGGTCGAATTTGAAATAGCTGAAGCTAAAGAAACCGCGCCAATCGGTGGCGCCTTGATGTAATTTTACGCGGTAATCGAGATTAGTGGTGAAGAGGCTCGGTTGGCCGGAGACGTCTAACAGTTGCAGGCCTTCATCATCGCCGGTCGAACTGCCTAATAAGACCAGTTCTCGGTCGGAATTAGCGGTCATAAATTGGGTCAAAATGGCTTTACTCCCAAACGTTAACGCAATATTTTGTACCATAACGAATCCCTCCTCGTTGTCACCTCCATTATACTCCCCCCGACCAACGGATTCGAAACGTTTACACCTTCAAAGTCCCGCGCTAAACTGAAGAAGAAGCATTTTACGAAAGGGTGATTGTTATGGATTTAACGGTTTTAGGTTGTTACGGGGGGTACCCGTATAACGGCATCGGGACCAGTAGTTATCTGATCACGAGTGGGGCGTATCACTTATTGCTCGATTGCGGGAGTGGGGCGTTGACGGCGCTTCAGCGTTATTTAGATCCGCTCCAATTAGATGCCGTGCTATTGACGCACTACCATCACGACCACACGGCGGACGTGGGCGTCTTACAATACCTGTGGCAACTCGCGCCCGGAGCCAAAAAAGAACCCGTTCTGCCCATTTACGGGCATACGGCCGATGCGGACCACTTCGCAGGCTTGACCTGGCCTGACGCCACGCAGGGAGTGGCCTACGACCCCCAACAGCGCTTGACTCTGGGCCCACTGACCGTGACGTTTGGCGCTACGCACCATCCGGTTCCGGCCTACGCGCCCATCATCACGGAAACGGCGACCGGCAAACGCCTGGCCTTTACGGCCGATACGGCGGCCTTCCCGGCACTAGCCACTTGGGCCCAGGGAGCCGACGTACTACTGGCCGACACTAATTTCTACGCGGATCATCAGGGAACGGCCTGGCATCTGACCTCGACGCAAGCCGGCCAACTCGCCCACGACGCGGCGGTCAAACGCTTGTTGCTGACGCATTTACCGCAAACGGGATCGTTGGCCCAATTACAGGCCGAAGCCCAGACTGCGGCGGGAGAGGCGATTCCCACGGCGGTGGTTCAGGCGGGGGCCACGTACCGAATTTAGTGGTCACCACGATTAAATTTGACACAACGGGTTACTTTTTAGCCTTAACCGTGATATAATGGTTTTTATAAAATATTAGTTATATAAGGGAGGCTACCACCATGACTGTGATACTCTATACGACCCCCAGCTGTTCTTCTTGCCGCAAGGCGCGCCACTGGCTCGAGGACCACGGTATCGCGTACCGCGAACAGAATATGCTGACGGCCCCCTTGACGATTGCCGATATTAAAGCCATTTTACGGCTAACCGAAGAGGGGACCGCGGAAATCATCTCGACGCGTTCGAAGGCCTATCAGGACCTGGACGGCACGTTGGACGATTTACCCTTACAGACGCTCTACGACCTGATTTTAAAGCACCCAACGCTCCTCCGGCGGCCTATCATTCGCGATGACCGGCGCTTACAAGTGGGGTATAACGACGAAGAGATTCGGCGTTTCTTGCCCCGCCAGATTCGTGAATTGGCCCGGCACCGGGCGCGCAAACGGGCTGAAGGTTAAAAATAAGCTGAATTAGTTGCATCTAACTGGATTTGTGAGAGAATACTACTTGCAGTCCAGTTTTTTAGTGAGCATTACTTTACAAGCCATTAAAAACGTTTAGAATGAGTATCAAGGACAATACCCAACCCATGAGAAAGGGGTGTTATTCATGGAAATGGAACGGATCAACGAAAATACGATTCGCGTGGTCATCGGCAACGACGATTTAAGCGAACGTGGGATTACCGTCCTGGATCTCCTGGGTAATCACAAGCAGATCGAGAGTTTCTTCTATAGTATTTTGGAAGAAGTCGATGTTGATCATCAATTCCAAGACAACGATGCGGTCACTTTCCAAGTGTTGCCTAATCGGAACGGTCTGGAATTATTTATCAGTAAGAACGTCGACCAAGACGCCGAGAACAACGACGAACAAGGGGATGCCAGCGTCGATGCAGAGCACCCCGATCAAGTCTCGGACCAGTTAAAAGAACATTTACTTGAAAAAGACGGTCAAAAGGATATCTTCTCCAGTCTGAAGATACCGGCGGCTAGTGAAACCAACGATGTTGCGGATTACCTGAACGACGACGATCAACCAACGGTGTCGCAGGTCGTGAAACTACATTCCTTTGAAGATATGGTGAGCCTGGCCAGAGTTCTGCATTTAGATAGTGCCGCGTCGAACCTGTACCGGTACAACGGCGACTATTACTTAGAACTCATCTTCTTTACCAACGAAACGTCACGCGAAGCCATCAAGGATGATTTGGCGGTCGCGTACGAGTACGCCGACCGGTCCCAAATGGCGTCCGACGTGTTGGCCGAACACGGGGAGCTCGTCATGGAACACAGTGCGTTGGAACTCACACGGTTTTACTTTTTAGGCGACAGCGCGAAAGCTTAGATTATGATAACGATAAAAACGTTAGGCGATTATTTCCGTCTAACGTTTTTTGTCGTATGTTGTGATGATAGAGCTGTCCCGATGTGCGGGGAGGCACAGTAGTCGAGACTCTGGACAAACAAAATAATAGAAGCACCCCTACGCTTGTGGGGAACACTGGCGCATCATGTGTGGAAAAATGTGAGCATTAGAATCACCCCCACACCTGTAGGGAACACCTTAAATAAATCCTGTTACGCCGGCATGCATAAATTCCACAACCACCATTTTTTATAAACTTATCTACTTTAAATAATAGCACAATCCACCCAAACGGCAGCCACTCATGAATCAACGATGGGAACCGACGAACCATCCAAGACAAATCGTGACTAATCGAAGATCCCGACCACGATCAATTCACAAATTCCTTCCCAAATGAATCGTTAATCACTATAATTATTAATGCTTAATCAATTATCCGATAATTAAGAGACCGGGTTAATTTATTGCATAACCGCAAAATGCGCCCACGGTTGGGCGGAAAGGGGGCTCCCACATGAGCTTGGACCAGTTGATTCATTGGTTGTTCTGGATTTCCATCGTTTCTGCGCTCCTATTTACCGGATTGGTCACCTTTTATTTCTGGTATTCGCGCCGGCAGTCGAACAATTATCTGGAAAATCAGGATTTTGATTTGCGCTACTTCATCCAAAAACAGGTCGATTACCGGGGCCGGGTGACCGGTTACGAATGCCTCTTGCGGCAACGCCAAGCCGATGGCAGTTGGCGGCTCCCTAAAGAGTTAGGCTCGCTCCCGTTACAGCGGGTAATTTTTCTACTGGAAGACACGTTCAAGTCGTTACCCAACGAACCCATTACCTTATCCATCAACCTCGAATACGAACAAATCGTGAGTCCCGAGTTCCGCTACTTCGTCCGCTGGGCGTTATCGAAGATCGAACCCATGAACCTGGCGGTGGAATACACCGCGCGCAAACCCACCCAGGCCTACCAAAAGCCGTTATTTTTGCGGCGCGTTCATGAAGCCCGTCAGTACGGGATGCATTTCGATATCGACAACGTTGGGGCCGATTTAGACAACCTCCGCAACATTGAGTGGTTATTAGACGAGGTGGACACGTTGAAATGCTCCATGCGGGTCTTTCGCAAGACCGACCCCAACGTCTGGTTGGATTTGAATCTTCAATTCTGGAATCAGCTCTCCCAACGCCGCCACATCAACCTAGTTTTAATGGGAATCGAAGACCAGGCCGACGAACATCTGGCCGAGCAACTAAACATCCGCTTGCGACAGGGGTACCGCTTTGGCCGCCCCGTCGACCCGCAAGCCGCGCACACCAAGGAGGTGACCGCCGATGGCCCAACCCATGCCACCCAAAACTGATACCGAGCAAACGGAACGTCAGCGACAACAACTGTATACCGACGACTATTTCGCCAAGGGCCACTGGGGCCGTAAAATCTGGCAGACGTTCGTGGCGCTACTGGGGTGGCTAGCCGTCATCATTCCCTGTGGCGTGACCATCACCGCTTTTTGGGGCGCCTACGACCCACGCATTTGGCACATCTGGTCGTACCGAGAGGGCATCTTTGAAATCAAATTCATCGGGGTCTTACTCCTGTTTTCCTTCGTGATGGCCAGCATCTTCGCCGTCAGCATGACCATCATCCAGAACCGCAAACGCGATCGCTTGGTCGAACAATGGCCGACCTTTAATCCCATCAACCAACGCAAGCGCAAGAACGTCCTGGACGACTTCATGGATGAACGCTTTGGGCCGGCCGAGTTTCGCGAAAACGTGCGGACCTACCACGTCCAACCCGACCAGAACCTGGACACCGACCAGATTCACGACCTGTATGCTCAGCGGGACTTAAACGACTTAGACAAGGAGTAACGCTATGGGAAATTTGTTTATTGATAGTCTCTTTAAGGCCACCTGGGTGGAGACCCTGGCGAATATCTGCTTACTGATCCTGTGTTTGTACCCGGTGGTCGGGTCGTTTTTCTGGTTCGCCGGCTCCCTGTCGTACCGGTTCTTAAAGACCAACAAGCGCGACACCGACTGGCAGAATATCCCGGCCAACCGCCAGCCAATGATCACCATCATGATCCCGGCGCACAACGAAGAGGTCATGATCGAAGAGACCATCACCTACCTGTTTGAAAAATTAAATTATCAAAACTTCGAGGTCCTGGTGATGAACGACGGGTCGACCGATCACACCGCCGAAATCATCGCTCGCCTGCAGGACCGCTACCCGCGGCTACGAACCGTCGAAATCGTCAAGAACAAGGGCAAAGCCCACGCCTTTAATATCGGGATGTACTTCGCCAAGGGGGAGTACATCTTAAGTAACGACGCCGACACGATTCCGGAACCCGACGCGCTGATGAAGTACATGAATTTCTTCACCCACGCGCGCGACATGAACACCTCGGCGGTCACGGCCAACATGGACGTCCAGAACCGCACGACGTTACTGGGGAAATCCCAGACCGTGGAATTCTCCAGCATCGTGGGGGTTATCAAGCGAAGCCAGACCTCGGTCAACGACTCGATGTACGCCTATAGCGGGGCCAACACGCTGTACCGCAAGCAATTTCTGATCGACGTGGGGGGCTTTCGGCAAAACCGGGCCACCGAGGACATCAGTATCGCCTGGGACCACCAAATGATTGGCGCGGTCCCGCGGTTTGCGCCCAACGTGGTCTTTCACATGAACGTCCCCGAGACCTTACGCGACCTGTATCACCAGCGCAAACGCTGGGCGCAGGGGGGCACGGAGGTCTGGCTGACCAACATCAAGAAGTTCCTACGCCACCCGATTGCCCACCGCTACCAGCTGTCGATGTTCGTGGATTCGACGTTATCGATCATCTGGTCGTTTTTCTTCGTGATCACCGGCGTCGCGTTTTTATTGCTGATGGCCTATTTTGCGCTGACCGGCAACGACGAGCGGCTGTTTCACGGCTTCGTGGTGTCGTTTATCTTCGTGACCTTTGAACTGTTTGCCGGATTCATGCAGCTGTTGGCGGCGCTGATTTTAGACCACCACGGCGCCAAGCTGAAGTACCTGATCTTTGCGCCACTGTACATGTTATTTTATTGGATGGTCAACCCCATTACCGTGGTGATGACCTTCATTCCGGCCCTAAAAACCATCCTGGGCTTTGGCTCGGGCACCTGGGTCAGTCCCAAGCGCCGGTCGCTACAGGGCCAGGAGAAACCCAAATAGCCGATTGCTCGGGTGAGCAGTCGGCTATTTTTGAGGCTAAACAGGTTATTTGATAAGTTTAGTCTTGATCCGGTCGGCCGGAATTTGGCGGGGCGTAAAGGGCTGCGTGGTTTGTCCCAGGGTCAGGCTAAAGACGGCCGTAAATCCGGCCGGCAACACCTTGTGCGGGATGCTGGCCAGACCGGCCAGGTTGTAATTGGCCCCTAAGCCTAAATCTTCGGCGGCCAGTTCCAGATTGTGGGCGATGATCCCGGCCGATAGCAAGGTCATGGTGTCTGGCTGGCGAGCGGCCACCACGATGACCGTGGGCGCCGCATAGATCTGAGACATTTGTTGCAGAATCTGCGGGTCCTGAATGGCGATGAGGCGATAATCAGCATAGTTGCCCATGCCGACCGGGGCGGCGTTGCCCGCCGCTAGGATCGTCTGTAATTGCTCGTCGGTCAGTTGCCCCGTGTATTGGCGGACCGCTTGGCGTGCGTGCAGTAATTTTAACGTTTCCATGGTAAAGACCTCCCACGTTTTAGTTTACGCGTTTGGCGTGAAAACGGGTCAAAAGAGCATTGCGACCTACCGGTAGGTTTGCTGTAATTGCTGGAACCACTGCAGGTTGACCCGGTGGTGTTCGACCGTGTTGGCCAGAATTCGGGAATAGTTATTGGGCAGGTCGGGCGTGGTTTGCAGCGATTCCTCCGTCAGCCGAATCTTCTTTTTGGTCGCGGCGATCTGAAAATCCAGTAACGCGGGCATCAGGTCGGGCGCCTGGTCGGCGAAGAGTAGGACCGCGTAGAAGGCCATGGCGGTGGTGTCGTTGACCCGACCGTACTTTTGAAAGAGCCGGCGAAATTCCGTCTCCCCGGCGGCGGTCAACTGGTAACGCGTCTCCTTAGTTCCCGGCGTGGCGGCGGGCAGTTGTTCCAAGAGGGCCTTGGCCTCCAGCTGCTGGAGGTTGTAATAAAACGAGCCCTTGGTGTAGTGGATGACGTAGTCGAAGTGCCGTTCGCGCATGTAGGTCAGTAGTTCGTAGCCGTAGGAGCCGGCTTCTTCTTTTAACAAGCCCAGAATCAGGAAGGGAATCATGCGTCGGCCTCCCCGCTGCGACTGGCTTGCACGGCGGCCATGAACTCGTCAAAGGTGGTTTGGCCCAGCGCAAAGCGTTTACTCTGCAGGTACAGGGTCTCGGCGGCCGTCAACGGGTGAGTGGTCAACGCCGCCACGCGCTGGGCTTCGTCGGCCAGTGGTGCTAAGACGTCAGCTCGTTGGTGGAAGGCCTGATAGTAACGGATCCCAAAGCGCCGTTGCGACGGGGCGTTGAGGTGGATGCCGTCCGGGTTAGCGGTCAAATCGGCCGCCGTTACGAAGTAGGCCTGGGGCAGTTCAGCGGCGGTTTGGCGAATCAGGGCATCAATCTGGGGCGCTTCCGTTGCGCTTAACCCGAAGCCGTGCTGGCCCAGAAAGGCGGGAAGCCCGCCTAAAATAATGGGAACGGCAGGCAAGTTGAGCGCCGTCCGCAGATGGGTCAGGGTGTGGGTGAGTTGGGTTTGGTACGTCCGGTAGTGGTGGTCAAGGCTGTCATTTTCGCCCTGATGCCAGAGAATCGCGATGATCTCGCTGGTTTCTTGCGCAAAGTGGGCTTCGCTAATGGCGTGGCGCATCAGTGGGGCGTCTGGCGCCCACTCGGCGAGCGCGCTGCCACCCTCGGCACAGGGAATCAATCCCAGCGTTTCGGTGGGGTGGTCGGCGGACCAGGCTTGCGCAAAGGCGGGGGCGAGCCCCACGCCGGCGACTTCGCGGTCGACGTTGACCGGTTCGGCGAGCTGTTGCCACCGCCCGTTACGCAACATGCGCAGGTGGTCGTTTAAAATAGGGGGGACGGCGGTCAAAAAGCCGCGGCCGGCCATGTTCGATTGGCCGACCATTAAGATTGATTTCATAAATAAAAACTCCTTTAGTCTAATTGGACTAAATCATCATAGTCTAATTAGACTAAAAAGACAAGAAAAAATCAGGGCCGCACCAGCGCGACCCTGATTTTAAGTGATTAATTTTCGGCCTGATGAATGGCCCCTAAGATATCGTCCTGGGCGAAATCGTGGGTCATGTAGGCTTGATTTTGAGTTGGCAGGTGTTGCTCGAGACTGTCAAACTGCTGCCAGCTGACCTCACCGTCGACCGTGGCAAAGTCTAAGATGTGCCCGCCAAAGTCGTGGTCCTGCGACAGAAAGTGACTGTGGAAGCCCCCGACCGCGGCGCCGTCGAAGAGCTGCGGCGAGTAGTAACTCAGGAGGGTCCCGGTCACGGTGTCACGGGAAAAGACGCTCTGTTTTTCGGCCGTTTTGGCCAGGGACTGGTACGGTCGACCGGACTTTTGGACGGCCCGGGTCCGCATCTGCGTGAAGGTTCCCGTGATCTTGAGCGAGAAAAAGGTGTTGGCGCTGTGCGTTTCGGCCATGATTTGTTGCTGTAGGTCGGCGCGCGTGGCGTTTTCGACTGTCATCAAAGCGCCGTAGTCGGCAAAGTGGCTGTTGGCAAAGGGGAGGGTAAAGTCGGCCGAGACCAGGTTGACGTGGCCCTGACTGTCGATTTGATACGGTGTCCCGTTGAGGATGATGAGTTCGCCGTCGAGGCCTTCACCGGTCCCAATGCCGGTATCGCCGTGCGCCAGGAGTTCCTGCATGGTCAGGGTCCCGTCGAGCAGGCCGGGCACCAAAAGCGCGAGGGTGCCGTGTTGATAAAGGGTAGTTGTGTCAGACATCAGATTAGCCTTCTTCCAATTAATTCAAAACATCTTTCAGTAACGTCGATGCAAACTTAATGTTATCACGGTAGTCCACGGGGATGTCAATCACGGTCGGCCCGTCCGTGGCAAATGCCTGCTTGAGCGCCGCCGTGACCTGTTCCGGTGTTTCGGCGTGTAACCCGGTGGCCCCGAAGCTTTCGGCGTACTTGGCGAAGTCGACGTTGCCGATGTTGACCCCGGAATCACGCCCGTACTTGGCTTGTTCTTGGAATTGAACCATGTTGTAGTGCCCGTCGTTCCAGATCAATTGCACGATGTTGAGGTGTAGCCGCACGGCCGTTTCCAGTTCCTGACTGGAGAAGAGAAAGCCCCCGTCGCCGGCCACGGAAACGACGTGTTGGTCGGGCCGTTCGAGTGCGGCCGCAATGGCCCAGGGAAGGGCGACCCCCAGCGTTTGCATCCCGTTACTGAACAGGAGGTGCCGTGGCTTGTAACTGCGGAAGTGCCGGGCCATCCAGATGTAGTGGCTGCCGACGTCAACCGTGACCGTGGTGTCGTCGTTGACCTGGTCCTGTAAGGCCCGGACGATGGCCAACGGATGCACGCCGTGGCCGTCCGTGGTGGCCGGTACGGCGTCTTGGGAGACGAAGTGGGCCTGCATCTGGTGCAGGTGAGCAACCATGTCAGCGCTCAGCGCCATTTCTGGTAAACTTTGACTAAGCGCCGTTAAGGTTTTGGCGATGTCGGCCTGGATCACCAGGTCGGGTTGGTAGTCGTTCGAAATTTCGGGGGCGATGCTGTCCAAGTTGATGATTTCCCCGGTCCGGTCGACGTTCCACAGCCGACCTTCGTATTCCACGGGATCGTAACCCACGGCGATGACCAGGTCGCTTTCCTTTAAGATGGCGTCCCCAATTTGGTTCCGGAACAACCCGACCCGCCCGAAATAGTCCTTTTCGAGGTCGCGAGAGATTACGCCGGCCCCCTGGAAGGTTTCGACCACGGGAATCGAGAAGCGGTGCAGCAGCGCGTGAATTGCGGCGGTAACGGCCGTACTGGAGGACCGCATGCCGGCTAAGATGACCGGTAACTTCGCGGCCTTGAGCTTGGCGGCCATCTGACCGATCAACGCGGCGTCGGCGCTCCCCTGTTGCACGGGAGTCACGGGTTTGATCTCGGGCGTATCGACCGTATCATCGAGGACGTCCTTGGGTAACGAAATAAACGTGGCACCGGCCTTGGGGGCAATTGCCGTCTGGTAGGCGTTAGCGAAGGTTTCGGATAAATTATTGGCGTCCTGGACTTCGACGCTGTCCTTGGTGGCGGCGGCTAAGAGTTCCTTACTGGGGATGCTTTGGTGAGTCAACCGCGCCACGTCGTTACGGGGCACCTGACCGCCCAGGGCGATTACGGGGTCGCCTTCGGAGGTGGCCGTAATCAAGCCCGTGGCTAAGTTTGAAACGCCGGGCCCCGAGGTGGTGGCGACCACGCCGGGCTTACCGGTCAAGCGACCGATGCCGGAAGCAATAAAGGCCGCATTCTGTTCGTGATGGGTGATAATGAGTTTAGGGGTCCGGGGATCCTGGCTGTATTCCAGCAGGTCGAAGAGTTGGTCGACCTTGGCCCCGGGGAGTCCAAAGACGTATTTGATTCCCTGGTTGATCATCGATTGCATTAAAGCTTCGGCACCGTTCTTTTTCATGGTAAGCGTCGTCTCCTTGTATTAAATAGTCAATTCATGTTATGGTTTAAAGATAAAACGTTTGTGTTGATTTGTCAACACGTAAGCCTCGAAAGGGGGAAACTTGATGAAAAATATTGGGTATTTGGCGCAGGACATTTCCATCCTGCACCGGCAGTACTATAAGGATACCAAGCGGCAGTTCGATGATTTGGGGCTGAACCCCACGGCGGCCTGTATCTTGCTTTCGGTGGGCGACTACCCGGCCATTACGCAAAATCACGTGGCTCGGCTGTTGGTCATCGATAAGGCGTTGGCCACGCGAGAGATCAATAAGATGGAAAAGCTGGGTTACCTCAGTAAGGAAAACGGGACGGGCAAGACCAAACTCCTGAATCTGACCGCGCAGGGGCACACGGTGGTCCACACCATTCAACAGATTCGCGTCGGGTGGTGGGAGACCAAATTTGCGGACACCGGGATCAATCCGGATAGTCCGCTGGTGTCCTCCATCGAAACGGTAGTCGGGACCATCGTGGCGCCCGACACGCCCACAGACTAAAAATACTAAGCTTAGAGGCATAGAAGTTACCCGACGGGGTGCTCCTATG
>NZ_AZDW01000056.1 GCF_001434115.1 Levilactobacillus zymae DSM 19395
TTTTTGAAAAACATGAAAACTGACGACTTTTTTGGAAGGTATGAATAATTCAGGTGGGTGTTTCATTATTAAAGTTCAAATTGCTTCCTGCATTTATTGCCGCATACATCGTTTCATTCTTGATTAAGGAAATCCAAAAGCGCATTACTGATGGGTTAGATTTGATCGTTGTTGTTTTAGTTGGCCCAATTCTGGTCAACATCTTGGCTGACTTAATCTCCCCAGGGGTGCTGATGATCTTGCACTTGATTGGGAATACCATTGTTTCTGCCGAAGCCGGGAACCCTTACGTCATGGGTGCCGTCCTCGGGGCTATCATTCCGTTAGTTGGGATGACGCCACTGTCTTCCATGGTGCTGACCAGTCTGATTGGATTGGTTGGTGTGCCAATGGCCATTGGGGCGTTAGGGTGTACCGGGAACTCGTTCTTAAACTTCAGTTTCTTCCGCAAGATGAAGTTTGGGGATAGCTCCACGACCTTAGCCGTAACCATCGAACCTTTGACCCAGATTGATATCATTGCTGCCAATCCAATTCCAATCTTTACGACCAATGCGATTGCCGGTGCCATCAATGGTATTATAGTGACGGCCTTTGGCTTAGTCGTGAACGTGACTGGGATGGCCACCCCATGGGCCGGACTGATTGTGGTCTTCGGGATGAACCCAATGATGAAGGTCTTGATCGCCGTAATCTTGATTCTGATCAACAGTACGATTTGGGCTTACATCGGAGCTTGGGTCTTCCGCAACTTCAAGATCCACACGGTTGCTGAAATCCGGGCCGACGACGAACTGGCTGAAAAGCACGAAAAAGAACCAGCCAAGGCTTAAGGTATTATCCGACTAAATTTGTTAAAATGTTGTTTAAAAACTGGATTGTGATGACAGGAGGAGTTTCAGATGACTGTAAATTATAAGAGTGTTTTTGATATCATCGGCCCGATTATGATTGGTCCATCTAGTTCCCATACCGCTGGTGCCTGTGCCATTGGCCGGGCTGCCAACAGTATTTTCCAAGAAACGCCAACGGATATCGTGGTACACTACTACGAATCCTTTGCCCAAACGCACAAAGGTCACGGAACCGACTACGCGATTATCAGTGGGATCCTGGGCTTTGAACCGGACGACAGCCGTGTGCCTTACGCCATTGGCTTAGCCCGCGATCAAGGCATCAACATTACCTTCATTGAAGAACCAGAAGACAGTCCAATCAACCACCCGAACACTGCCATCATTGAACTGACCAACAGTAAGGATGGCAAGAAGGTCACGGTTGCTGGTTGCTCCATCGGTGGGGGGACCATCGAAATCCGGGGCATCAAGATGAACGGCTTTGACATCAAGCCTAAGGGGCCACTTCCAATCTTATTAGTTCCTGGTAGCGAAGTTGACCAACAAAACGTCACCGATCAATTGACCGCGTTGACCAAGGTTAACGAAAAGAAGCAATACCAATCCGCCAAGGGCGACCTGTTCGAATACGATTTGGACCGGCGCTTAAAGCCCGAAGAGGTCAAGGAACTGGCTAAGAACAATACCAACTTAGTTTACTTGTAGGAGGTAATCTATCATGTACATGAGCGTAGCTGAATTAGTCGATGCTGCTAAGAAGACCAAGAAACCTATCTATGAACTAGTGATTGAACAGGAAATGGACACGTCCCACAACACCCGTGAAGAAATCTGGGATGCCATGGGCCGGAACCTCGACATCATGGCTGCCGCCGTAAAGAAGGGGGCCGAAGGCGAAGGGGTCTTCTCCAAGACCGGTTTGACCGGTGGGGAAGCCGTTAAGATCAAGAACTACCGGTCCGCTAAGAAGACGTTATCGGGTGACTTGATGATGCAAGCCGTTCAAAACGCCGTTTCCACCAACGAAGTCAACTCTTCCATGGGGGTTATCTGTGCGACGCCAACGGCCGGTTCTTCAGGAACCTTGCCTGGGGTGATCTTCACCTTAAAGGACCGTCTGGATTTGACCCGGGACCAAATGATCCAATTCCTCTTCACTGCTGGGGGCTTTGGGATGGTCTTGGCTAACAATGCCGGGATCGCCGGTGCCACTGGTGGTTGCCAAGCCGAAGTTGGGAGTGCCTCTGCCATGGGTGCCGCTGCCGCCGTTGAATTGGCCGGTGGGACGCCAGAACAAAGTGCCGAAGCCTTGGCTATGGCCATCAGTAACTTGTTAGGGTTAGTTTGTGACCCAGTTGCTGGGTTGGTTGAATTACCATGTGTCAAGCGGAACGCCATCGGGGTCGGTAACGCCTTGATTTCCGCCGACATGGCCTTAGCGGGTTGCACCAACAAGATTCCTGCCGACGAAGTGGTTGCAGCCATGGATAAAGTTGGTAAGGGCTTACCTTCCACCTTACGGGAAACCGGTTTGGGTGGCTTAGCCGCAACGCCTACGGGTGTTCGGATGAAGGAAAAGATCTTTGGTAAAGCAGTTGATGCGAAAGCTTAACTAACTGGTAAATTATCAGAGTGATGAAGAGAAAGCAGCCCGATAGGTCTCACGTGGTTGCTTTCTTTTTTATCACCCGTTAACTTCCCCACAATTATTTTATTAGTATGATAAAATAGTATAAACGAGACACGCAACGAGACATTAACGACCGAGTCATTTTAGTGAGGCGATGAATAATGCAGCAATATTTAACGGAGGAACAAAAATATGTTCGTGAATTTATCCCTTTTGTTGATTTCTTAGCTGATATTTTGGGGCCGAATAGTGAAGTGGTACTCAACGATTTAACCGATTTAAATCATTCTGTAGTGGCAATTCGCAACGCCCATATCTCCCACCGTCAAGTGGGCGATCCAGCGACGGATTTAGCCTTGCGCACCATGAAGGCGGGCAAGGACGAAAAACGGGACTATCTGGCGAACTATAAAGGGGTATCCCACGGGGATTATCCGCTCCGGTCATCTACGTATTTTTTACGACAGAACGGTGAAATTGTGGGGATGATCTGCATCAACACGGATGACAGCGACCTGGATACGCTCCAGGAACAGGTCATCAAGGTGTTGACCAACTACAAGCACCTGAATTCCCCGACCATTTATCAAACCAAGGGCGCCCCAAAGGCCCCCAAGGCTACGGAAGAGGTTGAACCGGAACACTTGACCACGTCGATCAACGACCTGGCCAAGGAAGTCACGCAAAGTACCTGTGCTCGGCACGGCGTCTCGGTGGATTACTTGAAGCGGGAGGATAAGTTAGAGATCGTCCGGAGCCTGTATCACCAAGGTTACTTCCTATTAAAGGATGCCGTAAGTGAACTGGCGAAGGTCCTCCACGTGTCGGATCCGAGTGTGTACCGTTACTTGCAAGTAGTTAAAGATGAAGAATTAAAAAGTAAAGAATAGTCGCAAAAAAGGAAGGATGGCGCCAATCGGGGCCAAGCCTTCCTTTTTGATTTGAGCTATTTGAGTTTATCGTTTCGTTGGGCCAGCGTTAAATGATGGCGGTCATCTAAGGGTTCTTGTGGGTGATGGGGCTTTTGGGGGTGTTGTTGGCCCCATTGATAGATCCAGTAGAGCCAGTAAGCCACGATGAGCTGAGAACCGGCGAACAGGAGACTTTGGTCGGTCACACCGACTAAGGCAAACGTGAGGAGGGGGCTAAACGTGGCATAGCCAACGGGAAAAATTAAGGCCGTAATCTTAGAGCCCTGTTTCATGCCCCAAATGATTTGATGATAGATCACCAAGACGATTACAGCAGTTAAACAAAACGGTCCAATGATATTAATAAGCGTCATAAAACTCACCCCCGAATTTAAATTAAAAGCAGTATAGCATATATTCGGGGAACGTAAACTAGCCCCGTTAAGGGTTAAAAAAGGTAAATCGCGGTCTGATAGGCTTTATGAGGATTCACTGAGAAAAGATTCTATTGATTATGAGATTTTATTAACGAAAGTTTATAAAGCTTACATTTATACGAATTATCATGTTAATAAAAACACATGGTATTGGGTTGATACGTAAAAGGGTTTACGTTCATTAATCATACGATTGGTAACCGTTACTTGGCACTGAGAAAGATTTATCAAATCACGCAACCCCCTGTTAATCCTGGATTTATGTGATAGAATTATGATTAATTTAAAAAGGAGGGCGTTGCCTATGTTAACCAAGAAAGATATCCAGAGAAAGTTGAATCAGGAACTTTATACCATCATGGCGGACTACGATATTGAAATTGACAATCGGTTGTATACAGAAGCTGAATATGAGAATTTAAAGGAGACACTTCTTAGATTACGTGAATTGAACATGACGAACGGTCAGATGGACCAATTATTAGCCGTCAATATGTAAACCTTAAGGTTAAAAAATAACACTCAAAAATTAAATAAAGAGGTGTGACGTGATGGAAGCTGATTCAGTCTCCGGTTCAGTCCAGTCTATAAAGTTCTAATGTTAGCGTAACTTCAACCTAACATTAGGACTTTTTTGATGCCCTCCTTTTTGCATCGGCTAGACTAAGTTTCCCGGTAAGATAGGGGAAGTTCCTGATTATTTTGAGAGCGGTTTCCGGTATAATGAAACTATGGATAAGTGGGTCGCTGGGCCCAAGTAAAGCCGGCCCCGACCCGAAGGAGGAATTCACGTGGATACCGAAAGTTTATCACCCGTTGAATCAAACGTTGTCGCGGAACTAGAAAAGGTGATTGATCCCGAACTCGGGGTGGATATCGTCAACCTTGGACTGATCTATGGCGTGAAGGTCACGGACGGTCATTGTGACCTCACCATGACGCTTACCACGATGGGCTGCCCCATTGGAAACGTGTTGGCAAACCAGATCAGCCAGGCCGTTATGGCGGCGGACGGGGTCGAGACCTGTGACCTAGAACTGGTCTGGGAACCCGCTTGGAACATTAGCAAGATGAGCCGCTACGCCAAGATTGCGCTCGGGGTCCACGAATAAATTAATGATTTAAATGACCATCAAACGAAAACCCAGGCTCTCCGTTGATTAGCGGGGAGCCTGGGTTTAGTTTAGGCGTTGATTAGATTATTATTTAACGCATAGCGCACCAATTCGGGCCGCGAGTGGATGTTGAGTTTGTGCATGATGCTGGCCTTATGGGCTTCCACGGTCTTCGGCGAGATGTAGAGCCGCGTGGCAATCGACTTATTGGAATAGCCCAGGACCATCAGGGGAAAGACCTCAATTTCCCGTTTGGAAAGGCGCGTGTAATTGTTGTTGTGCAACTGTTCGCGGGTGGGACAGGGATCAATCTGCGCGTCCAGGTAGGCTTGACCGTCCAGCACGCTTTGCAACGCCCAGACGATTTCGTGGTTGGGGGAATCGGCCAGAATGTAGGCGGCGATACCCTGAGCCAGGTAGTCCTCGGCTAAGGGCTTGGAACAAAGATTGCCCAAAGCCACCACCTGCGTAGTGGGGTCCAAAGGGTCCAGGTAGGCGTGAGCTAGGGTCATCAGGTCTTCGGTATAATCTGGCGCGATGACGATCAAAACGTCCAGCGTCGGGAGGGCGACCTGCAATTCGGACCAAGCCGTCAACCGCGTCGTGACCGCGCAGTTGGGTTGCTGATTGACCAAAAACGCCACGCGGTCTTTTAACGTATTCGTACGACCTAAAATGCCAACTCGATTCATCATGCTCGCGCCTCCCAGGGAAAAGTGGATTTTGCAGACTGATAATTAACCTGAATTATTCATACCTTCCAAAAAAGTCGTCAGTTTTCATGTTTTTCAAAA
>NZ_AZDW01000057.1 GCF_001434115.1 Levilactobacillus zymae DSM 19395
ATCATCACCTGGCCAAGTCAATTGCCAATGCGAGTTGGTACCAGTTTCGAACCATGCTAGCTTACAAGTGCCAGTGGTATGGTAAGCAGCTCATTGTGGTGAACCCCAACTATACTAGTCAGCAATGCGCTAGCTGTGGGTATCAAAGTGGTCAGAAACCGCTCGAAATTCGCGAATGGACTTGTCCAAAGTGTGGGACACACCACGATCGTGATATCAATGCGGCCGTTAATATCTTACATAGAGGGCTAAAAACGGCCCAATAAAGTCTATCAGGCTAGGGACTAGCCTTGGTAAAAGAGTTGAGTTCTGTGAGTTAGGTACTCGGCATACCGACATAACGGCCTAAACACTCCTCAATGTTCCCAGAAGCTCGGTCGTTTACGGCCGAGTAGTTCACTCTATTGCTAGTTAATCTTGGTTAGTGGTGTGGTCTGCACTGCGAAAGGCCTTCGCAATCGCCGGAATCGTGCCCAGACTGTCAATGGTACTGTTCGGCATGATCACGGTGTTGGCGTCGCTCTTGGCCAGTTCCTTGAAGGCCGCGATGTTTTGCGAGATGAAGTAGTTCTGTGAGGACCCCTTCAACGCCGCATCCAACTTGGCTACCCGATAAGCCTGCGCATCGGCCTCCGTATGGATTGCCGTGGCCTTGGCCGTCGCCGAATTGACCAACGCCGTGTTTTGCGCGGTGTTGGTGGCCAACAAGGCCTGGTTGTTGGCTTCGTTTTCCAGCGTAATCGACTTACTCTTCCCTTCGGCCGTGGCAATCGCCGCGTCCCGTTCCCGGGTGGCCTTCAGCAATTTGTTCATCGAATCTTGGATGTCCTTAGACGGATTGACCGAATCGATGTTGACCCGGTCAACGTTTAACCCGTAACCGGCCGTCACGTCGGACAACCCCGAAAACAGCGCCTGGTTGATCTCCTCGGTCCCGTTCAAGACCTCGTTGAGTTCCTTATTCCCAATGATGCCCCGCAATGACGCCCGGGTATCCTGGGTCATACTGCGCACCGAGTCTTCGTTCTTGAACACAAAGTCCTCGATGTTGGTAACGTGGTATTTCAGCGAAATCTTCACGGAAATCTCCGCGTTATCCTTGGTGATCACAATCTGCTCGTCCAAATCCACGGGTGTTTGGGCCGTGCTGACCCGAATCACGTGCGAGATGAACGGCGCAATCAGGTGAAAGCCGGGCGTCAACGTCTTGTTGTACTTCCCTAACGTGATGACCACGCCCCGATCCGGTTGCGTGATAATTTTGACCATGTTCAGTAAGACCAACGCGATCACCAATATAATGATAATTAGTGTAATTGTCCCCCACATCTTAATCTCCCCCTCGTTGGGCCGGCACGACTTGAACCGTCAAACCGTGCTGGTCCGCTTGTACCACTTTCACTGTATCGCCAACGTGCAACGTTTCCGCTGCGTGTAGCCGATAGAAGATTCCGTAGAATGTGGCGCCCACGGTCACATCCGCCTGGCTCAGCACAAATTGACGTCCAATCAGGCGTTGATCTAGGTTGTCGATCATCAGCGGTCCCCCCTCGTTTAATCATGGTTACATTAAATGATAGGCTAGTTAACCGGGCAATTCCAGCGTTTTTCTCCAAAACCAAGGGGAGTGCTCCCCCGTTTGCCTAGTGGTCGTCACGGTTGGGCGCCATCCGGCCGAAGATGGCCAAGGTGTCGCCCAAACTCAGAATCAGCACCGTGCCCGCCCGGTCAAACAGTCAGCCCATAACCATGCTGGCCGTCCGGTCTCCCAACTGGAAATCGTCTTGCGGGAGACGTGTAACTACGTCGCCGTGGCCGCCTGGGTCAGCCCGCGGTCAAGCCGCGGGTTACTTCTCTAAAATGGTTAAGTTGTTGGTCATGTGACGCACGCGCTTTGCGGCGTGATCCTGGTTGATTCGCTGGACGACCCGCGCCAGCGTGGTGTGGACCACCGTATAATCTCCATCGGAATGCACCACAAAACTTTCGTAGGTCACCCGTTGGCCCTTTAACGTAAACCAGTTTGGCTCCAATTTCTTTTGGCTTTCCTGAATGTGGGCGTCCGGCCAAACCGAATAACGCTTGGTGCCCTGCACCCGTTCCGTCTCCACTTGCCAGCCCAGCTTGAAGTCCGAGACTTCCTGCCAGCGTTGGACCGACGTATGCTTCACCGCAAAATAGATGAGACTAGTGTCTAACAACTTGGGCTGTTGCCGTAATGCACGCACCGTTAGCGGCGTCTCCGCCGGACGAGCGGGCTTAGACGTCGAACTGGCCGCCGGGGCCGCGGTAGTTGGTTGTCGGTGACACGCAGCCACCCCACCAGCCAACAACACCGTTGCGACTACCCCACTCACTAAAAATTTGGGCACCATGGTCCCACCTCCCGAATCGCCTTAGTCTACGCCAAAATGGCGGATAACGGCAGTCTTGACTTTTCCGGATGGGTGTCGCCAGTTAACCGGTTTAGTTATTCCGTAAATCATTTTACCCGTTTTTTAGTGATTTACTTATGGCTGATTTTATGCAAACCACCCCTTATAATCGAAATTTAGCGGATAATTCGCTACTAGACCACTTAAAAGGTTGTGTTACTTAAGTCATTATCCTTACACCCGTTAATCACTGTCAATGTTAGCTTTCTCTGAAAATCAGCCATTATAAATATTTTGAAAACACTATATTACCATTACCCACCTGAACTTTATTTATCATAAGTCATAATCCCCCTTGATATTCCAGTGTGGGGTGGCTACAATATAGGTGAAAACCGGATTGTCCATTTAACTAATTATGTGGTAATTATAACCGCTAATCGGTTATTCTTTCTGGTTAATAGTTGTTGGTCACTTACTTAATTCGTTTAAACGGGGCGGTCATGCGGCCGTTCCGGTAACAACGTTGCATTGATATCTTGAGGGGGATCTCAATCATGAAGAACATCTTAAACGAAACCAAGGAACACTATAAGAGCTATAAGGCAGGCAAGCACTGGGTTTACGCTTGCTTAACGGTCACCACCCTGGGCTTAGGCCTGTTGGGAAGCACCGCCGTGGCTCAAGCCGATACCAACACGTCAGACGCAGCACCAACCGCAGATACTCAACAAGTCGACGCGACCGCCAAGGCCCAACCAGCGGCCACGACGACTTTAAGGACCACCACACCGGCACCCGCTAAAGTTGAGAATTCAACCCCGGCGGCACCCGTTGAAGAATCACCAGCACCCGCAACTAAGACGCCTGAAACTGAGACACCCGAAACTAAGGCACCCGAAACTAAGGCACCCGAAACTAAGGCACCCGAAACTAAGGCACCCGAGGCTGAGGTTCCAGCCGCTTCAAAGACGACCGTTGCTCCGGAACCCGAATCGACCGAACCTGCGGCTAAGGCCTCCGCCAGCGAACAAGACCCCACCCCAACGCCCGTAATCAAATCCGGCGTCAAGTCCGCCACCCCAGCACTGAAAGCACCCGCTACCCCCGTTGCCGACCCAGCGGCTGACAATGACACCAACACCGGCACTAAGGCTTCAGCGGCCGACCCGGCAGTGAACACCGAGGCGGACGCTACCGTTAAGCCCGAAGTTGAGACCGAAGCCGATCCCACGACCGACCCCAACAACGCGGTAAACTGGATGCCCGATCCCGCCCTGCGGCAGTGGATTGAAGCCGCAATCACCGGTGACCGCACCGTACAAAATCCCGACGGTACAATTCAAGGAACTATCGTTACCGACGAAAACCTCTATCAATTCGTCAATGTGTCATTTTCATTATCTAATGCAAATTATCAAAATCAACCTAACTTAACGAGCCTAAAGGGACTGGAACGGTTCACTAACCTTAAAAGTTTTGAAATAACTGATACTAACTTAATGCCATCAGGTATGATCAACTTTGATTTTGCGCCCGCCATGGTGACCTTCCGCATCGTCAATTCCGATAGTGCTAACCTGAATTGGAACCTGCCACTTAACGATTTTTTGGCGACCTACCTGCCCAATAACACCAATTTGACACGTCTTTCCTTAGATAATTTAGGACTCACCGGCGACCTTACCGGTTTAGTTAAGTACCAGAATCTAACTACGGTCACGTTACCAGACAACAAACTCACCGGCGATTTACCAGATCTATCCTCAATAAAAAACTTAGGAATCCTCGATGTCAGCAACAACCAATTAAGCGGCTCCCTTCCCGACTTTTCAACTTGGACCGGACTTAAAGACCGGGGGACGCTCAAGGTTTACAATAACAACTTTTCCGGTAATCTACCGGACTTAAGTGGTCTATCCGTTGTCCAATACAAACAGAATCACTTCACTTCCGGGCTCTATCTTAGCCCGACTGATAATACCTACCACTTACTCGAAGGCGCAAACCAGTCGCTAATTGGCCCGACTTACACGCAAGCTCAGGTTCAAGCCGGGTTTAACCCCTTCGTTGGCGCGCAAATTTCCGGGCTTCAAGATATCGCCACAGGGTCGCCCGCCAACGTTAACTTCTCCTATAGTCCTTTCGGTAGTAATAAATCCCGATTCGTTTACAGCACCACGGCGCCCGCTTTCCAAGAAGGCAGCGACTGGAACAACTGGGCCGATCAACACGAAAACGTTTCTTCGTGGTTCGGTTTCAAGTACTCGAACCAAATTGGATTTAACTTTGTGCCCAAGCAATCGCTACCAGCCGGCTACTACACGTTCCTCGCCGTTTACTATGGTGGCAATCGTCAATCGGACTATTCCGCCTATATCACCTTCAGGGTAGATCCCGCGGTCGACAGTACCATCACCGTCAAGAACGTTGACCAGCAAGGTAACTTATTGAGTCAACACGTCTTGACCGGTAAGGAAGGCGACCGGGTCACCGTCCAAGCTGACGATTTGGCCAACTACAAATTAGTCAGTGACGTGGCCACCGTCAACAAGGTCTACACGGACGCTCCACAAACGATCACCTTCATCTACGCCTCCACTCTAGGGACCGTGACCGTGAAGGATGTCGCACCCGACGGCACCGTACTGGACCAACGCACCATGACCGGGACCATCGACGATTCCTTCACCGCTAACGCCGGCACACACTACGGCTACACGCTGGTGGGAGAACCAACCGTGGACGGAACCTATACAGAAGCCCCACAAACCATTACGTTTAACTACACCAACACCAAGGGAACCGTCACCGTTAAGAACGTGGATACCGAGGGCAACCTGCTTAGCCAAAAGGACCTGACTGGCAACGTGGGCGACGCCTTTACCACCAACGCCGAGAAACTTTACGGCTACACGTTGACCAGTGACCCCACCGCCACTGGAACCTACACCGAAGAACCGCAAACCGTCACCTTCGTCTACGCCATCGCCAAAGGGACCGTCACCGTCAAGAACGTAGATACTGACGGCAACCTCATCAGCCAAAAGACGTTGACCGGCAACGTGGGTGCTGATTTCACCGCCAACGCTGATAAAATCTACGGTTACACGTTAACCAGCGACCCGACTACCACTGGGACTTACACCGAGGCACCACAAACCGTTACCTTCGTTTACGCCATTTCCAAGGGAACCGTCACCGTCAAGAACGTGGACACCGACGGCAACGTCCTGAGCCAGAAGGTCTTGACCGGCAACGTCGGCGATGCCTTTACCGCTAACGCCGACACGACGCTGACTGGTTACCAAATCACCGGACCCGCTACGCAAACCGGGACCTACACCGAAGAACCGCAGACCATCACCTTTACGTTTAGCAAACTGCCAGCCGCACAAGGTAGCGTCTTGGTTAAAAACGTCGATACCGATGGCAACGTCCTGAGTCAGCACACCCTCACCGGGAAAGTCGGCGACAGCTTCACCGCTAACGCCGATACGCTGACCGGTTACCAAGTCAACGGGCCAGCCACCCAAACGGGGACCTACACCGCAGCGCCGCAGACCGTCACCTTCACCTTTGCTAAGATCACCACGGGTGGTGGCGGCGACATCGATACACCGGCAACTAACGGGACGGTCATCGTCAAGAACGTGGACGCCAACGGAAACGTCTTAAGCCAACACACCCTCACCGGGAAGGTTGGCGACAGCTTCACCGCTAACGCCGATACGTTAGCTGGTTACCAGGTTACTGGACCGGCTACCCAAACCGGGACTTACGCCGAAGCATCGCAAACCATCACCTTCGTCTTCGAAAAGGTGGCCACTAACGGCGACGACGGCAAGGGGGACCAGGTGGCTCCAACGCCAACTAAACCGACGACCCCGACGAAACCTAACCGGCCGTCACAGGGCGCCCAACCCGCTACCGGGAACCAAGCCGATCGGGCCGCTCAACCAGCCAAGGCTAACCGCGTGACGCCTAAGCCGGCCGTCATGACCAACGGCGCCGCAGCCAAAGTCACAACCACGGCCGCACCAGTCACCTCAACGCACCAGGCCACCGACCGGACAAACACTGTTTCGGCTACTAAATTACCGCAGACCAACGACCAAGCCAGCGTTAACCCGCTAGTCGCCGGTCTGACCCTGTTGCTTGCTACCTTGGGACTGGGTCTCAACCGCAAGCGGAATCACTAACCTTGTTGCCCCTCAAGACAAACTAAAGCACCGTCACGTAACTCTGCGTGGCGGTGCTTTAGTGTTTTCAGAACCTAATCAGTCTTCCCCAATCTTCAACACGCACGCACCCTTGATGTCACCTTGCTTCACGAAGCGCAAGGCCTCGTCGGCTTTCTCAAAGGCGTACGGCGTGGTGGCCGGGTGGATGTCCAACCGGTCGGCCAACGTTAAGAATTCCTCCCCGTCGCGGCGGGTGTTACTTTCCACGCTGGTCAGATTCTTTTCGTGGAAAATGTGGTCCTGGTAGTTCAGGGCCGGAATATCGCTGAGGTGGATCCCCGCTAACGCGAGGGTGCCCCCCTTAGCCAGGTTAGCCAGTTCGTTCGGCACCATATCGCCCACCGGCGCGAACATGATCGCCGAATCCAACTTGACCGGCGACGGGTCGTACGCGCCTTGCGCCGAGGCGGCCCCCAGCTGTAGGCCAAATTTCTGCGCGTCCTTGCCTCGGGTGAAGACGTGGACCTGGATCCCCTGGTCGATGGCAATCTGCGCGGTAATGTGCGCCGACCCCCCAAAACCGTAAAGCCCCAGCGTTCCGCCGGCCGGCACGTTGGCCCGTTCGAAGGCCCGGTAGCCGATGATACCGGCACACAACAGTGGCGCCGCCGTCACGGAATCAAACCGCTCCGGAATCCGGTAAGCAAAGCCCTCGGGGACCGTCACGTACTGCGCGTACCCGCCGTCGTGGTCCCAACCGGTATACAACGAATGCGGGCATAGGTTTTCTCGGCCCGACCGGCAGTACCGGCACACGCCGCAGGTCCAACGTAACCACGGCACCCCGATGCGTTCACCCAGCCTGAACCGGTTGGTTTGGGGACCGTTACCGACCACCTCGCCGATGATTTCGTGCCCCGGCGTGACGTGGGCGTGGTGCACGGGCAGGTCGCCCTCACTCACGTGGAGATCAGTATGACACACCCCGCAGGCCAAGATGCGGACTAACGTTTCCCCCGGTCCCGGTTGAGGCACCGGTTTAGTCACCAATTCCAACGGTGATTGCGGCCCGTCGATGGGCCCCGGCGTGGTCACCTGCCAGGCCTTCATCTGCGTGGGTAGGTGCGCCATCATTTCTGCTTGTTCCGTCATCGTGCATTCCTCCTTAAACCACTTAGACGCTTACTCCCCTCTAGTTTAGTCTTAATTGCCCCGTTCGTGCAGGGCGGAACGCGGAATTCGTTCACTCACCGCCAAAAAATCCCGCCACTCCAGTCACGTGACCGGAGAAACGGGATTCTGGTTAGTCGTAATACGCTAGCGTCTTCTGTAACGTGGCCTTCACGTCGTTGATCAACGTCTGGGGGGCCAGCACCTTGATCAGTGCCCCCTGGCCCAACACCCACAACAGGGCCCCCTGGGAGAAGAGGTCGCCTTCGATGGTAACGCTACCGTCGTCATGACGGTGGGTCACCTGGGACTTGGGTAACTTATCCAACGCGGTCTGCGGGTAACCCCAGTACCGGAACCGGTAGTGCAGCTCGTAGCCCCCGTTAAGCAGGTAGGTCTTCTGGCGCAGGGCGCCCTCGTCGGTCTTTTTATCGGCCGGCACCTCCAGTTGGCGGTTCAACGATTTGACCTTATCGAACCGGTCGAGGCGAAAGACCACGCTTCGATTATTGTCCTCGAGATACATCACCACGTAGAAATAGTAGTCCGCAAAATAGAGGCTGAGGGGCCGGCCCACCTGAAACTGGGGGTGGTTGCCCTGCGGCACACTGCTCTGATAAGAAAACTTGATGGCTTGTTTGTCGATAATGTAGTCGCTAAACTTCGCCAGACGCGGCAAGATTTTTTGGTCGGCACCCACGGGGATGTAGGCCGCCATGGTCGTGGCAATCGTCTTCTTCACGGCCTTTTGGGTCTTCAACGACAGCATGTTCAAGAGATGGTGGGTCACCCGCTGCATTTCCGCGCGACTCAACGCCCGGGTCCCAATCACCAGCTTGATTAGCGCTAGGGCCTCAGCCTGTGAAATCTGGTCTTCGCGGTCCAAGTAATGTTGGTGCGTGTTGGCCTTGTAGCCCATTTCAAATTCCGTCTCGTGAACCAGCGCGTCGGCGATCACGGCCTGGTCTCTGGTCATGGTCCGTTCGGAACACCCGTAGTCGCGGGCCTCCGCGCGGAAGTTGATGCTTTCACCGTCTAATAATCGAAATAATAGCTGCACAATCCGTTCCTGACTAGTCATGGTATCCTCCTATAAATTCCGTCAAAAGTCTCATCCATCACCACCGGGGATTTCCGGCTGGCGATGTTCTCGCTCAAGTGATGAGTCTAGTTTACGATTTGAGGGTGTCACCATTTGGCGCGACGGGATTGTGGGCCGAAAAAAGTGAGAAGTTTTTTCCGATTTAAAGATGAACAAAAAAAGGACGGTCAAGTCGACCGTCCGTCAGTGGCCAGCTGCGCCACTCCTGCCAAGGGTAGTCTTATTATAGCACGCGCCCCATAATGGCAAAAAATTTTCTGGACGACCGACTAACGACAAACTGTGTCACCCCCCTATGCTATATTGACCTTACCGATGGTTAAGCAATCACCGCGTGGCACCACGACCTAAAATTGAGAAAGGACTCCTCTTATTATGACGACTTTACCCTTTACCAAAGTTGATAGTTTTGCTTTTTGGCGCATTCCGGCTGGCGCCGACCAGGCAGCGGATAACCAGGCCCGCGAGGCCCTGTTCAAGACGCACTACGTTCCCGATGATTTTCCAACGGACCAGTTACCGGCGGACCTGACCGCCTACCTGGCTCAGATGTCCTACGTTTTAGTCGGGATGAACCCCGGCAACGGCTTAGCCGACCAACCCGACCAATCGTTTACCAATTTCCACGGCGCGCGGAAGAGTCAAGATTACAAGCTCGCCGCAGCCCTCTACGGCACCGCACTCTGGGGCGCCTTCATGACCGACCTCTCCGAAACGGTCGATAGCAATCCCCAACACGTGGCCTTCAACCAGCAGGTCGTGGCGGACCTCGAAAGCCACCTCGACGCCCTGGGCATCCCCGCTGACGCCACGCTAATCGCCGTGGGTCAGGGCGCCCATTACCAGAACCTGGTGAAGTTTGCTCATCGACCGGTCAAAACCATCCCCCACTACTCGCCTAGCAACAACGGCCACTGGACCGCCGATAACAGTCGCCAAAAAGTCCTCGCCGCGATCAACCAACACTAACCCGATTCGTAAAAACGCTCACCATAACGCCGATCAATTGGCGTTGTGGTGAGCGTTTTTTGTTAAACAATTGGTTTAATTGTGCGTACCAAGGGTA
This sequence comes from Levilactobacillus zymae DSM 19395, assembly GCF_001434115.1. Taxonomy (GTDB): domain Bacteria; phylum Bacillota; class Bacilli; order Lactobacillales; family Lactobacillaceae; genus Levilactobacillus; species Levilactobacillus zymae. The sequence goes on from NZ_AZDW01000057.1 coordinate 9,898, forward strand.
AGTTCATGATAAAACGGCGATATGCGACTGCCGGTGCGCTTAATTGTCGCCCTGAGCGAGGCGGCTGAGGAACGTGACCAGCTCGTTAAACGTCAGGTCGTAGCCCAACAAATGTTCCGTGGTCGGATTCAGGACGTCAAAGACGGTTTCCACTCGATGATACTCCTTATATTTTCGGGAATTAGCTTGTAAGTCCTCAATTTGGTGACCATCAGCGGCGACTTTAAAGTGTTTAATATCACAAATATCCGTCAATTGACGGTCATACCGGCGAATTTGAACGCCCAACGAGTCGGCTAGTTGGCTGAGAATCGTCGACAATTGGCGGCCTTGCTGGTCCACGTCCACCGACATTCCATGAGCGACCTGGTGGAGCAGGTCGCCACCGTCTGCGAGATTGATGGGCCAACTTAATGGCACGCGGCCGTCTTCAGCGACAAATTGTAAGAAAGTAGCGTTTTCAGGCGATTCTTCACCCGCTGGGAGATTGGCCACCCGCTGCAGATCGTCAACGGATTCAATCAAACACGCCTTCGAACAGCCGTTACTCCCCAAGACCAGTTGTGCGCCGGCCAAATCCTCGCGTGATAATCGCGGCCACAGCAAGAGTCGTTTAACGGTCGCTGCAGACAGCCCCCGCTGTAGCGCAAACAGCACGGCCCCTAACGCGCTTAAAGGCACCTGGTTGAGTAACGACTCTCCCGTCGCGTCAACAATTTCAAAAAATTCGGTCGTCCACATGTAGGGGTGCTCATCGGGTTTCACTTCACCATTGCTGGTCGCCACGACCGCCTGTTCCTGGTTGACGATTTCCTGGTACATTCCATCGCTACTAGTCATGATGTCCAAGCTGCCCCCAACGGTGAGCCCCTTCACCAATCTGGTTTCATCATCATCAACGTCCCACCGACCAACGCCCGTCTGGTGCGTTCCAATGACCCGTAGTCCCTGTTGGCTGGCACCGCGGATCAATTCGGCAGTGGCCGGCAGATCCGGGTCAGTGTCAGTGACGAAGGGCAAGTCTTCACCCGCGAACAGTCGATCTATCGTCGTTTGCAAATCAACTAAATCGACTTTATCGGCATATAGCTGGCCGGTCATTTCATAAAGTTGATAACGTGCTACGGGAGCCGTTAAGCGCCGCCATTCGGGCGATAACAACGTTACGGTGCCACCGGGCCGGATGATATCCATAGGACTATAACGATATATCAATAGGTTAGCGCCCAGCTCTTTTTCCTGTAAGTACTGGTTCAAATCAGGTTGTGCTTCCGTCATGCAACTCACTCCTCAGTCTTGATTGAGGCCACCCCCACTGGGTAACCACTATCTCTAGTATAGAAAATGGGGCGGTCACCATCTGTCCACAACGGGCGAAAAACCAATTTAATTTAAAAAGTTGGCACCAGCGCCGGTTGTCCCCTAAAAAGTAGCGCGTAACCTAACCTGTAAGGAGGAATTTCGATGGCCAAACTAGCCATGACGGTCAAGGCCGTGATCGTTTTAGGTCTCATCTGCATTTTGGGCCTGCTCATTTATAACTTGGTAACGGACTTCCAGTCCACCGTCCTGATCTGCCTGGGAATTGCGGTAGCCCTGTGGTTCGGGCACCACGTGTGGCCCCGCCGGTCGCATTAGGGCTGCCAGCGAAACTGGGCGGGCGTCAGGTCACGTGCGATGGTCGCCACTTGATGGCGCGGTTGCTGCCGTCCCAGTGGCGGGGTCTGCGCCACCAGCAGCGCGAGTTCTAAGGGAGACGTGATCGCCTGTTGCCACAAGAAATCGACGTACATCCCCTGTTCGTTTAACCGCCGCACCCGCTGATGGTCGAGGGGCTGGTTGATCTGCCAGTCCCCGGCAACCTGGCGGTAGGTGGTCAAATCGGCGGCCGCTAAACCGTACTGGGGCCACTGGGCGGCGAGTTGGGCCCAGAATAGGTCGGCTAACCGCTGTGTCGCGCAATCCGCGGCGTTAAGGACCACGCACAACGCACTGGCATCGTGACTGATTAACACGAACCGTTGGCGCCGCGCCGTGATGGCCGTGGCGTGCCAGGAAAAAATCGGATTGGCGCGGGCTGCACGTTGCGCCACATCGATCGAGCGAACGACCGGGTAATCACGGAAGAGATCCCGGCTTTTTTGCGTAACATTGAGGTACATTGGACACACTCCTTTAGCAATTAACATCTTCAGCGCGGTCAAGTTTCACCCCTAAGCCCTTTCATAACCAAATTTCTGGTATGCTTAAGGTTGCCCAAATAGGTTTATGTAAAATGGCAACGATGGTCATTTACATATTTTTTGGTCCACTACTTAACTTCCTGAGGAGGAACTTTTCATGGCAACATTTATCACATTTCTTGGTTTCCTCAGTCTGCTTACCGCCATTGGTCTCGGCGGACTCTGGACGGTCAAGAAAATCGGTCATCGACGCACCAACCACCAGGGACGCAACGCGCTCATCGCCTTAGTGGTCGCCTTCATCTTCATCGGTATGGGGGGCGGTGGTGCGTCAACCACCAGAACGGCCTCGGATAAAGCTAACCTGGACAACTCGTCCAGCGACTCGACCGCCACGACGACCAAGTCTTCGTCGTCTGAGTCCTCAACGTCTAAGCCGGCCAAGCAATCCGCGGCCAAACCCAAGACGGCCGCTAAGGAACAGGCCACCACGTCCCGGAACAACCAGGTGCTCACCAAGCTGGTCAGCTATACCAAGGCCGAATCGGCTGGTCCCACCCAGAACTATTACTGGAAGTTGGGAAAGGCCCACACCACCGGCTTTAAGAACCTAAAAGCCGGCGACTACCATTTCGCTAGTGATTCGCAAGGACGGGCTGGTAGCGCCCGCGCCGTTTTAACTTACGGGGAATACGCCGATTCACGAGGCTCCCGTCAAGGTGATCCACTGGAACCCGGTGGGTGGCCGACCACCAATCCCAAGGTCGCCATCAGTTACGTCTTCACTGGTCGCACCTACCACGGTTATCTCTATAACCGCAGCCATTCCATCGGCGATAGCTTACTGGGAGCGAAATCCTACACGTCGGCTAATAACTTCACCACCGGGACCCGGCCGCAAAACGTTGGTGCGGACCAAAACGGGGGGATGCGTTACGCCGAAGAAACCGCGGAAGATTACTGGAAGGCTAACCCGAACACCAGTCACACCATCCAGTACCAAACGACGCCGCTCTACTACCACAGTGAGACCATCCCCCGTGGGTCCATTGTAGACATTCACTCATCCGACGGGCAACTCAATACGGCGATTGCGGTGATCAATTCGGCTGAAGGCATCAAGATTGATTACAATACCGGCAGCAACAACGCTAAGCCAATCACCGCGGCGCCCCGCCGGTCCAGTCACACCACGAGTGCCAGTGCTGGTACCCATGCCGGTAACGGTACCGGCAACAGTGGCGCAAGTCATCAGACGAGTACCACGACCCATTCGACCGCCCAATCAGGTACTAAATCGGGACAATGGACTACTGCCCCAGCTGGTAAGGTCTACGTCTCTGACAGTAATAAGTACTATTCACAGGTCAAGAACCCCGGCAACTATACGCTCAAAAGTGAGTCACAAGCCCAGGCTGACGGTGCCACGCGCGCAACTCGCGGGAACCAGTACGCCCGGCCTTAACGGGAAAACTGTTAGCTTAACGGCTAGCAGTTTTTTCTTTGGATTAAACCTTTATACCGGTTAATCTGAACCGCCAATAAAAAAGGCGCTAGCCACAACTAGCGTCTCATCAGCGTCTCCGCCGGTTCATACCCGATTAATGCGCCCCCCGAGAGTCGAACTCGGATCATGAGGACCGAAATCTCATGTGCTATCCATTACACTAAGGGCGCCGAACACCTTTATTCTAATACAAAACTAGGTCCATGACGCACTTTTTTACTTAGCGGGTAATTAGTTTTAGAAAGGTTGTGTCCAATCTTTTTACTTCAAAATCTGCGGTTGTGGTTAGTCGCCTTACCAAGTTAGTTAAGTGAAGTCCCCAAGTCCCCCTTTGCGGTTGAATCCGGTTACACTGTCCCTATTCTAAGACTAATGGAGGGGATTCTCATGACCACCGCGTTTGCTAGTCCGTCCACCTACGTTCAAGGCGATCAACTGCTTGAACACGCCGCCCCCTACATCACGCCGTTTGGCGACCACGGGTTACTGCTCGCCGACGACATCGTTTGGCAACTCATCGGTCAAAAATTTTACGATAATCTCACCACCGCTAACCTCACCATCGAACACGTTCAGTTCAACGGCGAAAGCTCGCCCGAGGAAATCGACCGCATCAAGGCCATCGGTCAGCGGACCGATGCCAAGTTCGTGATCGCCCTAGGTGGCGGGAAAACCAACGACACCACTAAAGCCGTCGGTGACGCGCTGGGCATCCCCGTGGTCATCGTGCCCACGTTAGCGTCCAACGACTCGCCCTGCACCCGCCTGAGCGTTCTGTACTCGGCGGACGGCGAATTTCTCAAGTATCTCTTCTACGACAAGAACCCCGACCTCGTGTTGGTGGACTCCGCCGTGATTGCCGGTGCGCCGGTGCGCTTCCTGATTGATGGCATTGCCGACGCCCTGTCGACCAACGTGGAATCCCAAAGCGTCTCCTGGGCCCGCGAGACCACGCTACTTCCGCTCAACACCCAGCAGACCGCAGCCGGTATCGCTTTAGCCGAAAAATGTGAAGAAATCCTGTTCAAATACACGGACCAGGCCGTGGCCGCTGCCAGCGATCACGTGGTCACGCCCGCGCTAGAACACATTATCGAGGCCAACATTCTCCTCAGCGGCGTGGGGGCCGAAAGTTCCGGACTGGCCGCCGCTCATAGTTTTCAAAATGGGTTGACCGCCCTTTCCGGCGACGTCCATCAGCTGTCTCACGGACAGAAGGTGGCCTTCGGAACGCTGGTCAATCTGGTCCTCGAAGGCGCCAGCGACGCGCGCTTCCGTAAATACCTGGACTTCGAAGTCGCCCTGGGTCTCCCGACCACGTTTGCCGATTTGCATCTGGGTGACGCTACCGACGCCGACCTTCTGAAGGTGGCCGAGCTCGCCACCCAGGAAGGCGAAACCATCCACAACATGGGCTTTCCGGTCGATGCGCGGACGTTACTGGCGGCCATGAAGGGCGCCGACGCCCTCTCGCGCAACTTCCAGCACCTGAACTAGAAACTTTCTTAAAGCCCATCCGTCACGCAAAACAATGACCCTTACTCAAAATTAGCCAGTTGAAAAAACATCCTAAAGTTGCCATCAATTCCAGTATCAGCTGGAGGGCCAGTCAGAAATGGGCTCAGGGGTGAAATTTGTGTTGGCCGGTGTCCTTTGCCGGCCTAGACAAAGGTCGGTCTTCAAGACCTGGGCTATGGGCTTGAAGCCGTGCCCACCCCGTTCCAGCCCATTTCTGACTGGCCCGGAGGCGCTGAATACTCAAAATTGGTCTTTTAAGACAGACCCTAATTAAAAACTGTCGCCACCGGGCCCACACGACCGGTGACGACAGTTTTAGATTACCGCGCGCGTTCCGCGGATTCTTGGGCAACTAAGCGGAAGTGACCCCAGGCAAGGCTTAAGAAGAAGGCCAAGCCGGTAGGAACCAACCACCCGAGTCCCAGACTCGCGAACGGCACGTAGGTGTGATAAGCGTGTAAGACCGCGGCAACCGGGCCAAAGGTCGCAACCACGGCCGGCGCATTGGCCAGCATATCCAAGACAGCGGGGACCGCCGTAACCGCGATGGTGGTCTTGTAAACCACGCTGGCGTACAGTTTCTTGGCGACGGTCAACGAGACTAAGATCAAAGCCAAAGACATCGGGTACAGCAGCATCAAGACGGGTAACGACCAAGCGATGATGTTGTCCAGCCCGGCGTTAGCGACCAAAAACGAAGCGACCGTCGTAACCCGTAACCAGGCCAGATAGCTGACCTTCGGGAATAATTTATGGAAGTCTTGGGCAAACGAGGTCACCAGACCCAACGCCGTAGTGAAGACCCCTAAGGTGACCAGGACCCCTAAGAAGGCCGTCCCGAAGTTACTGAAGTAGTGCCCCACGATTTGCGATAAGGCCACGCCCCCGTTGTCGGAAAGCTTCAATTGGCCCAAACTCAACGTTCCTAACAAAACTAAGCCGAAGTAGACCAGGACTTCCAACACGATGCTTAACGTGCCGGCCTTGGCGGTCAAGCGGGTCAATTCCTTATCCCGGTAACCCAAGCCCCGCACCGCGTGGACGAAGGTGACACTCAACGCTAACAACGCTACGGCATCGATGGTGTTGTAACCTTCCAGCAGCCCACTGATTGAGGCGTTAGTCTGGTAAGCCACGGTTGGCGTGTGTGCCACATTCCCCATCGGCTTTAAGAAGGCGACCACGAAGACCACCGCCAACAAGGCCAAGAACCCGGCATTCAAATACTTACCAACCACTTTGACTAAACTGTTTTGGTGCGTCGCTAAGACGTAGGCTAAGGCGAAGAACGCGGCGGTAAACAGCCACTGCCCTAACGTGGTCCACTGCTTCGGTAAGAACGGTTCGGCCGCCATCTGGTAAACGGTCGCGGCCGTCCGGGGCGTCCCGAAGAACGGGCCAATGGTCAGGTGAACCAAGACCAGGAAGACCGCCGCGTATTTCGCACTGACCGGCTTCGCCAGGTCGTAGAGGCCGTCACTCTTGGTGACCACCACGGCCAAGATTGCTAGTAACGGGAACAGCGACCCGGAAACGGCGAACCCTAAGGCCGCCGTGAACCAGTTCTGCCCCGCCATCTGCCCTAAGTGAACGGGAAAAATCAAGTTACCAGACCCGAAAAACATGCCGAAAATTAACGAACTCACCACTAATAATTGCCAAAAATTGTGTCGCTTGTCTGTTTGTTCCATCTTGATTCCTCCAGTCGTTTTTAATCTGTTAACGTCAAAAAAGCCCTTCTCCCGCCGAAACGGGAAAAGGGCTCTATTTTTAAGTAGAACGGTACCACCTTTTTGTGGCGGCCGCAGCCACCACACTCATCACGGACAATCATCCGCTAGCCTGGTAATGGTGGCCGCCACGGTAGCTTACAAAATTTTCAGCACCGAACTCAGAAATGATTTTCACTTGCGCTAGACGGTCACTTCTCACTAAACGTGACTCACTGGGCATCGCTGCGCGCGTTACTTTTTTCTTCAACGTTTTTCAAATATTGGTTTTTATTATAAGCACTACTAAACGAAAAATCAATGGCAATTCTCATCTTTTTTTAATTTTAAAATAATTTGCTGGCTGATGGGTCACCGGACTCACGACTTTGAGGAATGTTCCCGCCGCCACTTCTTCACGTAATCCAACCGCTTCTTGAACAGGTCTTCGCGGCCCTGATCCGTGGGGTGGTAGTACTCGTGACCCACCAACGCGTCCGGCAGGCTTTGCATGGTGGTCAGCTTGTCCGGCGTGTCGTGGGCATACTGGTAGTCCTTACCGTAATTTAGGTCGGCCATTAGCTTGGTCGGGGCGTTACGAATCTGTAGCGGCACCGGTTCGTCGCGGGTCTCCTTGACGTCTTTTTTAGCCGCCAACCGGGCCTTGTAGATGGCGTTGGACTTGGGCGCCAACGCCAGGTAGGTCACCGCCTCGGTCAGGTGGACGTCACACTCCGGCATTCCCAGGAACTGGCAAGCCTGAAAGACGTTGACCGCCACGTTCAACGCGTTAGTATCGGCCAACCCGATGTCCTCGCTGGCAAACCGGACCAGCCGGCGGGCGATGTATAACGGGTCTTCGCCGCCCTCCAACATCCGTGACAACCAGTAAATGGCCGCGTCGGCGTCACTGTTGCGCATCGACTTGTGCAGCGCGGAGATGATGTTGTAGTGTTCCTCGCCGCTCTTGTCGTACAACACAAACTTCTGGGTAATCAACTGCTTGAGGTCGTCCATGGTGACGGTCACCCGTTGGTCGGTCTTCTGACCGTTCAGCACCGCCATCTCCAAGGTATTGAGCGCCGTCCGCGCATCCCCGTTGGCAAACTCGGCAATCGCCCGCAGTTCGTTGGGACCCACCTGGACCGTCAAATCCGGGAACCCCGCCGGATTCTTGAGCGCGTTGGTTAACAACTGTTCGATGTCGCTGGTTTCGAGGGCCTTCAGCACGAAGACCTTGCAGCGCGACAACAACGCCGAATTCAGTTCAAACGATGGGTTTTCGGTGGTGGCCCCAATCAAGATGATGCTGCCCCGTTCGACGTAGGGCAGAAAGGCGTCCTGCTGGGCCTTGTTGAACCGGTGGATTTCGTCGACGAAGACCAACGTGCGCTCGCCGATTTCCCGGTCGCCCTCGGCCAGCTGCATGACCTGCTTGATTTTGCGGATACTGCTATCGACCGCACTAAACCGGATGAATTTGGCCTGGGTCTGCTGAGCAATGATTTCGGCTAAGGTGGTCTTGCCGACACCCGGCGGTCCCCAGAAGATCATCGACGAGACCTGGTCGTTTTCAATCAGCTCCCGCAAAATTTTCCCGGGTCCCAGCAAGTGCCGTTGCCCCACGAAGTCGTCTAACGTTTCCGGGCGCACCCGGTTGGCCAGCGGCATCTGCTGGGGATTATCGAATAACGATTCTTGTTCCATCCTGACACCCCCTCTTAAAAGCGGCTACCGGCCACCCGCGGCCCGTTCGGCCTGTTGTTCCAAATACTGTTGTGTGGCCTCTGCGTTGGTCCGAAAGTCGCTCAAAAACGAGTCGCTCATCGGGGCCACCGTGGCGGTCTGCTTGCCCAGAATATCGATGACGATCAACTGCTCATCCTGCCATTTGGCGGTGTCGTAGTGGCCGTCTTCAATCTGGTCAAGAAAGGTCTGAAAGGTGTCGAGCACCCCCTGCCGAATCACGTCGTCTTCACTGACGTCCTCGCCTAGCTTCTTCAATTGTAGCTGTCGTAATTGGACCTCATCCATATCGGTCGGGATTTGAATAAACATGGTTAGTTCCCCCAGTTTGTTTTTAATTTATTCTATCACTTCATTCTAACGAAAAGAACGAGACGAATCGTTATCCTTAACCGTTATCTGGTGTAAACTAAAGATAGTACGCGGGTACTTCCCGCGTGACGAGTTCGCATCGTTAAGGAGGGGCGTTTTATGGAAGACTACATTCTAGACTTCACCACCAACCTCGCCATCCTCCACCGTCAATTTCAGCGTGACATGAACCAAATTCTGGAAGCGGATAAGGTCCCCATCAACATCACGGAATTTTACCTGCTCGTTTTGGTTTCCGAGACCAGTCCCATTAATCAACGGATGGCGGCACGTACGATTGCGGTGGACGAAGGCCTGATGACCCGCATGGTTCGCCATCTGGTGGCCTTAGATTTCCTGCAAAAGACCGATGACCCGACCGACCGCCGCAATAAGCAGCTGACCCTCACGGCCACCGGCGAGCAGCTGGTCCAGCGGGCGATTCAAGTGCTGCATCACTGGTGGCAAAACGTCACCCCGACCGATACCACCGTGAATTTTCAAGCCATGACCGAGCAGTTGCAACGCCTCTCAATGCGGGTGTTGCAGTTCGATCACCCACTCGAAAACCTTTAACCTGTTTGTTTTGAACCCAAGGAGGGACTATTAATGAGTAAAGCCATTACGATTGCGCAAGCGCAGAGTTACGACGCCCATACCATTAACGAGATTGGCATTCCCGCCATGGTGCTGATGGAACGCGCGGCGTTAGCCACCTTCAACAACCTGTTAAACGATGATTACGACCTCACCCGCGTGGTGGTGGTCGCGGCGACCGGAAACAACGGCGGGGACGGCATTGCCGTGGCCCGCTTGCTGAAGGTCCGCAACATTGACGTCGCCATCTACCTGCTAGGTGACCCCACCAAGGCCACGGACCAAACGGCCCAACAATTAAAAATTGCTAACTACTACCACATTCCGTTCACCACGGATTTAAACGACGTGATCAACGCCACCACGATTATCGACGCCATCTTCGGGGTCGGTCTGAGTCGCCCGATTACCGGTAAATTCGCCGAGGCCGTCAACGCGATTAACGCTACCGACGCCTCCACCGTGGCCATCGATGTGCCGTCCGGCATCAACGCCGACAGCGGCGAGACCTTAGGCGTAGCGGTGATGGCCGATTCAACCACCACCATGGCCTACAAGAAGGTCGGCATGCTGACCGCCAATGGTAAGCAACACACCGGCATTCTTCACGTGGCCGATATTGGTATTTACGGGGCGGATCACGTGGAAACGATTAAATAATTTTCATCCAACGGGTTCCTAACGAACCCGTTTTTTCGTGGGCATTTTTATTGCCTTTTTCAGGGGGACTTGTTATATTGAAATCGGTTACATAAAGGAGGTTTTCGATGTCCAAACTGACCGGCTTTAGCAACATTCAAACCTTAGATCCAACCCTATTAGTTGACTTGCGTTACGCGACTCCCAACAACTTTACGGGACAAGTTATCTACGACTTTACCACGGCCATCGCGCGCACGGGCACGGCGCAAAAACTTGTCGCCGCCAATGCTGCGCTACGCCAGCAGGGCTACCGACTTAAAGTTTGGGACGCCTATCGCCCGGTGACCGCCCAACGACGCTTATTTGACGTTTACCCCGACCCGAATTTTGTGGCTCAGCCCGATTCGAACTTCTCGCATCAAAAAGGCGTCACCTTCGATTTAACCCTCTGCGATGCCGCGGGACACGAACTTGAGATGCAAAGCGCGTTCGACGATTTTTCCGAACGGGCGCACCGCGAGTACCCCCGCACAGCCGAACAAGAACACAACTACCAACTCCTCAACCAGGCCATGTTGGCCGCTGGTTTTGTCGGCTACATCAATGAGTGGTGGGACTACCGGGACGCGGATCAAGATACCTACGCCCCCTTAGCCGCCAACCCGAATGATTTCTAGGATTTACTTATTTACCCAGTAGCACTCCCCCCCGAAACGGACGTTTAACCGGTGATTGAGACCGCGTTTAAACGTCCGTTTGACGTTGCCGGGCCCGTTCACCATTAAATAACCAAGCGAATTATCTCCACTTCTCGCCGCAAATGGTGTTTACTGGTAGTAAGCACGTTTTGAGGAGGGAACCGTTTTGTTTGCCTTAGTTATGGGGGTCATCATCGGCCTCATCTTACCGTTACAAACCAGCATTAATTCACGCTTACGGCGTTCCGTGGGATCACCCTTCGTGGCGTCGTTAATTTCCTTTACCATCGGCACTCTGTTTCTGGCTGTCGTCACGTTGGGCGTCGACCACCGGCTATTCTTCAGTCCCCACCTGTTCAGCCAACAACCGGCCTGGCTGTGGATCGGCGGGTTCTTCGGGGTGGTCTACCTGACCTGTAACATCCTCCTGTTTCCCCAACTCGGCAGCGTCCAAACCGTGATTCTCCCTATGTTCGGCCAAATTCTGATGGGGCTACTGATCGATAACTTCGGGCTCTTTCACGCCAAAGTCAGCCCGTTAACACCTATTCGGTTGGCCGGCGCGGTTTTAGTCTTAATTGGGGTCGTGGTCACCGTGGCGTTGAGCACCTGGTTGTTCAACCGCCATGAGGCCCGGACCACTTCCACACAAGCTGCTCGGGGACTGTGGCTCTGGCGACTCCTCGGCATCTTCGCCGGCATGCTGGGCGCGGCGCAATCCGCCATCAACGGTCACTTGGGGTTAGTCCTGCATTCCTCGCTCAACGCGGCCTTCATTTCGTTTTTCGTGGGGACGCTGGCGTTGATTGTGATCAACCTGGTCTTACGTTCGCCGCGGCAACTAATTGAACCCGACCACCGCCCGAATCCCTGGTGGATGTGGCTGGGCGGCGTGATTGGTGCGCTCTTCGTTTTAGGTAACGTTTACCTGGTCCCAATCTTAGGTACCGGTCTGACCGTGGTCATCGTTCTGGTCGGCTTGATGGGCGGCAGCCTGTTGATCGACAACTTCGGCTGGCTGGACAGCAAACGCAACCCGGTCACTCTGGTCCAAATCGTGGGCCTGCTGATTATGATTGGCGGCGTGGCGTTAATTCATTTGGCTTAAAGTTAACTCCGGTCTTTCGCTTGAATCTTTTGCGAATGATCGGAGTTTTTTTCGGGATTTATGGGTTAGTGGGTGGGGTTGGCGGGGGTATGCGGGGACTGAAACGTGCTTTTGGGGGATAGGCAGCGAGTATTAACCCCAATTGAGTAATTAGCCAAGCCTGGTTTCCCCCATTAATTACCAGTATGCACTAGACTCTCGCCCTGATACTGGCGCCATCTGCGGCCGCCGAAACGTGCTTACCAGGGGCAACGGGTTCCGCTTAATTCCGATTGAACAATTAGCCAAGCCCAGGTTCTTCCTAACAATTACTCGTAAGTGACAGTATCTCGCCCTGATACTGGCGCTATCTGCGGCCGCCGAAACGTGCGACTGATGGGCAGCCGGCTCCGCTTAACCCCGATTGAGCAATTAGCCAAGCCTGCTTTCCCCCATTAATTACCTGTATGCGCTAGATTCTCGCCCTGATACTGGCACCATCTGCGGCCGCCGAAACGTGCTTACCAGGGGCAACGGGTTCCGCTTAATTCCGATAACGGGTTCATCCCCAAAGAACGGGGATAAACCCGTTATCGGCCTTAATGCTCGCCCGCTGACCGCCCCTGGACGCACTCTCTACACAAAAGGGCCGCTCCCTCTCTGGAGAACGACCCTCTCGATCAAAGCTGCTGTTCTTGCAAAGTTAGATTTTAGCCTTGAGCCTTTTCTGGATGACCTTGCAAGTAAATAACATGCGTGTTCAAGTATTCTTCAATCCCATGACGCCCGTCGTCACCGCCGATACCGGATTCCTTCCAGCCGGAGTGTGACCCGTTCATGGCTTCGAAGTTGAACCGGTTGATGTAAGTTTCCCCGTCTTCCAGTTCGTTAGCCGCCCGAGCCGCGTTATCCAAGTTCTGGGTGAAGATGGATGACGTCAGCCCAAAGTCACTGTCGTTCGCCATGTTAATGGCGTCGTCTAAGGTCTTGTAGGTCACGATTGGCAGTACCGGACCGAAGATTTCGTCCTGGACGATTTCGGAATCTTGCTTGACGTTGGTAATGACCGTTGGTTCGTAGTAGAACCCGTTTTCAATCGTGACCTTGTGGCCCCCGGTCGTGATCTTACCGCCGGCCTTGACCGCGCGTTGAACCATGCCGTCTACCTTGTCCAAAGCGGCTTGGTTGATCAGTGGTCCCATGCCGGAATCCTTATCGGTAATCGGGTTGGCAACCTTAACGGCGGCCATCTTAGCGGTCAACTTCTTGGTAAATTCGTCGGCCACGTCTTCTTGAACGTAGATCCGTTCACAGTTGTTGCACAGTTGCCCGTTGTTGTCGATCCGTGAATCGATGATGGCTTGGGCGGCCAAGTCTAAGTCGGCATCGCTGCAGACAATGGCTGGCGCCTTCCCACCTAATTCCAGAGAAACCTTGGCCATGTGCGTTGAAGCGGCAGCCATGACCCGCTTCCCGGAATCGACGGACCCGGTCAGACTAATGATACCAATCTTCTTGTTGCGGGATAATTCATCCCCCACGACCGAACCAGGGCCGGTCACAAAGTTGACGACCCCCTTAGGAATGCCCACCTTGTCGACAATCTTGGCAAATTCCAAGGCCAGGTTAGGCGTATCGGAACTTGGTTTCATCACGATGGTGTTCCCGGTGACCAAAGCCGGTCCCATCTTCCGGGCAATCAGGAAGAATGGGAAGTTCCATGGCAAGATGCCCGCGGCTACCCCAATCGGTTGCTTGGCGATCATGATGTTTTCGTGTTCGTTGTCGGATTGGAGAATTTCTCCTTCATAGGTCCGCGCCGCTGCGGCCATGTAGTCGAAGTAGTCCGCGGAGAACATGATTTCCGTGGTGGCCAACGACTTGATCTTCCCCTGTTCTTCTTGTAGCAGGGCAATCAGATGGTCAGCTTGGTTGCGAACTTCCGTGGCAACGTCGTGGAGGTACTGCCCCCGAGTTGCGGCCGGCACGAACTTCCAGGTCTTCTCAGCTTCGTAAGCGTCGTTGATGGCCTCTTGGGTCTCTTCGCGCGTTGCACTCGGCACGGTCGAAATCTTCTCACCGGTTGAAGGGTTAATAACCGTTAACAATTTTCCTGAAGTTGAATCCTTAAATTCACCATTAACATACATTTGGTAGTGCTTTAATCCAGTTTCTGTTGCTGGCATTGCTAAGGCTTCCTTTTCATTAAATTCTTAAACGACAACGTCACAAAAATTTACCTGAATTATTCACCAGAAACTCCAAAATCCCCATCAAACACATGATTCAAGT
>NZ_AZDW01000012.1 GCF_001434115.1 Levilactobacillus zymae DSM 19395
GCTTCACGCCTCACGGCGCTGCCACTTCCAACCTATCTACCTGATCATCTCTCAGGGGTCTTACTTCCATAAAGGAATGGGAAATCTCATCTTGAGGCGAGTTTCACACTTAGATGCTTTCAGCGTTTATCTCATCCATACATAGCTACCCAGCGATGCGCCTGGCGGCACAACTGGTACACCAGAGGTATGTCCATCCCGGTCCTCTCGTACTAAGGACAGCTCCTCTCAAATTTCCTACGCCCGCGACGGATAGGGACCGAACTGTCTCACGACGTTCTGAACCCAGCTCGCGTACCGCTTTAATGGGCGAACAGCCCAACCCTTGGGACCGACTACAGCCCCAGGATGCGATGAGCCGACATCGAGGTGCCAAACCTCCCCGTCGATGTGGACTCTTGGGGGAGATAAGCCTGTTATCCCCAGGGTAGCTTTTATCCGTTGAGCGATGGCCCTTCCATACGGTACCACCGGATCACTAAGCCCGACTTTCGTCCCTGCTCGACCTGTCTGTCTCGCAGTCAAGCTCTCTTCTGCCTTTACACTCGACGAATGATTTCCAACCATTCTGAGAGAACCTTTGGGCGCCTCCGTTACTTTTTAGGAGGCGACCGCCCCAGTCAAACTGCCCACCTGACACTGTCTCCCGCCACGATAAGTGGCGCGGGTTAGAGTGTTCACACAGCGAGGGTCGTATCCCACCAACGCCTCCATCGAAACTAGCGTTCCGATATCTACGGCTCCGACCTATCCTGTACAAGCTGTGTCAACACCCAATATCAAGCTACAGTAAAGCTCCATGGGGTCTTTCCGTCCTGTCGCGGGTAACCTGCATCTTCACAGGTAATATAATTTCACCGAGTCTCTCGTTGAGACAGTGCCCAGATCGTTACGCCTTTCGTGCGGGTCGGAACTTACCCGACAAGGAATTTCGCTACCTTAGGACCGTTATAGTTACGGCCGCCGTTTACTGGGGCTTCATTTCTGGGCTTCGCCGAAGCTAACTCATCCACTTAACCTTCCAGCACCGGGCAGGCGTCAGCCCCTATACTTCATCTTACGATTTTGCAGAAACCTGTGTTTTTGATAAACAGTCGCCTGGGCCTTTTCACTGCGGCTACACTTGCGTGTAGCACCCCTTCTCCCGAAGTTACGGGGTCATTTTGCCGAGTTCCTTAACGAGAGTTCACTCGCTCACCTTAGGATACTCTCCTCGACTACCTGTGTCGGTTTGCGGTACGGGTAATTAATATCTAACTAGAAGCTTTTCTCGGCAGTGTGACATGGAGCACTTCCCTACTAAAATTCGGTCCCCGTCACGCCTTGTCCTTAGCGATAAGCATTTGACTCATCACCAGACTTGACGCTTGGACGCACATTTCCAATCGTGCGCTTGCTTTAGCCTCCTGCGTCCCTCCATCGTTCAAACAATATTAACTAGTACAGGAATATCAACCTGTTATCCATCGCCTACGCCTTGCGGCCTCGGCTTAGGTCCCGACTAACCCTGGGAGGACGAGCCTTCCCCAGGAAACCTTAGTCATTCGGTGGATCAGATTCTCACTGATCTTTCGCTACTCATACCGGCATTCTCACTTCTAAGCGCTCCACTAGTCCTTGCGGTCTAGCTTCGTCGCCCTTAGAACGCTCTCCTATCACGCGACATAGTCGCGTCCACAATTTCGGTAATGTGCTTAGCCCCGGTATATTTTCGGCGCAGAGTCACTCGGCTAGTGAGCTATTACGCACTCTTTAAATGGTGGCTGCTTCTGAGCCAACATCCTAGCTGTCTATGCAATTCCACATCCTTTTCCACTCAGCACATATTTAGGGACCTTAATTGGTGGTCTGGGCTGTTCCCCTTTCGACGGTGGATCTTATCACTCATCGTCTGACTCCCGGATATAAATCTGTGGCATTCGGAGTTTATCTGAATTCAGTAACCCATGACGGGCCCCTAGTCCAAACAGTGGCTCTACCTCCACGATTCTAAATCCGAGGCTAACCCTAAAGCTATTTCGGAGAGAACCAGCTATCTCCAAGTTCGTTTGGAATTTCACCGCTACCCACACCTCATCCCAGCATTTTTCAACATACACGGGTTCGGTCCTCCAGTGCGTTTTACCGCACCTTCAACCTGGACATGGGTAGGTCACCTGGTTTCGGGTCTACGTCAACTTACTGAAACGCCCGTTTCAGACTCGCTTTCGCTACGGCTCCGGTCTTTACACCTTAACCTTGCAAATTAACGTAACTCGCCGGTTCATTCTACAAAAGGCACGCTATCACCCATTAACGGGCTCTAACTAATTGTAGGCACATGGTTTCAGGAACTATTTCACTCCCCTTCCGGGGTGCTTTTCACCTTTCCCTCACGGTACTGGTTCACTATCGGTCACTAGGGAGTATTTAGCCTTGGGAGATGGTCCTCCCGGATTCCGACCAGGTTTCACGTGTCTGGCCGTACTCAGGATCCTGAACTGAGGGTTGACGATTTCACCTACGGGGGTATCACCCGCTCTGCCACACCTTCCCAGATGTTTCGGTTATCATCAACTTTGGTAACTCAAATGTTCAGTCCTACAACCCCACCGAGCAAGCTCGATGGTTTGGGCTGTTCCCCGTTCGCTCGCCGCTACTTAGGGAATCGATTTTTCTTTCTCTTCCTGTGGGTACTTAGATGTTTCAGTTCCCCACGTCTGCCTCAACTTGAGTATGTATTCGTCAAGTTGTAATCATCGGTAAAGATGATTGGGTTTCCCCATTCGGAAATCTCCGGATCAAAGCTTACGTACAGCTCCCCGAAGCATATCGGTGTTAGTCCCGTCCTTCATCGGCTCCTAGTACCAAGGCATTCACCATGCGCCCTTCATAACTTAACCTAACGGTCACTTCGTGACCGCTGATTAATTGAGTATTAGCGAATAAACTAATTAAAAAACTCAAAATAAACGCGGTGTTCTCGGTTTAATTATCTTTAATAATTAAAGGAAAATAATTGATAATATCTAGTTTTCAAAGAACAA